>JBNJDR010000008.1:0-54151 GCA_051745085.1 Bacillota bacterium | reverse complement strand
ACATAAAAATCGAAGGGGGTTAACTTAATGAAAAAATTATATGTACTGATAACTACTGCTATGATCGTATTCGGTAGTGCCATTCAGGTACTTGCTGATTCTACACAATGGAGATAGAATATAACTAATTTGATACCTGGCCGTTAAAAATGAAAGTATGGTGATTTATAATGAGTAAAAAGCTAAAGATATATCTATCATTTATTTTTTCAATAACTTTATTCACTTTATTGTATTTAACATTTAAGATTAATGAAATACCGGATATCAATAATATAATCCTATTCTCTATTCTCTTTTTTATTTCTCACAATGCGAGTTTATTTATAATATCTAGTTCAAAGGTTTCTACTTCAATTAAACTGCCTATAATATTGCCAGGTCTAGCAATAATCGGAACTTATTGGACAGCACTTCTAATGGTTTTATTTTTATTTGAATTAAAAAAAGAAAATAGACCTGATTGGTATAAATCATTATTTAATCGCTCTAATTTCTTTTTATCAATAATAGCAGCAGGCGTAACATTTAATTTTGTTGAAAATTATTTTCAAACAAATTTTGTATTTGTTAGTTTTTTATTAGCGGCAATTAGTTATTATATTGTTAATAACTTACTTGTTTATATAGTTTTAGCCTTATCTCAAGATGTTCATCCTGAAAATATATTTAAATACTATTCTAATTTAATCAAAAATGTTTTTGTTTCATATATTGCTGCTCTTATATTTTATGCAGGTTACTTAAATTTTGGCAGCATATTTTTAATTCTTTCATTAATATTAATCTACATAGTTAAAGATTTCTTCTATTCCAAACTGCAGCAGATGAATACAGTTACTCAGGTAGTCGAAAGTTTCTTAAAAGTAATCGACTCTAAAGATGACTACACTGAAGGCCACTGCCAGCGGGTATCCGAATATACCGGGGTACTATGTCGGAAAGCTGGTCTGAAATATAATGAAATTGAAAAAATAGTGAACATGGCTAAAATTCATGATATCGGAAAGATAAGTGTGAGTGATGATATACTAAAAAGTTCAGGTAAACTCACCGAAAGTGAATTTGCGGAAATGAAAAAACATAGTAAATACGGATGTGAAATTTTAGATGATCTGGATATTTTTAAAGAGGATATCGACATTATTAAATATCACCACGAACGTTACGATGGCAATGGCTATCCCGAAGGCCTTTCCGAAGAAGAAATCCCTCTCGGTTCCAGAATTTTAAGCATATGCGATGCTTATGATGTTATGTCTACGGGAAGGGTATATAAGCCCCCTTTAAATAAAGAAGAAATTATTGCTGAATTTAACAAATGTGCGGGAGAACAGTTTGATCCTAATTATGCAGAGATGATGGTTGAGTTAATTCAAAATAACAGAATTGGAGGGTTGAACTAAATGAGCAAAATCAGTGATAAGATTGAAGCAATTAATGGAGTTATATCGTGTAGGATCACCGGAGAAAATGATATAAAAGAAATACATATTATTTCTGACGACAGTAGAGAACCTAAACGAATAGTTAGAGATATAGAGACTATCGTCCTGGTAGAAAGCGGGAAGGAAATAGATCATAAGAAGATCAGCATCGCCTGTTTAAATGGGATACCCGAGTTAGAAGCAGATTTTAATAGAAAGATCGAATTGATAAATGTATATCAGGATAACAACAGTCCAGCCTGTAATTATAAATTCAAACTGGGAAATGAAGTAAAAGAAGAATATATCCAGGGCTCCAATGTAGAGGGGAACGCCTGGCTGGCTGCCAAAGGTATGATTCAAATCATAGAAAAATATAAATTAATGAACGGCAGCATTCAAATGGAAAATGTATCAGTCACAGGCCGGAATGGAGACGCGGTTATAGTTGAAATACAGCTATTTTACGGAAGAAATATGCACAGTGGTCATAGATTAGTGGGTACAGTTTATATCAATGATAACTTAGCTCTTGCTTCTTCTAGAGCTGTTTTAAAAGCTTTAAATAGACAATTGAACTGCCCGGATTTAGTATGATGTTTTTGTTTTATTAATTTCTAGGGCCTGCCGGTAGATCAAAAACATGACCAGAAAAGTATATAATATTTTACTTAGAATATCGGCCTGAATCGACATTTGAAATAATTCCTGAGAAAAATAATAGACAGCGTTGAAAATTATCACAGCAAACACGCTTTGACCGGTTTTGTTATAAATCCAGGTAAAAACGAGGGCCATTATTATAATATCATAATGGTGCAGCCAAAAACTTAAACTGGAAACTTCTAGACTTGCCTGGGCGGTTCCTCCAATAAAAAACAAGGGAAGCTGCCAAATTATCCAGGCCATCCCTATAACCAGAGCTGTTTTTAAAGCTGACCAGGCTTTTTGCAGTTCAGACTGAGCGATTCCTCGCCAGGCAATCTCTTGGTATATGGCTGGTACAATAATAATCAAGAAATAAATTAAACCTAACGAATTAAAATCTTCCTTAAAACTAAGGGAAATTAGGGTTTCATTACTCCAACCTGCAAAATCTGCCGCCCCCCAGGCCAGCAGTTGGACTAAAAATGGGAGAATAAAGATAATTAGATACCATTTAGCCGGGAAATAGCGCGGTGAGAGCAGCCTTTTTTTAAAACTTCTTCTATCCTGGCTGGTATAATTAAAGAAAATAAATATCACGGCTGCCAGAAGCGGTGCAATACTTCCAGCTAAGTATGACCCTAAAACCATATTGTCCATCAGTGTCTGATTACTGATAACTCCAGGTAACCAGGCTACCCAGCTGATGAAAATGAGTAACCGAATAAACCCTTTGCCTTTTTTGACCCCATAATCTGCACTTATATTTCTCGCCACCTTTATGACCTCCTTGAGATTATGACTCTTTTCCTCCAGCTTATAACTTTTTACTTCCTACCACATTAATTCACGCTAAAATATTATTTTCCTGCAAAAAAACCTCCACCTAAATTATATTATAGGTGGAGGTTTCATTATTTTAACTTATTATACTTTAAGAATTACTTTTTTGTCGAGCCAGCCCCCCAGGATTACTGTTCTCCTGCAGTATTATCGCAGCAAAAGGCTTATATACTAGAATGGTTAAAGTCGCATTTAAAGCCCCTTTAATCAGATTAAAGGGAATTATCGAAGGGACGATCATAGACTTAACTACATCGGCAGGAATACCCCAGAAGTTAACTGTGAAAAATAGATTGGCTGGTATCATTATTAAGGTCATGGCCAAAGTACCTAAAATTAATCCAGCAACTCCGCCTCGATAGCTGTGGTATCGCTGATAAATCAAACCGGCCACCACAGCTAAAGTGCCACTAGAAATTACATGCATAATAAATCCGACCCAACCACTAGCTGAACTGACCGTCAGTGCCTGAAGAAAAGCAACCGTAACAGCTACAATCAATCCGGAAACTGGACCATATAAAAAGGCCGCTATTAAAATAGGTACATCAGCTGGCTCATATTCTAAAAAAGGAGCAGAAGGAATAATCGGGAATCTTATTAAGGTCAATAAAATTACCCCCAAAGCCGCCAATACTGCAAGTCTTACCATTTTCTGAGTCGAAGAATTCATGTTAATTATTACCCCCTATAATATTAAATACCCTGGTATAAGCGCCAGGGCAGGTTAAATAACTATAAACTCTTCTCTCATCCGGACTCTACCGTCGGTTCTGGAATTACACCAGATCAACCTATTAGGCTCGTGGACTGTCACCACCGGTCAGGAATTTCACCCTGCCCTGAAGACTTATTGTGTTTTATATAACTATATTTATACTTTATCATTCAAAATAAACCATGTCAAGAAAAATGTAAACCAGTTTACATACATACCCCCCCGGAGCATTTATAATAAATACAGAGTTACCCATTAGGGGTATAGAAGGGGGAACCACATAAATGGAAGTATTATATATCATAATGGCAATTTTATTAATCATTTCATTCTTTTTTAGTAAAGAAAAGACGAAACAAGCAGTTCAATTAGGCAAGAAAAAATTCATGAAAATCTTACCTGGTTATTTAAAACTGCTGGTTATAATTTCACTGGTTTTGCTTTTTTCAGAAGACCTGATCGTCGAATATTTAGGGGGACAAAATATAATTCTGGGTAGTTTTTTAGGTCTAATCATCGGCTCTATAACCATGATGCCTGGCTTTATCGCCTATCCGCTGGCAGGGGTACTTTTAAGCAGGGGAGTTAGTTACATGGTAATAGCGTCATTTATTACAACTTTAATGATGGTAGGAATTGTCACGTATCCAGTAGAAAAAGAATACCTGGGCGTGAAAGCAACTATCTACCGCAATACAGCCAGCTTCATCGTAGCAGCATTAATAACTTTAGCTATGGGGCTTTTCTATGGAGAGGTGTTATTTTAAATGAATAAGAAAAAAAAGCAAAATGATCATACCCTGGACTACACTATCTTTGGGATCTTTGTCGCATTTTTAATTGTTTCCCGGTTGATTAACTTCGATTTTGGTATAACAGTAGGAGAAAATTTCTGGATATTTGCTAGAGATATGATCTTAATTCTACCTCCAGCCTTTATTATCATCGGGCTATTTGAGATTTGGGTAGAAAAAGAAACGATCGAGAAAAACTTTGGGGCTGCTTCTGGCATAAAGAAGCATATTTACGCCATCTTGTTGGCAGCAACCACCGTTGGAGGTACTTTCGTAGCTTTCCCGGTCGCTAATTCTCTCTACCACAAAGGAGCTGATTATAGTTCTATCTTCACCTATATTACTTCTGCTTCCCTGGTCATGATTCCCATGAGCATAATGGAAGCATCAATCCTGGGACTGGAGTTCACCTTAATCAGGATCGGCGTTTCTTTACCTCTGGTAATATTAAGTTCTATCATCCTGGCTTCTATCTTTCAAGGTAAACGTTATGAACTACCCGCTGATGTTTAAATTACTCAACCATTAACTCTGTTACGAAGATAATCCAAAATATCCACAGGCATAGTTTTCCCGTCAGGGATCCGTTCTTCGAAGTTTTCTCTGCTATAAAATGTTTCCAGAGCTTGAGCAAAATCCTCAGAATACCTGCCATCGACAGGACCATCATAAATTCCAAAGTCGATTAATAATTGTTGAACTTCTTTTAACTGCTGGCCGGATAACTCGACTTCCTCTACATCGCTTTCCTTAAAGTAGAGATAAAATAAGTCGAGTAATTCGGCCAGTTTTTTTATGGGTTCTGGATGATCATCCACCCTGAGATCGATATACTTATCTGTTAAGCCTCCGTAACCACCATCCTTTTTATGTACAAGCAGAGCCGCCGCCTGCTGGCCTCTCGAATCGCCTCCAGCCGCCTGACCGGCCTGCAGCGCCATTAAAAGCCTATCGGCAAGCTGACCTTCGCTTTCTTGAAATGATTCGGCCATAGCCTCTACAGTGGCCTCTCCGACCAATATATTCCCCTGTACAGCAAAATTATTTCCGGTGATCCCTCCGGCCCACTCAAGACAGTCTCTGCCTGTAAAACTGGCAGATTCACCTGAACCATCTACGATCCCCAGCTGACGATGCGAAGACCCCGGGTCTTCGGCTGTAAGCTGTTCAATAACTTCGGTAGGGCTTAAACCCTGCTCAAGCAAGTCTAAACCATCAGGACCATAAGCCGGATTGGCCAGAGCTTGAGTCGCGATTGCGCCTGCTCCAATTCTGACGAAAGGCACTATCGCCCCCGCAGCTAAAAATTTTGATTGAACGGCGATACCCAATTCACCTGTTTGAGGGTCGTACCCAGCAATAGAGAATGTTGAAGTTTTTATCGTCCGCATAATATCTCCTCCTCTTTCTATTTCATAACTATACTTACCTTTATTATATCTATTATAACCCATTACAACAAGACAAAAAAATAATATCTAGCAAAGAAGCTGCCCCGCTGATATATGAAGGGGAAGTGCTTGGGGTAGTAGCTTCTGAGGTTAATTTAAAAACTTCTTTAATCAATATCTGGATAACATGACTATTGCAGGAGCCGGTTATGGGTGGATAAGCGATATGATCCAGGACGACAGCCAGAATCTACTTGAATTAGCAAAAAAACTAACTCAGGCGATCGACCAATTCAATATCTAAACGAAATCTATCTATAAGCAAATCTGAACATGAACAAAAAAGTACAGGCCTGATATTTTAAATCGGCCTGTACTTTTATTTTAATTTCTTTTTAATACTGAATTTAAGTCGGCAACTGAATCTATTATCTCATCAGCCAGTGGACTTAATATTTCTTTATTACCCACCCCTGATAAGACTCCTACTACAAGACCTGCTTTACCGCTCTTCCCTGTTTTTAGATCTGTAGGTGTATCGCCCACGAACATGACCTCCTGAGAAACCAGATCATTCTCCTGACAGAAGTCCTGGAGAACAGCGGGATCTGGTTTCTGCGGGCGAGGGTCATCCCCGCAGCCAATATAAGCAAACTCTTCTTCTATCCCCAGGGCCCGAAGTATTTTAAGGGTGGAATCTCTACTATCAGAGGTGGCTACCCCCAAAATATATCCCTGCTCCCGCAGTTCAGGTAAAATTGTTTGTAAATCCGCTGTAGGTTGGATCCGATCAAATTCCGCCTCCCCGCACGATTCTATCCTCCAGCTTAACTCCCTGACCAATTCAGAATACTTTGGATTACCCAATTTAAAGTTATTATTCTTTATGATCTCTGCTATCGAGCGGGCAATATCTTCCACGGTGCCTGCAGCTATACCTCCATCCGGATCCAGTTCTTTAGTATCTGGATCAATCCCCACTGCCCTGATTAACTGTTTCTTAATCTCTTGAACTATTTCGGGGCTTAAATCGCGTAATGATCTACCATGTCTATTTTGTAGATCGTTAATAATGTTATCCGCGAATTTTTCCATAACCGGTACCCAGATACTATGAAAATCGATCAGGGTACCATCTTTGTCAAATAAAATTCCTTTTATCTGCTTCTCCATACTCTTATTTACCTCCCCTTCCTCTATTTCACCATAAACCCATCTGGTCGTTCTCCAATTTTAAAGTATTCAAGCTCCGAAATAATATGATCCCCATCAAAATCGGTTAAACTTTTTATCATGCCGATGTTGGGAGCATAATATTCATATGTTTCACTTTCTCCAATGGTCTTTTTGATCTTCACCACATTATAAAAATTACCTGCTCCCACCTGCATCTCTTCAAGTATGGCAGTGATCTCAACCTTTTGATCACCGGCCTGCCAACTCTTCCCCACCGTGATCGGCCCCTGGAATAATACCTGTCCTCCATGAAATTCCAGTAATTTATTTGGACGTGTTGTGCCAGCTTCTTTTATTAGAGAAGGTAGGATATTTTTATCTTCATAAAATTCACCTTCCTGGTAAATCTTATAAATTTCGTCTTTCCCGAGCAGATAAACATAAACCATCGTTGTACCCCCGGACTCTTCTTCAACTTGATAAAGGGGAGGTTGAACATAGGTTACTTCCTGATTAAACGCAGCAAACTCCATCCCTTTACCAGAGTAAGAACTATATCTTCCCGGCTGGAGAGCAAGATACTGCTCCCAGGATTCGAATTGACTTATATCTCCCTGTTCAACTGGCCGGGAGGACACAACAAAAACCAGAACTAATATAAGTGTACCCATCATAATATTTCTCATAAAATCATCTCTTCCCCTGTTTACTCTTACCTTTAATTATATTTTTATTTTACTCTTAATGCAAACCAAAAATAAAAAAGGCTGACCGGATAACGGTCAAGCCTTATATTAGTTAAAACATTTTTCTATCCTCTATAATTATCATGAGAGTCGATTGCATTTATCCGAGCTATCGCTCTTTCCAGAGCTGCTTCAGCGCGGGTCTGGTTCATTTGAGACTGTGCCTCTCGTAACCGCCGTTCAGCTCTTTCTTTAGCCTTTCTAGCCCTTTCTAGATCGATCTCTTCGGGAAGTTCTGCAGTTCTAACGATTATATTGATTTTATCTGGTTTAACATCTAAAAAGCCGTCACTAATAGGAACAGGAATCTCTTTATCTCCCGTTTTGATTTTAATAACAGAAGTTTCAAGGGCTGTAACCATTGGTGTATGTCCAGCCATAATCCCTATATCCCCATCTATCGCCCGAGCAACCAGCATCTCGATCTGTTCACTGTAAACTACTCTATTCGGAGTAGTTATATCAAGTTGAACTTTTGCCATTATTATTCACCGGCTTCCAGTCTTTTCGCCTTCTCTAAGACCTCATCGATCCCGCCTACCATATAAAACGCTTCTTCAGGAAGATCATCATATTTGCCTTCCAGAATTTCTTTAAAGCCTTTGATAGTATCTTCGAGAGAGACATATTTACCAGGAACATTGGTAAACTGTTCAGCTACGAAGAATGGCTGGGACAGGAATCTTTCTAATCTTCTGGCTCTATTTACGACAATTTTGTCTTCTTCTGATAATTCTTCCATACCAAGTATGGCGATTATATCCTGCAGATCTTCGTACTGCTGTAAAATTTCCTGAACATGCCGGGCAACATCATAATGCTCCTGCCCGATAATCCGCGGTTCTAAAATCTGTGAGGTTGAATCAAGAGGATCCACAGCGGGATAGATACCTTTCTCAGAAATAGACCGAGATAATACAGTAGTTGAATCAAGGTGAGCAAAAGTCGTAGCCGGGGCTGGATCAGTCAGGTCATCCGCAGGCACATATATAGCCTGAACTGAAGTGATAGAACCCTGCTTGGTTGAAGTAATGCGTTCTTGCAGTGCACCTACATCCTGAGCTAAAGTAGGCTGATACCCAACCTCAGAGGGCATCCGGCCGAGCAAAGCTGAGACTTCCTGCCCCGCTTGAATGAAGCGGAATATATTATCAATAAAGAGGAGTACATCCTGACCCCTTTGATCTCTAAAGTATTCAGCCATGGTCAAACCGGTTAAACCTACCCGCATTCTAGCTCCTGGGGGTTCGTTCATCTGACCAAATACCAGAGCAACCTTATCTAAAATGTCAGCTTCCTGAAACTCTAGATACAGATCATTCCCTTCCCGGGTTCTTTCGCCTACACCCGAAAATACAGAATAACCTCCATGCTCAATTGCAATATTATTTATTAATTCCTGAATTAAAACGGTTTTACCTACACCAGCTCCCCCAAATAAACCGACTTTTCCCCCGCGAGAATATGGTGCTAATAAGTCTATAACCTTAATCCCAGTTTCAAATATCTCCGTACTGGTTGCCTGCTGATCGTATGCTGGAGGATCTCTATGAATAGGATGCCTCTCGGTAGCATTTATTTCTCCCCGTTCATCGATAGTATCACCAAGGACGTTAAATATTCTCCCCAGTACTTCCTCACCAACAGGAACCGTAATCGGATCATCCTGATCAATAGCTGTCATTCCTCTTACCAATCCTTCAGTTGAATCCATAGCTACTGACCTAACCCGATTATCCCCTAACTGCTGCATCACTTCGCAGACTAAATCAATTCCTCTTTCTTCATCAATTATTTTTACAGCGTTAAATATATTTGGTAGCTCACCGGCAGGAAACTCCATATCCACAACTGGACCGATAACCTGGATGACTCTACCAGTATTTTTCTTATCACTCACGCCAAATTCCTCCTTTGTTACAGCTTAACCTTACTAATTTGTCTATCAATTTTTCCTTATTTAAGGGCCTCTGCTCCACTAACTATTTCATTTATCTCTTTAGTAATCGCTGACTGTCTTGCTCTATTATAGGAAAGGGTAAGGTCCTCGATCATTTCAGTAGCATTTTCTGTGGCAGAGTCCATAGCAGTCATTCTAGCTCCAAATTCACTTGCTTTTGCCTCTAAAATAGCTGCATAAATTATATTGTTCAAATACTGAGGCAGCACAATATCCAGAACCTCACGGGCAGATGGCTCGTAAAGATAATCCACCTGGCTTGAGGCTGACTCTCCTTCTTCTCCTTCGGCGGTAGTTCGTTCTTCGCCTCTTTCGGTTGGTGTAACTACCGGTAAAAGCTGAATTTCATAAACCGTCTGATTAAGAGGTGAGTCAAAGTGAGTATACACTAACTTCACTTTTTTTATATCTTCCTGTAAATATGCACCTAGAATATCGTCTGTAACAGACCGGGCAAACCAAAAATCTGGATAATCATCTATATTAATGTATTCGGTCATCATTTCATGCTCTGCCCGTAAAAAATGTTTATATCCGTGCTTACCAATGGGAAGAATTGGACCTGGTTCTTTTCTCAAGGAACTTTTAACCTGTTTAAGCACCCTGGAATTATACCCTCCACATAATCCTCTATCTCCAGTTATAATTACATACAAAGTTTTATCTCCACCTGGAGAAAGCAGCAGAGGGTGTTCTTCAATATCCTCAGTATTAGCAACGATATCCTCTAATATTCTCCGAGTTTTTTGAAAAAATGGTCTGGCCGCCTCGGCTTTATCCTGAGCTTTCCTTAGCTTGGATGCCGCAACCATTTTCATAGCTCGGGTAATTTTCTGAGTATTTTCAACGCTGCTGATGCGTCGCTTAATATCTCTCATCGTATCCATAACATATTCACCTCAATTTCTTACTGCTTAAGTAACTTGTTCCAGCTCTGCTTCAATATCGCCTTCTATTTCAGAAGTTTCACCGACCAGGCTTTTTTCTTGAATAGAAAATGTTTCTTTAAATTCATTGATGATTTCCTTCAACTTCTCTTCCATCTCTTCGGTCAATTTACCCTCTGAAATAATGTCCTCTAATAGTTCAGAATATGAAGTCCGACAATAAGATAAAAGTTCTTTTTCAAAACGGCGGATATTGCTTACAGGAATCTCATCTAAATATCCATTAACAGCGGCATAAATTATGACGATCTGCTCTTCAACCGGCATAGGTTGGTTTTCAGGTTGTTTTAATATCTCAACGATTCTTTCTCCCCGAGCCAGCCTCTGCTGGGTACTTTTATCTAAATCAGAACCGAATTGAGCAAAGGCTTCTAACTCGCGATACTGAGAAAGATCAAGCCTTAAAGTACCGGCAACACTCTTCATGGCTTTTATCTGGGCATCTCCACCGACTCTAGAAACCGAAATACCAACATTAATAGCCGGTCTTACTCCGGAGAAAAAGAGCTCGCTTTCCAGATAAATCTGTCCGTCTGTAATAGAAATAACATTTGTAGGAATAAATGCTGAAACATCTCCGGCCTGGGTTTCAATGATAGGCAGAGCTGTTAAGGAACCTCCACCGTAATCAGGATTCAACTTAGCCGCTCTCTCCAGGAGACGAGAGTGAAGGTAAAACACATCACCTGGATAAGCTTCCCGACCAGGAGGTCTTCTTAGTAAGAGGGACATCGCCCGATAAGAATCAGCATGTTTAGAAAGATCATCGTACACAACCAGGACATCTTTCCCCTGATCATACATAAAAAATTCACCCATAGCACAACCTGCATATGGAGCGATATATCTTAGGGGGGCAGGTTCACTTGCCGTTGCAGAAACAATGATCGTATAATCCATTGCTCCTTCTCGAGCCAACCTTTCCCGCAGTCGGGCTACATCGGAAGCTTTCTGTCCGATAGCCACATATACACATATAACATCATTATCTCTTTGATTTATAATGGTATCTACAGCAATTGCTGTCTTACCGGTCTGGCGGTCACCGATGATCAGCTCCCGCTGACCTCTACCGATCGGGATCATAGAGTCAACTGCTTTTAAACCGGTCTGAAGCGGAACCTTTACCGGTTCTCTAGTAATAACGCCTGGAGCTTTAAATTCTGTAGGTCTGGTTTCGTTCGTGTTAATTTGACCCTGCCCGTCCAGCGGCTGGCCTAAAGAGTTAACAACCCGACCCAGCAGTTCTTCTCCTACGGGAACTTCAATAACCTTTCCAGTTCTCTTGACTTCATCGCCTTCCTGGATTTTTTTCTCATCTCCCAGGATCACACACCCGACATTATCTTCCTCCAGGTTTAATGCCATTCCATAAACTTCATTAGGAAATTCAACAAGTTCCATAGACATGCAATCTTCTAAACCATATACGTGAGCTATCCCATCACCGACATCTAAAACGGTACCCACGCCGACAGTTTGTAATTCACTACCGTAATTTTCGATTTCTTTTTTAATCACTGCACTTATTTCTTCCGGTCTAAGTTTCATTATCATTCCACCCCTAGCTTACTAACAGGTATTTGTTTCAGTCTTTTTTGCAGATTTTCTAATTCTGATTTAACGCTACCATCTATAACTTTATCGCCGACCTTTATTTTCATACCTCCGATTAAATCTTCATCTATCTTTGCAGTTAATTCTATCTGGTAATCCAAAATTTCAGCCAGCCTGGATCTAATATTTTCTGCCAGTTCTTCTGGAAGCTCTACAGCAGATATTAACTCAACTTCTAGTATCTGTTGAAACTCCTTAATACGCAGTTCATAATCTCTAACTATATTATTGATGTAGTTTATCCTGCGTTTATCTATCAGGAGCTGACAGAACCTGGCAGTAAGTTCGGTGATGTCATCTTCCATTATTTCCAGAAATAATTTCTTTTTAACCTTACGTTCTATTCTGGGATGGTATAATAAATTTTTGAAATCTGCAGATTCTCTGATCGTTTTTCTTAACAACTGTAAATCTTGGTTTACTGCCTCTAATCGATCATTTTCTTCAGCCAGCTGAAATATAGCCTGGCCATATTTACGGGCAATTTCATTTTTTATCATCCAGTTTCACCCAGCCCTGCTGCATCTAATTCTTCTAAATATTTATTGATCAACCTAATATGATCTTCTTCATCCAGCTCTTCCTGCAAAAACTTACTGGCAACCTGTAAAGATAATCCAGCAACTTCCTGTCTCAGTTCATCAACGGCTTCAGCTTTTGCCTGTTCTATCTCGGCCATATTTCTATCTTTAACCCTTTGGGCTTCTTCTTCAGCGGCTTGAATAATCTCTTCCGCCCGATTATTAGCCTTTTTTTCGGCGTCATCTACAATTGCCTGTGACTTCTGCCGGGCCTGTTTCAACTCTTCCTGTTTTTCTTGTTCCAGTTTTTGAGCTGCTTCTTTCTTTTCCCGGGCCTGGTTCAAGTCGCTTTTAATCTTTTCTGTTCTACTATCAAGCATTTCCATGATCGGTCCAAAAAGGAACCTTTTTAACAAATAAATTAAGACCAGAAAGTTTACAACTTCCCAGATTAATGTTGTATTAATATCTACCAATTACTGCTCACCTCCTGATTAGTTGTACCTAAATATACTGAACTGGCTGACAGTATTAAGTAATCAAGCTTATTAAAATAAATATAGAATAATTGCCAGGCCGGCCTAAAGATGACCGGCCGATAATTAACCAGCAAAATTAAGAAGCGATTGTAAAGATTAATACGATCGCAATTACTAAAGAGTAAATACCTGTGGACTCAGCTACAGCCTGACCTAAGAGCATTGTTGTTATAATATTACCTCTCGCTTCAGGTTGTCTGGCAACAGATTCAACGGCTTTACCAGCAGCGTAACCCTGCCCAATACCAGGTCCGATTCCTGCGATCATCGCAAAACCGGCGCCTAAAAGAGCGGCTGCACTTATAATAGTATCAATAACATCTGGAGAAAACTCAACCATTTTTTTCTACCTCCCTTCCAAAGGCATCTAAAATTTTAATTAGCTACTCCCACCTTAGTCCCGAGCAACAGCTATATATGCTATTGCGATCATGCCAAAGATCAAGGCTTGAACGGCCCCTACAAAAAGATCAAACCAGGCATGGAGCGGAACCGGCATTACCCAGGGGGCAGCCTGATAAATCAATGTAATAATAATCCCTCCGCCTACCATGTTCCCGAATAGACGAAAGGAGTGAGATATCGGTTTAGCCAGCTCACTTACCACGTTAAGTGGAAATAAGATAAAAACTGGTTCAGCAAAACCCTTAACGTAACCCCATACTCCGTTAGCTTTAACACCTTCGTAATGACTAATGAGAAATACAACCAACCCAAGGCCTAAAGTTGTATTTAAATCTGCAGTTGGATTAGTAACTGCGGGAATAAAACCGACAAGATTAGATAGGCCAATAAATGCAAAGATCGTCCCAATAAAAGGTAATAATCTCCTGCCATGACCAGGGATCATCGGTTCTATCTGATCCAGTATAGAAGTCACAAATAACTCGGCTCCATTCTGCAGCCCAGTGGGCACTTCTTTTAAGTTCCTGGTAGATAACCAGGCCAGTGCAATTAACGTTAAAACAACAACCCAAGCCCAAATTAATGTATTTGTAATCGGCATGAGTTCATTCCCAAATAAATAGGTGACTACCTGTGGTCCTGGATCCATAATATAACCCCCTTCCTCAAAATAACCTTTTAATTCAACTATCTATCGTTTTTGTAATTCTGCCAGCCAGTTTTTATCATTTCCATAATAGCAGAACCGATTATTGTAAATTTCAATAATAGTAATCCTACCGCTGCCGCAAAAAAATTAAGTCCTGGATTATAGCGGGCAACGAAAAGAACTACAAAATAAATAAAAAAATTAACAAAACCTTTGTTACGCATGTATTTATCTGCTTGACTCGGGTTGTTCATCTCTATAGCTTTCTTACTATGGATAAATTTCAACCTAAATAACAAAAGACTGACAGCAAGGCCAAAAATTAAGCCAAGGGCAGCCTCTCTTTCCTGACTTACAAGAGCAGAAACCAATAAGATCGCTCCTATTATTCCTGTTCTTAGCGTTATCGTTTTTACAACCACCTCGGGTTGTTCTGAAAAAATATTGTCCATTATCCCATGGTCCCCTTTATCACCTGATATACAGAGAAAAATCCCGCTCCAACCCCTATGATCAGGCCAATAATAGTTATGATCGGCTCGGTACCAAAGAAACCATCGAGCCGGGACCCAAGAAAATAACCTATGCCTATGGAGATGATCATCAAAAGGCCCAGATATGTAATTAAACCAAAAGCCCTCATTATACCTGCCAGGTCTTTTTTATCCATGATACTCTCTCCTTCTTCCTATCTTCTTTATAAACTTTGAAAATCCTGCCCGAGAGCTACAAGTCAAAATTTTCAAAATATGTACTTATGCTGCCCTGTTTATTGGTTGTTTTGACGAAGAGAGTGGCCTTCACCTGGTAATTCGACAGTAAATACCCCTAATCTATAACAACTATACATCAACACGGTCCCGGCTAAAAAAACCAGGGGTAAACCATTTTGCAGGTTTAAACCATTAACTATTACAGCAATTGCCCCCAATAATACACTCATACCATATACGATCAAAACCGATTGACGCTGATTCCAACCTAAAGCCAGCAGGCGGTGATGCAGATGACCATTATCAGCCCGCCCGATGGGCTGCTTGTAATATAACCTTCTAACGATAGCAAAGGCCGTATCGAAAATGGGGATACCCAGGGCTAACACAGGAACAAAAAGAGTCATCGCGGCAGCACTTTTTAAAGCCCCGATTATAGAAACGGCGGCAAGTATATACCCGATCATCATCGCACCCCCGTCGCCCATAAAAATTCGCGCCGGATAAAAATTAAAGCGAAGAAAACCGAGAGAGCTACCAGCTAAAGCGGCCGTTAAAATGGCCGTTAAAACCTGCCCCTCCTGCAGGCTAACTACAAGTAGGGTAACAGCAGCTATGGTTGACACCCCGGCAGCAAGACCATCAAGTCCATCAACTAAATTGACTGTGTTGGTTACCCCTACAATCCAGAGCAGGGTAACAGGGATAGCGAACCAGCCTAGATAGAACATCCCTTCGGAAAAAGGGTTACTGATAAACTGAATAGAGACTCCAGCCAGAATTAAAACTCCTGCTGCTAAAGTCTGCCCTAACAGCTTAACCCGGGGAGAAAGTTCTACCAGATCATCGATAACTCCTATAAGCATGATTAAAGTACCACCAAATATTATCCCGGTCCTTTCCAACCCGGAGCTGCTGCCAAATAAAACTGCCGTGGTAAATCCTAAGTAGATGGCGATCCCACCTAGATTGGGTACAGGCTTAATATTGATGCGGCGCCTCCCTGGTTCGTCAACCACTTTAAATTTTATAGCTAAACGCCTAACAATAGGAGTTGTTACATAAGTAATTATTAAACTGATTAAAAAAACCTGGACCAATAAAAACATAATATTCTCCCCTCTGATCACTTATCTTGTCCCATATAACCTGTCGCCGGCATCTCCCAGGCCGGGAACGATATAAGCATGGTCATTAAGTTTCTCATCCACAGCAGCTGTAAATATATCTACATCTGGATGATCATGTTGAACTCTTTTAATCCCTTCAGGAGCAGCAACTAAACACATAAACTTTATCCCCCGGGGATTCCGTTTTTTGATGAATTTTAAAGCAGCAGAGGCTGAACCCCCTGTAGCTAACATAGGATCAACAACAATTAGATCTCTTTCGGGAACATCTGTAGGAAGTTTACAATAATATTCTACCGGTTCCAGGGTCTCTGGATCCCGGTACAGGCCTATATGTCCTACTTTAGCCGTTGGGATAAGTTTAAGTACTCCATCAAGCATCCCTAAACCAGCCCTTAAAATTGGGACTATCCCTAATTTTTTACCGGAAATTACATTTGCCTTCGTTCTACCCACGGGAGTTTCTATTTCAACTTCCTGAACCGGCATATCCCGGGTAACTTCATAAGCCATCAAAGTCGAAATTTCATCGGCCAGTTCTCTGAACTCTTTAGGGCCAGTTTCTTTACTGCGCAATAAGGTTAGTTTATGTTGAATCAATGGATGATCAAATTTAAAAACTTCGCTCATTATTTTGACATCTCCTTCTCTAACTCTGTCATTTTATCTACTCTCCTCTGATGGCGGCCCCCAGCAAACTCGCTTTCCAGGAAAGTTTCTACTACGTCTAAAGCCAATCCAGTTCCTATAACTCTAGCTCCCATAGTTAATACATTTGCATTATTATGGGCTCTAGCCATTCGAGCCGAATAAGTATCCTGACACCGAGCCGCTTTAATCCCCTCCACCTTATTGGCAGATATGGCCATCCCGATTCCGGTCCCACAAATTAAAATCCCTAAATCAGATTTGTTTTGGGCGACTTCTGCTGCAGTTTTTTGGGCAAAGTCAGGATAATCGACTGATTCCAGACTATCGGTACCTAGATCGGTAACTTGATAACCTTTTTCAACCAACCAATTCTTTACCTCTTCTTTCAAATTGAACCCCGCATGATCAGAGCCAATCGCGACTTTCACTGTATCACTCCTTATTGATTTATTCTCTACACTCTCTGTATTTCCTGCCTGAGCCAAATATTCAGGCAGCTTATTTGCGATTCCTTCCATTAAGTCATTGAGTTGACGAAAAGTTTGATGATAATCTTCTAAATCGCCTCCAAAAGGATCGATCACATCCCCACTAACACCCAAAAACTCTGTGATAGAATAAATTTTATCTTTAAATTCTTCATATTCTCCTCGTAACTGTTCAGCCTGCTGATAAGTCATGGTTAAAATTAAGGTCGCTGAAGCCATCATCTCGTTCTTTAAAGGTTGGCTGCGGTGACTGGAGATATCAATCTCGTACTTTTCCGCTATCTGGCAGGCATGACCGGCGGCTGGCTGGCCGGCAAAAGCTGATATACCGGCGGAACTGATTATGAAATCACTTTTCTGCAGCTCATCAGATTCAACGATCTTTCTAGAAAATAATTCTGCAGCCAGAGGGCTGCGGCAGGTATTACCTGTGCATACAAAAATAACTTCTTTCATAATATCACCTCACTCATCTGCTTTTTAATCGATTTTTATTATTTTACTGGCTGCTCTCAATAATCGATTCATCACAGCCTCACCCACACCTATATCGGAAATCTCTTCTATTAAAAGAGTAGAAAATCCTTGATTATCCATATCTCGCAATAAAGCAAAAAGGCGGCGAGCTATCAATTCTGGGCTGGCGAAACTACCCATCTCAACTATCTCCAGTTCTCCCTGAGCACAATCTTCTGCTAGAGTCACTTCTTTCTCAATTAATAACTCATTTATTTCTCGGGAGGTTTCATTACTGATCAATAAAGCCCTCCTGCCTGAACATTTACATGCTTCCCTCCAGATCGAAGCTGGATCATCTCCAACCAGCAGGATAACTTCAGCTTCAGGTGAATAATGTTTGTATTTCATTCCAGGTGACCGTGGTGCTTCATCTTCCATTATATCATACTTACGCTCAACTTTAATCCCGAGAACTTCCTCAATTTGATAAGCTGTAACCGCTCCTGGTCTTAATAATACCGGTGAAGTCCTGGTCAGGTCCAATACCGTAGATTCTAGTCCTACCGAGCAGGCACCTCCATCGATGATCAAGGGGATCTTACCCGTCAGATCTCTCTGGACGTGGGTGGCCCGGGTGGGACTGGGAAAGCCTGATGAATTAGCACTTGGAGCGGCCAGGGTTAAACCAGACCGAAATAATATGGCGCGGATAACAGGATGAGAAGGCATTCTCACAGCGACTGTATCTAAACCGGCCGTAGTTACCTCAGGTAATTCCTGAACTTTAGGTAAAATCAAAGTTAAAGGTCCCGGCCAAAAATTACTGATCAACTTAGATGCAGTTGGAGAAATAGCTTTAGGGATAAGTTGATATATATCTTGATGTTCAGCAATATGGACTATCAAAGGGTTATCTGCAGGTCTGCCTTTGGCTGCAAATATCTTTTTGACAGCTCCAGGATTAAATGCATCTCCAGCCAGACCATATACCGTTTCGGTAGGCAGAGCTACCACTTCTCCCTGCTGGAGGAGGTAAGCAGCTTCCTGCACAGCCGGGGAGGCTAATAACTCTTCCGGGGGTAAGTTGGGATCGATCTTTAAAACTTCTGTTTCCACCTATCGTTCACCTCCGGTTCTAACCATAACAATTCTATCTCTACCGCCTCCATCTTGAAACACCTCTACTTTTTGCCAATCAGCTTCGGATCCCTGGAAAACTTTCTTGATATCTTCCCCCTGATCATGTCCAATTTCCAAAGCTAGCAACCCTCCCGGACGGAGCAGCTGAGCTGCTTGAGGTATCAAGCGGCGATAAATATCCAGACCGTCGTTTCCTCCCACTAAAGCGTTCCTGGGTTCGGATTTAACCTCCTGCTCCAGATCCTTATATTCCCTATTGGGGATATAAGGTGGATTAGAAATAACCAGATCAAGCTGGCCTTTTCTTTCCGGCAGTAAAGGTAATAAAAGATCTCCTTCTATCAGACCTGCTCGCTTGTTAAGATCATGCTGCTTCAAATTTTCTCTAGCCACCCTGATCGCCTGAGGAGATATATCGATTCCGATTCCCTTTGCTTCAGGAAGGTAATATAATAGGCTGACCAGAATAGCTCCACTACCAGTTCCTACGTCAACTATTTTATGGTCTGAACTAGATTGGCCTCTAAGCTCTTCTAACACCTTCTCCACTAACTCCTCGGTTTCCGGACGGGGGATCAAAACTCCTGGTTCGATCTGAAGTTCTAAGGACATAAACTCTTTTTTTCGGGTCAAATAGCTGACAGGAATACCTTGAGCCCGCTTCTTAATCCGGGCTCTATATGCTGACAACTGTTCGTCAGTTAAAGGATAATCAAAATTAACGTAAAGCTTAACCCTATCAGTTTCGAGCAGATCAGCCAATAAAACCTCTGCATCCAGGCGAGGGCTATCCAGATTATTATTCCGAAAATATTCTTCTGTTTTGTTGAGTAAATCTTTGATATTTAACTGCATGAGTTTTTGTCCCTTCTTAAGCTAAAAGTAGTACAGTATTATTAAAGGTTTTCCAATTTCTTCTTCTTATCTTCAGCCTGTAGGGCTTCGATAATCTGGTCTAACTCACCTTCAAGAACTGCTTCCAGTTGATGGATGGTGAGATGAATCCGATGATCACTAACCCTCCCCTGGGGGAAATTATATGTCCTGATCTTTTCGCTTCGATCTCCGCTGCCGACCTGGCTTTTCCTGGCTTCTGCTCTCTCTGCCTGTTTCTCTTTTTCAATTTTTTCTTTTACTCGAGCTCTTAAGATTTTCATTGCTCTAGCTTTGTTTTTATGCTGGGATTTTTCATCCTGACATGAGACCGTAATACCCAGGGGTTCGTAAGTTAATCTAACAGCAGAATCTGTAGTGTTTACACTCTGGCCTCCAGGCCCGCTGGACCGGAAATAATCGGTTCTAATGTCATTCTGGTCAATATCTACATCAACATCTTCAGCTTCTGGTAAAACGGCTACTGTAGCCGTTGAAGTATGGATTCTACCGCTGGACTCGGTTGAAGGAACCCGCTGTACCCTATGAACACCACTTTCATACTTCAAATATTCATAAACTGAATCACCTTCAACGTTAAATATAACTTCTTTAAAACCACCTACTCCGCTGCTGGAAGATGACAAAATTTCAACCTTCCAATTATGCTTTTCCGCATACCGTGAATACATCCGGAAAAGATCACCTGCAAATAAGGCAGCCTCATCTCCGCCAGCCCCGGATCTAATCTCGGTAATTACGTTTTTATCATCATCTGGGTCACTGGGAATTAATAATAAGGGAAGTTCTTCAGAAAGCCTATCTAATTTCGGTTCTATCTCATTCAGTTCATCCTGGGCCAGTTCTTCCATCTCTTTATCTTCGCTCATCTCGATCATTTCCCGGGCTTCCTCGGCCTGCTGCTCTAAATCTTGATACCTTTTATATTTATCTACAACTTTTTTTAAACGGGCATGCCGTCTGAGTAATTTTTGATACTTTTGACTGTCACTCATCACTTCAGGATCGCTGATCTTCTTACTTAATTTATTATAATCATCTTTTAACTCTTCAAATTTATCTATTACAGATTTAATGTCCATAAATTACACCTCTTTGCTCTCTTTAACTTCATGGCAGGAACGACACCGGGCTTCGTAAACTTCCTGAGCTCCAACCATAATAACCGGATCATCATATGCTGCTGGTTCACCCTCGATTAAGCGCTGGGTTCTGGTAGCCGGTTCGCCACATTTTATGCAGATCGCGTGAAGCTTCTCGATATATTCTGATCTGGCCATAAGTTCCGGCACTGGTCCAAAAGGTTCACCGCGGAAATCCCGATCCAACCCCGCAATTATAACGCGTTTGCCTTTATCCGCCAGCTGCTCGCAGACGCCGATGATGTCCGGGGAAAAAAATTGGATCTCATCTATCCCCACCACTTCTGTATCTGCTTCTACTCGATCCAATATATCCTCTGGTCTATCAACCGCAATAGCTTCAATGCTGGCCCCATTGTGAGAGACGACATTCGTCCTATCATATCTATCATCCAGGCGGGGCTTAAAAACCTGAGCTGTATGCCGGGCAATCTTTACCCGCCGCAGCCTTCTGATCATTTCCTCACTTTTTCCACAATACATCGGCCCTGTGATTAATTCCAGCCAGCCGCTCTTGCTTATCTTATACATATCTTCCGCCACCTCTATTAAGAATAATTTCCAAAAAAAAAGCAGAGCATCTGCCCTGCTCTGCTGTCAAGCCTAAAAGTTTTACTCTTCTTCTTCCTCTTCCTCTTCACGGCCATATTTCTTATTAAATCTTTCTACACGACCGCCCCGGCTTGCTTTTCTTTGCTTACCAGTATAAAAAGGATGACAGTTAGAACAAACCTCAACTCTAATTTCATCTTTAGTTGAGACGGTTTCATATTCTTCACCGCATGCACAATGTACTGTTACTGGTTCTGCATTTGGATGGATTTCTTCTTTCATTGAAAATCACCTCTTCCTTAATTTGCTTCAGTTAGATTGATTATACCACAGCCTTTTTTGGGTTGCAACCACTTAAAATATAATATTTACTGGAATTTTTAGCTTAAATAAAGGAGTTTCTGGATAACAAAAAAACTCCCGCGCTGGCAATTTCGTGCCTCCGCGGGAGGTTATTATTTGATATTAAAAAGACTATTTTTGCACTATGACTCCAACTCCATCTGGAATAATCGTTATCTGAGAAGAGCTCTCCCCCAGAATATCTTCCGCTTGAGCCAGAGCATCTTCCATAGAACCTGCTTTCTGCATGTACATATCCTCCACCATTTCTTCCGGGGCTGAAGTGATCATGATCACAGAAAACCGATCCAGGATCCGGGCCAAAATTTGAGATTCCCACTGATCTGGCACCGTTTCTGTTCTATCCCGGGCAGCTATATCATTTCTGACGGCCTCAACACTTTCGGCCTGCAAAAATGTATTATAAAATGCTTCGCCACCATGACCATCCGAACACTCAGCGGCAATAATAATGACTCCGCCTTCATTACAGGTGGCCTCGGCTGCGGTCATGCCTTTAACAGCTTGATAAATGTTCTGATCTAAAGGATAACCGCCGTTAGTGGTAATAACGATATCTGCCGGCTCCGCTTTAACTCCGGCCAGGCCAGCCACAAAGTCAGTACCCTTTTTATGGGCAGACTTGAAATCGCCGGCAAAGGCAGCTATTATTTCTTTATCTTCATTGATAGCCACATTTAAGATGAAGGCCAAACCAGCCTTCTCTGCTGCATAAAGCATATCTTTATGCATCGGATTACCTTCAATAATCCCGGTTCGGGCATTAGGATGAGCGATAAACTCACCGCAGTGGTTGGCCAGAACGGTCTCTTTACTTGCCACCCCGGGCAGAACACTTTTTCGTCCCCCGGAATAACCGGCAAAGAAATGCGGCTCTATGAAGCCTTCTGCCAGGAGAAGATCGGCTGCTACAGCATGCTTATTGAGCCTGAGCTTACCTCCGGAAGGTAGGGTGCCGAAATCCACCATATCTTCCTGCTCGGTACTCTTATGCATGACGATTTTTTCTTCATCGACAATTTTCTGGCCGAACTTATCGATCAATTCTTCTCGAGTTGAAGGCCGATGAAAACCTGTGGCGATCAAAAGGGTAATATCTGCTTCAGGATTACCAGCCCTGATCTTATCCAGCATAGCGGGAATCATATATTTACTTGGTACAGGTCTAGTATGATCACTACAGATTATCACAATATTTTCTTTGCCCTGAGCCAATTCTTCTAAGCCGGGACTATCGATCGGATCAGCCAAAGCCCGGTCGACCAGCTTCTGCTGGCCGTAATCAGGTTGATATTGATTGGCATTAGAGCTTAATACCGCGGCTACCCTCTCCTCAGGCAAAGAAAATTCCAAACCTTCTTTTCCATAGGGAATTGCAAAATCCATATTCCCACCTCCTCTTTAATCTTCTAGCTCGAAGATTTTACCTGGGTTCATTATATTATTGGGATCGAATCCTTTTTTAATCATCCGCATTAATCTCAGTTCAGCAGGAGAAACAGCATCGGTAAAGTATTTCTTCCGCTTGGAACCGATTCCATGTTCTCCACTTAAGGTTCCGCCGAGTTCATAAGTTACATCATAGAGTTCTTTAAGACACTTCTCTTCCACTTCATACCATTCTTCCATGGTGTGATCAGGGTTTTTAACCAGGGTAGCATGGAGGTTACCGTCACCAGCGTGTCCATAGCAAGGAATTTGAATATCATACTTCTCTCCTAACCGTTCCAATTCAGGGATGAGATCAGGAATCCTGGCGATAGGAACTACAATATCTTCCAGACTCTGCTCGGGACTAACTAACATGAAAGCTTCAGCTATATTTCTGCGGACGTTCCACACCCGTTCGTTAGTAGTATGGTTATCGGCTACATATACTTCCTGGGCATTATTCTTTTCACAGATTTCTCCTATTTTAAAGTAATCCTTTTCAACCTGCTCTTCATCTGCTCCATCTACTTCGATCAGCAGCATCGCTCCACAATCTTCATACGGCAGATGTTCATTCAGATATTCACAGGATGTCTTAACCGATAACTTATCCATAAACTCGATCCCGGTAGGGATGATCCCCGTTTCGGTCATTATCTTGGGAACCGTAGAGATCGCAGTTTCAGGATCGTCGAACAATACCAGCAAAGCCACTGATTTCGTGGGTTTAGGCAGGAGCTTAATGGTAGCTTTGGTCACTATACCCAGCGTACCTTCAGACCCGATCATCAACTTTTTCAAGTCATAACCGGTAACATCTTTCACTCTTTTTCCACCCAGTTCAACGATCTCGCCAGTTGGGAGAACTACTTCCATACCCATGACATAACGGCCGGTTACGCCATACTTAACAGCTTTACCGCCCCCGGCATTTTCAGCAATATTACCGCCAATAAAGCAGGATTCCAGGCTCATAGGGTAGCCGGCAAAAAACAGACCTGCTTCGGCCAGATCTTCCTGAACGGCATTGGTAATAACTCCGCCTTCCAGGACCATCATCATGTTATCAAAATCATATTCAACTACTCTGTCCATATTTTCTATCGACATTAAGATGCCGCCATGATCTGGAATGGCACCCCCAGATAAACCACTACCTGCTCCCCGAGGAGTTACAGGTATCAGTTCTTCATTGGCTAATTTCATAATGTCAGATACTTCCTGGGTAGTATTCGGCATCACCACAACTTCCGGGAAGCTGGCATATTGTTCTTTTGGAGTCTCATCATGTGAATATGCCTCGATCTTTTCTTCGTCGGTCAGTACATTTTTTTCGCCTACAATGTCTATCAATCTTTCCAGAATTTTATCTGTAACAGGATTATACTTCAACCTTTTCAACCTCCTTAGCTAACCTTTCATTGATCATAGGAACCAGCTTGAACAGATCTCCCACTAGACCGAAATCAGCAACTTTAAAGATGTCTGCCTCTGGATCCGTGTTGATCGCTATAATATTATCCGATGTTTTCATTCCAGCCAGATGCTGGATCGCACCAGAAATACCCACGGCGATATATAAATGTGGGGTTACCGTCTTGCCACTTAAACCAACCTGATGGGGGAATGAGATCCAGTCCATCTCTACAGCATCCCGGGAAGCTCCCACAACGCCGCCGAGATGATCGGCCATCTCCCTGATCATAGCAAAGTTCTCTGCTTTCTTCAGGCCTTTACCTCCAGATACAACTATATCTGCATCTACTATATTGACATCTTCTCCTTCTGTGGTTCTCACACCCAGCTTTTTCACCCGGCCGTCGTACAACTCTGGATTGAAGTCAATTTCTTCTATTACCCCTTCGCGACCAGGAACCTGTTCAGCAGGAGAGGTCGATTTGGGTCGAACTGTCGCCATCTGCGGCCTATGATTGGGGGTGTGAATCGTTGCTAAGATATTACCCCCGATGGCTGGTCTGGTCTGCAGTAAATTTCCTGTTTCCTCTTCGATATCTAGTTCTGTACAGTCAGCGGTCAACCCGGCTTCTACTCTAATTGCCACGTGAGGTAAAACCGTTCTCCCCTGAGTAGTTGCTGCACCCAGGATGATCTCTGGTTTACGTTCATTAACTAGATCCACCATTACATTACTGTAATTTTCGACGATGAAATCTTCCAGTCTTGGATCATTTATCAATAAAACTTTATCGGCACCAGCCTCGATAAGGCGGTTGGCCTCCTCTTTACTAACATTATTCCCCAGAATGAACGACGTTAACTCAGTATCTAACTTATCAGCCAACTTACGCCCTCTCGTTAAAAGTTCAAAAGCAACTCTTTTAAGTTCGCCCTGGCTGGTTTCTGCCATTGTCCAAACTCCATTGTAACTCATATAGATATTATCCTCCTTTTAATTAACTTAATCGTACCTGTAAGTTCTACTCTTATATTAAAGTAAGTCATTTTCTTTCATATAAGCAAAGAGCTCATCTACTGCACTTTCCATTTTTGACTCGTCCCTGGCATCAACCTTCTTGCCGCCCCGGGTTACTTTTGGTCTATCGATATTAACTACGCGAGTTGGCGAACCTTTCAAACCCAGGTTTTCTTTTTCCATAGGAATTTGCTCAGTATTGGTCGCTGGAATTTCCACGTCTCTCGCCTTTCTCTTGCCCGAGAGGGTTGGAAGACGGGGGAAACTGATCTCTTTAACCACTGTTAACAGGGCAGGAATAGGTAATTTTAACTTTTCATACCCTTCTTCTACTAATCTTTCAATGGTTATATAATTCTCATCTGGCTCAGAATACGATGTGTCTTCGGCAAAGTGTACTTCTTCTACCGAACTTACATAAGTGGCCAGAGGCAGGTCGAGAAATGAAGCCATACCTGGACCAACTTGAGCGGTATCTCCATCTGTAGCCTGCAGGCCGCAGAAGATCAGATCGAAATCTCCGATTTCATGCTTAACACATTCCGATAAAGCATAAGCGGTAGCCCAGGTATCTGAACCGGCAAACTCTCTACCTGAGAGGAGAATCCCGTCGTCACAGCCCATAGCGATAGCTTCCTTCAAAGCTTTTTGGGCGGAAGGAGGACCCATCGTTACCGCGATTACCTCTCCTCCATATTTTTCTTTAAGCTGAATAGCTGATTCGATCGCATATAAGTCCAGAGGATTAATTATGCTTTCTACTCCGTCTCTTACCATAGTTCCAGTTTCTTCATCCATTTTGACATTGCTTGTTTCTGGTACCTGTTTTATAGGTGTTATAATTTTCAAACTGTTTACCTCCTTAAATTTTCAATCTAGAATATACCGGCGAAAACTGTGTTCACCAGTAAAACTGTGAACAGACCAATAAATAGACCATAAAGCAGACTAACTACTATCGTTTTTCTAATTGCAAGTCCTTCTTTACCTACCAGTCCGACAGTGGTCAGGGCTGCTACTACATTGTGGATACAGATCATATTACCTGCTGATCCTCCAGCGGACTGAAGTGAGAGAGTTGGTATAATTTCTACGCCAGAAGCCACTGCTGTCTCATACTGAAAACCACCAAACATAATATTGGAAACTGTATTAGAACCAGAGATGAAAGCACCTAATATTCCAACAAATGGAGCAGCTACGTGCCAGAAGTTACCTGCTATATCCGAAGCAGCGAAGGCCATTTCTTCTAACATAGTATACTCTGCTACTACTGCAGTGTTTCTCATTATATAAACCATACCCAGAGCAAAGAACAAAGCGACCGAAGCAGGTCCTATCGACTTGAAAGTAGCTTTCCAGCACTCTACCGCTTCGCCTTTTTTCATATTGTGAATGAAAGGTATGATCAGGGCAACAAGGATAAATGGTATAACCCCTGGATTATATAACGGTTCGATACCCTGAGAAATGGTAGTGCCGAGAATATTATTCCAGCCAATTTCCAGGGAACGAAGAGGTCCGGTTAAACCAAGGAATTCAAGCCGGGTAATAACTAAGGTAGCGGCTATTAAAATATATGGCAGCCATGACCTGAAAACAGAAACTTTTAGTTCATCTGCTTTAGGTATTGTAGCCTCGGCTTTAACTTCACCCTCCCATTCCGGATTCCAGTCCTTATGGGCAGGAAAGTCCCAATTATCTTTGGGGACCAGGAAACCCTTCGAGACTGCGAAAACAAAGACGGCCAGGCCGATTAAAGCACCTAATAACGATGGTACTTCGGGACCGACGAAGTTAGCGATCAAGACCATGGGGATAGAAAAAGACAATCCAGCAAAAACAGCCAGCGGCCAGGCCTTCAAGCCTTCCTTATAAGAACCTTCTACAATCTTGGTCATAACCGCCAGAATTACTACCGGGATAACTATAGCCACCGTACCATTCAAAATCGCAACAAAACCACCGATGGCTTCTAGAACCCCCCGGAAATTAGTGATCTGTGCACCCATACTGGTTAAAGGCACATCGATTACTCCCTCTAGAGCGGCAAATCCACCCCAGATAGGAACTCCAACGGCTCCAAATGAGACTGGAACACTGTTGGCAATAAGAGCAACTACCGCTGCCACTAAAGGCGGGAACCCTAGCCCGACCAATAAAGGTGCTGCTACAGCTGCAGGTGTACCAAAACCGGCTGCTCCCTCGAAGAAAGCACCCATCAAGAAGGCGATAATCAGGACCTGTACCCTTCTATCCACGGAAACATTGGCCATGGAATAAGAGATCCCGTCTATACCTCCACTTTTCTTAAGTAATTGTAAAATCAACAAAGCACCGAAAACGATGATCAAAATCCCGATCGCATTGATAATTCCTCCGATCGCAGTACTTGCCAACCAAACCGCGGGAAGATCCCACCAAATCACAGCTATTACAGCTGCCGTCAGCCAACCTAAAGGCATTGCCTTCATCGCCGGCCACATAAAACCAATCATTAATACTCCAACCACTAAAATAGGAACACTAGCTAATAATGCATACACTATAAATCTTCTCCCTTCTCTTTGTAGAGTTTATGTTCGTATGATGGTCAGACCATCATTACGCTATTATAACTATTCTCTACTCGTACCTAAATTCCTGCTTAATTTTCACAATATTTAAAAATTCTTTATTTCACAAAGTTTAGACAACAAAAAAGCTGGCCAAAGCCAGCTTAAAATTTATATATATGTCTTTAATTTTTTTATATATTACCCTTCGATTTCTCGGTTGATAAGTTTCTCTACGTAGGCAAGATGATTGCTCATTTCTTCTATTGCTTTGGGAGCATCTCCAGCAGAAACGGCCTGAGCAATCTTATCATGATGAATCGTAAATTGATCCATAGTCTCTTCTTTAGAAACCAGTTTAGTCCTCGTGTTTTTAATATGAAAATCCATCGCGTCCATTATGGAAGTCATCAAATAAAAGAAAATTTTATTATGAGAAGCCCGGGCGATTAAATAATGAAAATCCCTATCCAGCTCGATGCTTTCATCTTCAAAGCCAGATTTATTCTTCATCTTAAAAATAATCTGTTCAAGCTCCTCGATCTCTTCCACGGTTATTCTTTCTGCTGCCATCTGGACGCAGTCTATTTCTAAATTCTTCCTCACTTCCAATAATTCAGTGGCCACATCATCTTCCAGCAGGAGGACTAAAGAAAGCGGTTCCAACAGATTTTTATCTGCCTCTCTCTTAATAAACGTACCTTCACCAGGCCTGCTCTCGATCAAACCGATCATCTCAAGTGCACTAAAAGCCTCGCGAATAGAGGCGCGAGAGATCCCTAACTGCTCTTTTAAAGCCCGTTCAGAAGGAAGTTTATCGCCTCGACGCAGACTCCCCTCATAAATCATCTCTTTTATCTGTTCAATTACCTGCTCATATACTTTTGTCGTTTTTATCGGTTTAAATTTCATAAATAATCCTCCAGTTAATCGAAAAATAGGCCAGAATTATTCTTTAGAATATTTGTTCCAGAGCAGCAATTAACTCCTTGTTGCTTTTCGTGTTCTTTATCTGCCTCAATAAAGTTTGGAGAAGTTCCCCTTTATCCATATTATCTGTCTGGCGGCGTAACTTCCACAATACAGCTAATTCTTCTTCATCCATTAGGAGTTCTTCCTTGCGCGTTCCGGACCTTTGAATATCTATCGCCGGGAAAATTCTCCTTTCAGCCAGTCTCCGATCGAGATGGAGTTCCATATTTCCTGTTCCTTTAAATTCTTCGTAAATTATGTCGTCCATCCTGCTCCCGGTATCAACCAAAGCGGTAGCCAGCACGGTTAAACTTCCACCTTCTTCTATATTCCTTCCTGCTCCGAAAAACCTTTTAGGGAAGTGCATGGCAGTAGGATCAAGCCCACCTGACAGGGTTCTGCCGCTGGGTGGGGTGGTAACATTAGAAGCCCGGGCCAATCGGGTGATACTATCAAGTAATATTACCACATCATGCCCATGCTCCACAAGTCTCTTTGCTTTAGCCAGGACCAATTCGGCCACCTGAACGTGATCATCTGCCGGCCGATCAAAGGTGGAACTAACTACTTCTGCATCAACCGAACGTTCCATGTCGGTTACCTCTTCAGGCCTTTCATCGATCAGGACGACCATCATTTTAGCATCAGGGTTACATGCTCTTATCGCATTGGCAATATCTTTAAGCAAAACGGTCTTTCCAGCTTTAGGGGGCGAGACGACCAGACCCCGCTGACCTTTACCTATAGGAGAAACTAAGTCTACCAACCTACTGGAAATGCCCTGCGGATGGATTTCTGAAAGTAATCTCTGCCGGGGATATAGAGGGGTTAGATCTTCAAAGTAAGCTCTCTCGGTCGCTTTATCCGGAGCCTGATAGTTAACAGCTTCGATCCTTAATAATGCCAGATACCTCTCTGAATCTTTCGGTTCCCTCACCTGGCCTGAGACAACATCGCCTGTCCTTAAATCGAAACGCCTGATCTGGGAAACGGAAATATAAATATCATCGGTTGAAGGTAAGTATTTAGACGGCCTGATAAAACCATATCCTTCGTTCTCAACTATTTCTAGTACACCTTCCGCAAATATATTACCGCCTTTCTCCGTTTCATTTTTCAATAAAGCAAAAATAAGTTCTTTCTTCCGCATCCTGGTATAGCCAGATATCGATCTCTCTGCAGCAATCTCATGTAATTCAGTAATAGTTTTCTTCTCTAGTTCTGCAATATGCAAAAATTTCGCCTCCTTGAGGTCCATTCAATTTATTTAAATTATTATACCTATACCCAACTGCCACAACAACCAGATGGTTAGAAAATATATCACAAGTAAAGCAGCTGCGCCCCAGCCTAATCTCAAAAATGATCGTTTAGATCTATAAAATAGCCCTATGAGCATTAAAAGAGTCATGATCATAAATGCCAATAAAGGAATCAGATTAACCAGGCTGGCACCGGCCAGGATACTGCCGGAATAAAAGAAGTCTATCCAAACCAGGATGATCAAATTAAAGATGTTGCTCCCCAGTACATTTCCTGCCGCCAGATTATAGGCTCCGATCTTCAAAGCAGCCAGGGTAGTAACTAATTCAGGCAGAGATGTGGCGGCAGCTAATAAAACCGGCCCCATAAAAGTATGGCCCAGACCTGTTATGATCGCTATCTCATCAGCAGTGGTTGTGATTCTAACTCCGGTAAAAACGATAACGATAGCAGAAATTATAAAAACAAAATAAGCCTGATATAAAGAATAACCTGGAAGCGGTACGTTCCGCACCTCCGCTCCTTCTCCGGTCATCCACTCCAGTTCATCCCAATTTTCACCCCGATTCCCGAACTTATACATCAATCTAAGCCCTACCAGGTAAACTCCCAGGATCACGATGCTTTCCAGACTCAACCGAAACTGCCAGGGAGATAGTTCTGTGATACTATATATTACGATGACAATTCCGATAATTGAGCCTATCAACAATGCAAATAGTCCGGGTAAAATATTAGAGATATTTATCTTCAAAAGCATAGGCCCTGGCCCTTCAATTATATCAAGGAGGCCTAAGATAGCCAAATTAAAAACATTACTCCCTAATATATTGCCCAAAGCTAGATCTGGAGCATTTATCGCCGCCGCAGTACTCCCGGTCACTAATTCAGGCAGCGATGTAGCTAAGGCCAACAAAAATACTCCTACTACCATATCACCTAACTTGGATTTAGCTGCGATCACATCAGCACTTCGGGTAATATAGATACCCGAAATTATGATCACCCCAGCCTGAAAAGCAAACCTTAACCAGATCAATAGTTATCCTCCTTATCCAACTCTAAATTGAAAAACCCTGCTCCATCCCTGGTTTTATTCAGGCTAATGGCAGCAGGGTAGATTTCCTTAAAAAACATATTAAAATAACTTTACTTAGGCTTTACCTGCGCTTCCTAAGGTAGCAATTTTTTCTTTGACCTTCGTGGTGATAGCATCTCTACCCGGTCCGCAGTATTTACGGGGATCATAAACACCGCTATCTTCCTTGAATATCTCCCGGATTTTTCCGGTAAAAGCCTGCTGAAAGTCAGTATTTACATTAACTTTAGAAATTCCATAGGTGATGGCTTCTTTAACATCTGAGTCCGATACACCTGAGGCTCCATGTAAAACCAGAGGAATTTCAACCAATTCATTTATGCGGGCTAACCTTTCAAAATCCAGATCAGGATCGCCCTGATAAACTCCATGGGCCGTTCCTACAGAAACTGCCAGACAGTCCACACCTGTTCTTTTTACGAATTCAACAGCTTCATCGGGATCGGTCATAGCCGCATCCTTTTCCTCTACCGAAACCTCATCTTCGGTCCCGCTTAATTTACCTAATTCAGCTTCCACAGTAACTCCTACGCTGTGGGCCGCTCTAACCACTTCTTTCACGATGGCTATATTTTCTTCGAAAGGATAATGGGAACCGTCGATCATCACCGAAGAATATCCTTTTCTGATGCATTCCATGGCCACATCAAAGCTGCTGCCGTGATCAAGATGTAAGGCCACAGGTATATCAGTATGTCTGGTGGCAGCATCTACCATTGCAATTACGTAATCCATCCCTATATATTTAATAGCGCCTTCACTGGTCTGAAGTATAAGAGGAGATTTTTCCTCTTCTGCCGCCCAAATGATGCCCTGCAAAAATTCCATATTATTTATGTTAAAACCACCAACTGCATAACCATTGGCAAATCCTTCATTTAAAAGATCAGCCATAGGTACTAAGTTCATTATAACAACCCCTTATAATTTTATTGATTCCCTGGATTGAGCGGTGAACGACTGTTATTATATTTAAGTAATATATGATCTTTTTCTTCTAAAAATTTAAGATCAGCTAAATTAGAAGCAGAAAAACTAATATTCCCCTGACAGCGCAAACAGGTTATATCTATCCGATCAGGCAAAAGATCGATCGCAACCTCGCTGGAACCACACTCACAGTTTAAATCCCCTGTGGTAGCAAATTCATGGAGCAGGTCCAGGGCGGCAAGCATAATTTCTGGATCTTCGAAATTCTCAAATCCTAACCCATCGGTGAGCATTTCAATCTCCTGACGCTGCTTTTCAACCTCCCTGTGCAAAAGCGAAAACGGCCCATAATACCCCAGGTTCAATCCGGAGCGGGGGCAGGAAAGATTCTGCATGGTCTTCTTTGACCAAAAAGTCTTTTCAGAGAAGCTAAGCTCATGATTTTGCCCGCAGACGATACAGTAAGGTTTTATAATCACCTTCCTGGCATTTCTTGAGACGCTTAGCTTATCGTGGCCGCATTCACAGCGCAGCCAAACGGTTTTCCCGCCGGATAAATTAAAAATATTTAATTGATGAATCTCCAGCATCCCGCATTTAGAACAGCGGTAAGCCAAAGCAGTTTTTTTATCGATCAGCATCTGAAGACCACAGCCCTTTTTCAGGCAGGTCGTACACCTCCTATATCAATAACTATTCTGCACAAGAAGTTAAATTCCTTTTTTATGTGAAAGAATGTTAAAAGATATAGGAGGTGGAAAAACTGCTGATCCTCTTTAATTTATCAATCAATTATTGCTACTGCTGAAATCTCTACATCTACATCCTTTGGTAAACCGGCAACTTCAACAAAAGCTCGAGCAGGTGGTTCCGAAGTGAAGTAAGTGCTGTAAACTTCATTGATCTCCGAAAAATCTTCCATAGAAGAAGCATAAATGTTCACTTTAACCGCCTGGGCCATGCTGCTGCCGGCCTCAGTTAAAATCTCCTTGAGATTATCCAGGGCCTGCCTGGTCTGTAATTTAACATCACCTGTGAGTAAGTCTCCTGCAGGCGTCAGAGGAATCTGACCCGAAACATAGACAAAATTACCGGCCTTTACTGCTTGTGAATAGGCTCCGATAGCTGCTGGAGCTTTCTCGGTACTAACTACTTCTCTTTTCATCTTAAATCACCCTTTCTAAGTATTATCTTCTTATTTTCCCTCAAATTCTGGTTTTTCCTTATTAAAGAAAGCCTCAAGGCCTTTCTTCTGGTCTTCGGTTCCAAAGCATAAAGAAAAAGCATTCATTTCAAATGCGATCCCACTTTCCACCCCGGCATCAAAGCCAAAATTAATGGACTCTTTTGTGAACTTAACAGCCACCGGCGCCTGGGCAGCTATCTTCTCTGCTAATTTTTTTGCTTCCGCTAATGCCTGGCCTTTTTCCACTACTTGATTTACCAGGCCGGCTTTTAAAGCCTCCTGAGCTGATATTTTTTCACCTGTATAAAGGAGATATTTCGCTCTCCGTTCCCCAACTAACCTGGTCAATCTCTGGGTCCCTCCGAAACCGGGCATGATCCCCAAACCAGTTTCAGGCTGACCAAATACTGCCTCTTCTTCGGCTACAGCCAGATCGCAGGCCATCATAAGCTCGTTGCCCCCGCCCAGAGCAAAGCCATTAACGGCAGCGATAATAGGGCAGGGAAACTCTTCTATTAAACGCATAAGTTCCTGGCCCTTTTGGGCAAATTCCCGAGCGTCACTTATGGAGAAGTCTTTCATTTCCCCAATATCAGCTCCAGCAATAAAGGCTTTACTGCCCTGGCCTGTAATAATAAGGGCCCTATATTCTGACTGTTTTAATTCAAGCAGCATACTTTTCAATTCAGAGATAACCTCGATGTTTAAAGCATTATGCTGTTTTTCTCTATCTATAACGATAGTCGCATAATTTTCTTCTTCCTCCAACCTGATAGTTTTAAAATCATCCATCGGCTGCTCCCCCCTGACTAAGTATTGTTTTGCTCTAATTTTTTCACTTCAGCAAAAAACTCCTGTCTACTCCCCTGCCAGTCCGGCTCATAGCTCGGCTTCTCTTCATCTTTTTTGAGATAATCGGTAAGTAAGATCGTAGTAATACCTAATTTACCGGCCACCAAATCTTCATTGACATCATTACCCACCATTATAGTATTCTCTGCCTTAATTTCCAGGCGGTCCAGTATCTGTTTATAATACTCCAATTTCGGTTTGCTGTAATGCATATTACTGTAAGTTGTAATTAAATCAAAACTCTCCGGACTGATCCCGATCCATTCAAGTCGGGCCTCTATGGCTTCTTCCGGAAAAAGCGGATTGGTGGCCAGAACAAGGTTTTTCTTCTGTTCGCTCAGCCGTTCAACCGCAGTGATGACTTCATCGTCTAATCTAATGTTAGCGCCCAGGGCTGGAAATTCATTACGATAAAAATCTTCAAACCGAGCAAAGGTTTCATCTTCATCTAACTCCGGCAGACAGGAGAAAAACTCCCGGGCAAAAGCTTCTTTATTTGTAGCGCTCCCATCATTCTTTAGCATAATCTCAGTTGCCTGGAGCAGGGCCTGCATAAATTTTTTTTGCTCTATTAAATCTGAAAAATGATGCTGTACCGCAGCAAAATAATCCTGTAAAAACTCATCGATATCAAGCGGAAGTAGGGTCCCATCTAAATCGAGTAGTACGTTTTCAGATGTGGTTAGGGCCTCATCCAATTTCTGCTTACTCTTCCCCATGGTCTATTACATCCTTTAATTGTTTAATTCTAGCTTCGTGATCATCCAGAGAGAAGCAGGCTCCAAAAGCTTCTGTCTCATAACTACTTCCGGCATTGCGGCCCTCCCGCATCCCATTATTTATCGCTTCTTTAACCAGACCGACCGCTTTGATGGACTGATCTGCAATATCTCTGGCCAATTTTCTACTGGATCTCAACAGATCCCTGGGGGTAACCAGGCGATTGGCCAGTCCTATTTCATATGCTGTATTGGCATCTACGATATTTCCGGTAAACAACATTTCTTTTGCCCGGCCAACTCCAATAATTCTGGGCAGCCGCTGGGTTCCGTCAAATCCCGGCACCAGGCCTAACTTAACTTCTGGCTGGCCGAACCGGGCCCTACTGGAAGCGATGCGCAGATCACAGGCTAAGGCAATTTCCATTCCACCACCTAAAGCGTAGCCATTCACGGCCGCGATGACCACCTTGTTGCCTTCTTCGATAAGGTTGCAGATATCTTTACCCAGCCAGGAGATCTTCCTGGCCGTTTTTTCATCCAGACTTTCCAGCCAGTTAATATCTGCCCCTACGGAAAAGGCTTTAGATCCTCTTCCCGTTAAAATAACTACACTGGTTTCTTCTAAAGCAAATACCTCGATTAAAACAGCTTTCAGCTCTTCTAACATCTCGATATGATACGCATTTAAAACTTCTGGCCGGTTCATCGTTATCTCTGAAATTGGTCCCTGCCGATCAAGAGAAACATATTTATAATTCATCAACTAATCCTCCTTCTTGCTTGCCGGTTAAGGCAGCTGCCACAAAATCGACAAAAAGCGGCTGAGGGCGATTGGGGCGTGATGTGAATTCGGGGTGAAACTGGACTCCCACAAACCAGGGGTGCTCGGGAACTTCAATGATTTCTACCAGACGGTCATCTGGAGACAGCCCCACCAGCTGTAAACCTTTTTCTTCAAGGATATCCCTATAGTGATTATTAAACTCATATCTGTGCCTGTGCCGTTCATAAATTAAATCATCCTCATATGCCTGATAACTCAAGCTATCTTCATCCAGCTTACACGGATAAAGTCCAAGCCGCATGGTTCCTCCCATTTCGTCTATGTCCTGCTGTTCAAGCATCAAATCGATAACAGGATGATCGGCATCAGGAACGAACTCGCTGCTGTTTGCTCCAGCCAGATCAGCCTTATGTCGGGCAAACTCTATCACAGCACACTGCATGCCCAGGCAGATCCCAAAGAACGGCACTTTATTTTCTCGGGCGAACCTAACCGCCTTCAACTTACCTTCTATCCCCCGTTCACCGAAGCCCCCAGGAACCAGAATGCCATCAAAAATAGAGAGCTCCTGAGAAGTCTCTTGATAATCCATCTCTTCGAGGTCCTCAGAACAAATCCAGCTTATCTCCACTTCACTATCATTATTGATACCTGCATGGGTAAGAGCCTCACTGATGCTCAAATAGGCATCGGGTAGTTCAACGTACTTACCCACTACACCAATATTAACTTTATTACTTAAATTCTTGAGACGGCTGACAATATCCTCCCAATCTGATAGTTCAAGAGCAGTAACTTTAGGATCCAGATGTAAATGCTCGATCACCAGCTGAGGCAGCCCTTCTGCTTCAAGATTCAGAGGGACTTCATAAATATGGTCTACATCGACCATCTGAATAACAGCCTCCCGCTCGATATCACAGAATAACGCGATCTTATCCTTGACCTCTTCGGTTAGTTCCCGATCGGACCGACAGATTATCGCATCAGGTTGGATCCCGATACTCCTCAATTCCTTAACGCTGTGCTGGGTAGGCTTGGTCTTCAATTCTCCTGCTGTAGCCAGATAAGGTATGAGCGTGCAATGCAGATAAAGCACGTTTTCGCGCCCCACATCTCCCTTCATCTGCCTGATCGCTTCCATAAAAGGTAAACTCTCAATATCTCCCACGGTGCCGCCAATCTCGGTTATAACAACATCAAAGTTACCTTCCCTACCTACCCGGGTTATGCTCTGCTTTATCTCATCGGTAATATGAGGGATAACCTGAACGGTAGCACCCAAATATTCTCCTTTTCTTTCTTTTCTAATCACGTTTCCGTAAATCATCCCGGTGGTAACGTTATTGTTCTGACTTAAATTGACATCTATAAACCTCTCGTAATGCCCCAAATCCAGATCTGTCTCCGCTCCATCGGCAGTTACAAATACTTCTCCATGTTGATAGGGGCTCATGGTCCCTGGATCAACATTAAGATAGGGATCAAATTTTTGAATCGAAACTTTGAGCCCTCTAGCTTTCAATAATCTCCCTAAAGATGCTGCTGAAATTCCTTTGCCCAGGGATGAAACCACCCCGCCGATAACAAAAATATACTTGGTCGCCATCTGCTTTATCTTCCCCCTTACATCTGATCCGGTGCCGAAACGCCCAGCACCTTCAAGACATTTTTCAAAACAACTTGAGCAGCTCTAACCAGTTTTAGTCTGGCCAAACTCAATTCTTCATCCTCGGTGATGACCTGGCACCTATTATAGAAACTGTGGAAAGCCCCAGCTAATTCATGAGCAAAAATTGCTATCATGTGGGGCGATCTTCCCCCGGCAGCAGATTCCATTTCTGCCGGATAATTAGCCAGCTTTTTCATCAATTCTTGTTCCGATTCGTCCGTCAATAAACTGAGGTCTGCCTGGTCTAGATCGCTTTTGAAATCACCGGCTTTAGCAAAAATAGAATAGATCCGAGCATGAGCATACTGGATATAATAAACCGGGTTCTCTGTAGACTCTTCTTTGGCCAGATCCAGGTCGAAATCAAAATGGCTGTCTGTACTCCGCATGGTATAAAAATATCTTGCCGCGTCTACTCCAACTTCTTCCATGACCTCGCGCATGGTAACAAAATCGCCCGCTCGTTTTGACATCGGAACCTTTTTGCCCTCCCGAAGCAGGGTGACTATCTGGACGATAATTATCTCTAATTTATCCCGCTCGTAACCTAAAGCCTGAACGGCAGCTTTAACCCGCTCGATATAACCGTGGTGGTCGGCGCCCCACACGTTAATCAAATGATCGAAACCTCGCTCTAATTTATCATAATGATAGGCGATATCCACCGCTAAATAAGTAAAACTTCCGTCATTTTTAATGACCACTCTATCTTTATCGTCTCCAAATTTGGTTGAAGCAAACCAGACTGCGTCATCTTTATCGTAAATATAACCCTTTTCCCGCAGCATCGAGATCACTTCTTCGATCCTACCTTCAGCCCGAAGATCTCTCTCACTGAACCAGTTATCGAACTCTATCCTGAATTCAGCCAGGTCCTCCTTGATCTTTCCTAAAAGCTGTTCGTAAGCTTCTTCCCGAGCTATCAAGAAAGCCTCCTCTTCATCCATCTCCAGCAAGCTGGTCCCATATTCTTCTTTGAGATCTTCAGCGATAGCAAATATGTACTGGCCTTGATAGCTATTCTCCGGCATCTCCACCTCTTCGCCGGTCAGCTGCTTATATCTGAGTAAAGTCGAGCGACCCAGTAAATCCATCTGGTTGCCGGCATCATTGATCAAGTACTCCCGCTCTACTTCATAACCAACTTCGGCCATGATGTTCGCCAGCACATCCCCCACAACTGCACCTCGACTATGTCCTACATGCAGTGGCCCGGTAGGATTGGTGCTTACAAATTCGATCTGGACTTTTTCTGATTGACCAAAATCGGTCCGGCCGTACTCTTCCTCCAGCTCAACAACTTTATCTACAGTTTGGTGCAGCCAGGCATCATTAATAAAAAAGTTGATGAAACCAGGTCCAGCCACCTGGACCTCCTCAACGAAATCTACCGCAAAAGCCTCTTTGAGCTCTTCTGCTAATTGGCGAGGATTCGCCTTCAGTCTCCCTGATAAAACCATGGCCAGGTTGGTAGCGTAATCGCCATGTCCCTTTTCTCTAGGTACTTCTACTTCTATTTCCGGCATATCTATACCGCTTTCCCGAGCTTCAAGCACCCTGGATAGAGCTTTTTCGATCGCAGAAATAAGTTCTGCCTCTAACTGCGCAACCGGGTTAAACCCCATAATCTCTCCCCCTCCTATAGTTTACGTCCAAATTCCCCTGCCTGCTGGGTATTCTTTAGAGATGCGAAGTCTTTGACGACACATCCCAGTTTTTCTAGCTCCTCCATCAATAAACGGAGTGCCTTCGTATTCCCTAAGAAAGAAGGTACAATATAAGCCATCGCCTCTGTGCCGACCGTTCTTTTACAGCGGCTCAAAGTTTTCTTGATGTCATCGGCAGGCCGACCCTTTATTATACCTTTACTTGGGCTGCCGGCAATGACGAGATCATATTTATAAAAATTTATTTCATCGTTACCTTCGCCAGCTTCATAAAGATCTACATTATACCCATTTTTCTCAGCCCCGGTTTTAATAACACCGGCCATTTTAGATGTCTTAGGATCAGCTGAGTGGATAATTAATACTCTGGCCATTATTTTACCTCCTCTCTCTTACTTAAACCTGAAAAAATTATACCATATTCCAACAAAAAAACAAAATAAAAAAGGCAGGGGAATAATCCCCTACCTTTATCTAAATTAATATATTTTGCCTGGTTTAATTAATTTATTATTCAAGTCCTAACTTTTTAACCAATCTACCTTTAGGCATATATCCAATTAACTTATCTTTTATCTCGCCATCCTGAAAAACGATCATGGTCGGAATACTCATTACTTCAAACTGAGCTGCTGTCTCCTGGTTTTCGTCTACATTTAACTTGCATACTTTGATTTCGTCATCATAGTTTTCTGCTATATCTTCAATAACTGGAGCGACCATCTTACAGGGACCACACCAGGAAGCCCAGAAATCTACTAATACTGGTTTATCAGCATTCATTACCTCTTCAGAAAAATTATTATCAGTTACTTCAATCGGTTTAGACATTAAAAATTTCCCCCTTTGATTAATTCTGTATTCATTATATCTTATTATTTATTAATTTAAGTTAACTAGTATACAAATTTAAAATTTAACTGGAAAAATACGCCCTGTAAGCTTCTTTGGTCTGATATAAATCGGCTTTACTAACCAGTTCATAAGGGGCATGCATCGATAAAACTGCTGGACCTGAATCAAGAACGTCCAGGTTATAATTAGCCAGGAACTGAGCAATCGTACCGCCGCCACCCTGGTCAACCGCACCCATCTCTGCCGCCTGCCAGGCCACTCCGGCTCGGTTCCAAATGTTCCTTATCTTAGCCTTGAACTCAGCAGAAGCTTCAGAAGAACCTCCCTTACCCCGGGCTCCGGTATAAGGTGTCATGACGATCCCCTTATTTAAATACGGGGCATTATGCTTTGATGTCGCCTCAGAATAATCAGGATCGTAGGCCGCACTGACATCGCCTGATAAAGCGGTTGAGTTTTCCAGCGTCCGACGGAAATCCAGATCGGTATTCCGATCAGCTAATGAAAGTAATCTTGCCACGGTATTCTCGAAGAAAGTAGATTTCATACCGGTATTCCCCATACTGCCAACCTCTTCCCTATCCACTAAAAGGGTGACGGCCGTCTGTTCGGGGTCATGGGTTTCCAGCAGAGCCTGCAGGGCAGTATAAGCACAGGCCCGGTCATCATGTCCGTAAGCCGCTAAAAGCGTCCTATCCAGACCGACATCTCGGGCGGGATAGGCGGGCAATAGCTGGAGTTCAGCACTGATCAGATCTTCTTCATTTAGATCATATTTGTCTTGAAGTAAATTTAGGATGGCTTTCTTAACCGGTTCTTTCTCATCTTCGTCATCTACCGGCCTGGTCCCTACTATACTGTTTAAATGAGCTGCTTCGATCGCTTCGCTTAATTTTTTCTCGGCCTGCTTTTTGGCAAAGTGAGGAAGTAGATCTGTAATATAAAAAACAGGGTCCTGCGGATCCATTCCGATGGCAATATTGATTTTGCTGCCGTCCTCTTTTACTACTATCCCATGCAGAGCCAGAGGTATCGTAACCCACTGGTACTTCTTCACTCCCCCGTAATAATGGGTGGTAAAAAGCGCTATCTCCTTATCTTCGTAAAGCGGTCTCGGTTTTAGATCTATCCGGGGCGAATCCACGTGGGCTCCCACTATCTGCATACCTTCCGTTAAAGGCTTTTCCCCAATGATCGCGGCAATAACTGCACCTTCCCTGTTTTGAGCGTAAACTTTATCACCGGTCTGCAGTTCAGTAAATTCGGTAATCTTTTTGAAGCCTGCTGCCTGCAGGGCCAATACTGTAGATCGGATAAATTCGCGTTCAGTTCTGTTTGCGTTCATAAAGTCGGCGTAATGTTGAGCAAATTCGAAAACTTTTTCTTCTTCATCCTGGCTGAACCTTAACCATAAGTTCTTATCATTCTCTCCTGTCATATTATCACCTCAATATATTAATACCATCATTATACCTATTTTCATTTCTTTCTGCAATCAAATTGTCAAAATAAGCAGATAGTGTTATAATAATAGTTACTACTTATTACCAAAAAAGAAGGGGTGATATATTTTGCAGCAAGAAATCACGCTCCCGCTAGCTTTTCTGGCCGGGATGTTATCTATTTTTTCTCCCTGTATTCTGCCTTTAATACCCTCTTATTTCGGCATAATCGCTGGGAGTAATCCTAAAAAAATCGCCAAAGAAAATAAAGGGGCCGTCTTAAGACCTGCTTTAGCTTTTATTACAGGTTTTTCGTTAATATTCATTCTTCTAGGGATTTCTGCTTCCTGGATAGGAAGATTCCTGCTGCAGCGGCAGTTCGAACTGGCCCGCTACGGCGGAATAATCATAATTTTGTTGGGCCTCCATACCCTGGGAATATTCAACCTGCCTTTTTCTAATCTTAACCTGCAGAATAAATTACCTTCCGGACTTAAGGGGAGTGTCAAAGCTTTCGTTTTTGGCCTGGTTATAGCTCTCGCCTGGACACCCTGCATCGGACCGGTTTTAGGCACGATCCTCGTCGTCGCCGGCAGTAGTGCCAATTTGTTCACCGGGACCTTTTTAATGATCGCTTATTCCTTAGGCTTAAGCGTTCCTTTTTTACTGGCCGCGGTATTTATGGAGCGCTGGATGAAAAGCAGTAGACACCTGAGTAAACATTTACCAACTCTAAAAATAATCAGCGGGATCTTAATAATCATCGTCGGAATTTTGGTTTTCACCGGGCAGTTCGCTGCTCTGGCTAACTTATAGAATGGAGTGATTAATAATGAAATTATTTAAAAAGTATAAGCTCATCATAGCTCTTACCTTATTTATACTCGCGGGAACCGGTCTCGTCCTCGGAAACCAACTCCTCATCGCTCAAGATGATGTAGAACAGGGTCTTGAACCTGGACAGCAGCCCCCTGCTTTTACCTTAGAAAATTTAGCCGGCGAAGAAGTCAGTCTGGCAGATTTCGAAGGCAAATATGTTCTGCTCAATTTTTGGACCACCTGGTGTCCTTCCTGCCGAGCAGAAATGCCCCATTTAGAAAAGTTACAAACCGAATACAGCGATCAGGTAACAGTCTTATCGATCAATTACGGAGAAAATCAGGCAGCCGTCTCAGCATTTAAAGAAGCAGAAAACCTGCAGAATATCAACTTTCTCCTGGACACAACCAGAGAAGTCGGAAGCAATTATTTGGTCAGAGGTGTACCCACCAATTATTTTCTGGATCAGGATGGTCTAATCATCACCCGGGTTGTTGGTTATATGGAATATGAAGATATCGTAAACCAACTCGATCTCGAGTAAACTGCAAAACAGATAAAAACTTTCTCAAAACAAATAAATAAAGCCCCTTCTAATAAACTGCTTGCTGTCAGTTTATCCAGAAGGGGTATTTTTTTGTCTACCTTATTCCTGTCGAAACAAAATTGAAATGGAGCTGATCTGAAGCAGGTAAGGAGATTAACCCTCCTGACCTAAAGCTTTTTCCCGGCCAGCATCCCTAATATAGCCACTGGGTCTTTAGGAACCGAATATGGAGGAGCATAACCGAGGTCGATCTGAAATAAGTCCTCTGCTGTTTGTTCACTGTATATAGCCGTAGCGAGCACATCCAACCGTTTATCAACTCCGCTCCGGCCCACCCCTTCTGCCCCGAGAATCCTGCCGGTTTTCCGATCAAAGATCCCCCGCAGGGTAAAATACTCAAAGCCAGGATAATAACCGGAATGATTCGGAGCTTTTATGGTGATGGAAAAAGGATCAAAGCCTGCTTCTCGAGCTTCCTCTTCTTTTATCCCGGTAGTAGCAACACAATATTCGAATACTTTGGTGATCCCGGTTCCAAGAATACCCCGGTGGAAGTTCTCTCCTCCGACTGCATTTTCTCCAGCCACCCGGCCCTGCTTGTTTGCCGTTGAGCCGAGGGGTACCCAGGTTGGCTGGCCGGATACCAGGTTAACCGACTGAGCACAATCTCCACAGGCATAAATGTCCGGAATACTGGTTTCCATCCACTGGTTAACATTAATCGAACCTTTTACACCCAATTCAATCCCGGCCTCAGCAGCCAAATCGGTATCGGGCTTGATCCCGATCGCAAATAAAACCATGTCTGCTTCGACTTCTTCTCCATCTTCCAGGACCAATTTCTCCACTTTTCCATCTCCTTGAAATTCTTTAACTCCCTGGCCTAAATGAAATTCAACTCCCTTACTCCGGCAGAGATTTTCAACTTTTTCCGCCAATTCAGAATTTATTATTGGGAGAACCGAATCTAATTTCTCTACCACGACAACATCCATTCCCAGTTTACTATATGCCTCGGTCATCTCCATCCCGATCAAGCCTGCCCCGACGATGGCTACCTTATTGATATCGGGATTGGCAGTTAAACGTTTATGCCGGTCGGCATCATCCACAGTCCGCAGAGGTAAGATGTGACCTAAATCAAGCCCGGGAATAGGCGGCATTATCGGAGAAGCACCAGTAGCGATGATCAGACTATCATAAGAATCTTTACCGGTTTCCCCTGTGGTTAAATCCTTAAATGAAACTTCTTTCGTTTCCGGGTGGATGGCTGTAACTTCATGAGAAGCCTTCATCTTGATCCCATACTTTTCAGAAAACTCTTCTGGCTTATTGATGATAACGCTGCTGCGATGCTCTACTACGCCGGATATGTAGTAAGGAAGGCCGCAGCCCGCGTAAGAAATATCATCACCTTTTTCATATAAGGTTACTTCCACGTCTGGATTAACTCGGGTTGCCCGAGCAGCTGCACTGGTTCCTGCTGCTACTCCGCCGATCACGATCAGTTTCATAAATATCAGCCTCCAACTGCAATTTTATTTTATTATACCACTAAGCAAAAAGAAAGAACAAGTCAGAATCTTGTTGAAACTGCTTTTAATCGAGTAAATTATAAAAAACAGTGAAGAAGTGAAAAATACTACCTCCTAACACAAATATATGCCAGATAGCATGATTATAACGCAGGTTTTTCCTGACGTAAAAGATAGTACCGATAGTATAAGAGAGCCCGCCCACGAAGAGAAAGACAAGGCTGGCAGGCGGGAGAGTGGTCCACAAATCTCTGATCACCAGAATACTCAACCAGCCCATGACCAAATATAAGACCAGAGAAATCTTTTTAACCCTCTCAAAAAACAATATATTTAAGACTATCCCCAACACAGCAATCGCCCATACGGATATAAAAACTGCCCTTCCCAAGGCCCCACCTAGAGTAGCCATAGTTATCGGGGTATAGGTACCAGCGATCAATAAGTAGATCGCAGAATGATCGATGATCCGCAAAACATATTTAGTTTTCCCCCGGGGGAAGCTGTGATAAAGGGTTGAGGCTAAATAAAGCAGGATCAAAGTAGAACCATAAATACTATAAGCAGTCAACTGCCGCGTATCGCCATAGATATTAGCCATTACAATTAGAACCCCGGTAGCTGCCACGGCCATGCCAAGCCCAACCCCATGGAGGACTGCATTTACCAATTCTTCTTCATAGGTATCAGCCATATTTTATCATACCTTTCTGTTTCTAAATATTGTTCTTATTCGATTTAATTATAACATATTCAGCCCTAAAAATAAGGTAGGGCTAATTAAACTTGACAGGGATAGTATACTTTTATATAATTTAAATTAATTTAAGTGAGGGGGATAAATCATGAAGAAAAAACCAATTAACAAATATATAAATTGGACAGAAGGGGTGGGGCTACTAATATGATCATTCGTGATGGCAGAGAGTTGATCGGTCGAACACCTCATCTCAAACTGAACAATCTCATTCCCGCTGATCTACCAAATTTTTATGTGAAACTGGAATATTTAAACCCGGCAGGAAGTATCAAGGATCGCCCCGCCCTGGAAATGTTACAGCAGGCCGAAGCTAACGGGGATCTGCCCGCTGGGGGCGGGGGTCTGGTTCTGGAAGCCAGCAGCGGTAATACGGGAATCGGGCTGGCCAGGGCAGCCAGTATTTTAAAGCATAGAGCTATCATAGTCCTCCCCGAAAAAGCCAGTATGGAGCGGCGTAAACTAATTCAGGCCTATGGGGCGGAGGTGATCATCTCTCCTGGTACAGAAGGAATGAAGGGAGCCTACGAGCTGTGTCAGGAACTGCAGGCTAAATATCCTGAAGCTTTTCGCCCGGATCAATTTGGCAATCCAGCCAATCCCCAGGCCCACCAAAAAACAACCGGGCCGGAGATCTATCAAGATTTTGGAGATGACCTGGACGTATTGGTAGTGGCTGCAGGTACCGGCGGTACTTTGAGCGGAACCGGCAGTTACCTTAAGGCCCGCCTGGAAAATCTCGAAGTGATAACCTTCGAATCCGAATGCGCTCCATTGTTAAGCAAAGGTAAAAACGGCAGCCATAACATTCCCGGCACTGGACCCGGCTTCGTTCCCGACATCCTGAAGAAAGATATATTCGATAGAATAATTCTGCTGGATGAAGATGAAGTATACGATATGCAGATGAGCCTGGCCCATAAGGAAGGGCTCTTCCTCGGCCCCTCCTCTGCCGCCGGCGTGTTAACAGCTCTTATTGCTGCGAACCTTAAAGAATATTCTGCTGAAGCGAACTTTTTAATAATCGCCCCGGATGGAGGAGAGCGCTACCTTTCCGAGTTATTTCCAGAAAGGAAGAAGGATTAACCTGCGCCCCCTCCGCCGCCACCTGCTCCCCCGCCGCCCGAGCCGGCAGAGGCAGAGGAGGTAGAGGCTACAGCTGCATAAACTGCAGTCATGGTATATTCAACCACTTCGATGGCTTTAAGCGCACCCTCCATACCTTCTACAACCAGCCAGTGGGGAAGGTCTACTGCCTCGGCCTCTTCCTCACTGAGATTTTTGGTGAGCTTTTTCCTTATTTTTTTGAATTTACTGCTGGACATCTTATGATCCAGGAGCAGCCAGGGCAAATCCCTTAAAATAGAGCTGAGCGCTACCTGGGGTTCGGTCTCTGCAAGTTCAAGCAACCGCTCCCTGCGCTCCTCCATCTGCTCCTGCAAGTTTTTCCTCAAAGTCAACGCAGCGTCATTTAATGGTGAGAGCAAAATATACCGGACAAATTCCCCCACCGCTATTATCGTAAAAAATATCACCGGCAGCATAGATACGATCCGCCCGTTGAAAATAAAGTCCAAAAACATGATAACCGCAAGTAAAAAAACAGCTATAGAAATCACCAGGCTCTTTCTTTTTAACTGCTTACGCTCCTGGCTTAAATATGCTTTTATTTCTTCTGACTTACGCAATTTCTTTCTTATCCCTGACCATAATCTGGTTTTTCGCAAAACTTTTTCAAGCTTGATAGCTTCCGGACCGATCACTTTAAATAATTCAGCGAATTCCGGGCGGGCTTGGCCGGGATTTTTCTCCGTAGACAAACTCACCTTCATCACAGGCTTATCTTTTCCGAATAAGCGGTTTTTGGTTTCAACTCTAAGCTTGAGCAGTTTTTGCGCCGCTAAAGTAAAAATCAAAGCCGCCATAACCCGGGCCGATTTGTGCCCAGCATGATCATAGAAATAAACTTTGTTGATAAATGACATGTCCTCCAGCTTCTCCAGCTGCGCCTGCTCAATATCGCCAGGCCGCATCGCTTTGACAGCAGTAATGATTCTGAAGGTGACAAATACGCCCGCCAGAATCACCAGAGCCAAAATCATGGTCGAGTAGTCAGAGATCCTCTCCTGCTCCGGCATAGACACCTGCTCAGCGAATCCAAACTGGAGCCGCCAGCCTTCCCCGGCCGCCAGATTTTCGGTCTGGAAGGTTAACCGGCTGCCCGAAATTTCTCCCGGCTGGCTTCCCTGCTCAAAGCTAAGCTCCTCCGGGACATCTGGCAGGGAAACAATTACCTCTACCTGTTGGATGGGCACGTCCCAGCTGGTTCCTACAGCCTGCCAGTCCAGAATGTTCCGCCCCTCTCTACTGATCAGGCCATCCCGGCCGACGTACTGCAGGTTAAAGGTGGCCGGTTCAGTCCGAGCGGGATAATCCCATTCCACTTCCAGCCGCGAACCTTCTTTAACCTCAGTTATTGTAGTAGAAGTGTCCTCTCCTTCCAACCCTATAAACTCCAGGCTGGAGAAGCCCCGCCCGGGAACCTCCCGATACGCCTTAGAGAACCGGCCCTCCTGAAAATCATACGTTATTTCTTCTTTTATAAAAAAATCTCCAGCTTGATCTACTTCCAATTCCAGACGATAAGAGGAGATTTCATAATGCTGGCTGGCTTCCAGCCCCTCGCTCGAGCCCAGGGACAGGATCACCAGCAAGATCAAAATCCCCAGGCTTATAATTACAGATTTTTTCATCGATTTCCCTCCATCTGGCCTTCTTTTGCTTTATGCAGGGGCGCAGGCTCCCGGATAGATTCCAAAAAAGCTTCTGTCCGTTTATAATGTGAGCCCCGCCAGAAGATCTTATCACAGTTAGGGCAGCGCTGAAAATCCTGAAAATACTTCCTGGTTTTGGGTTCCAGCCGGTGAATAATCTCCTGCTTGTCCACAGCTTCCAGGGAGGTATTACACTCAGGACAGCGGGCAGCCTGCTCTTCCTCGTTATCGTAATACTGCAGCAGGTCATAGCGGTGGAATATTTCCTCTAGCTGCTTTTTCGGATCATCGTTATGGATGAAGAAACCATAAATGATCCTCCTGCGCATAAGTAGGCCGTGGTCTCTAGTTACTATTATTCTATTTTCCGCCAGAGCTTTATCAACTATTTCCTCATCCTGATAGTCGTTCTGATAAACGGTATCAAAATTAAATCTTCGGAGATAACGGGCTAATTTCCCCAGATGACAGTCCAGAATAAACTTTGGTTTGCCTGGATAAGGCGGCCGCAGCCTGAAGTTATCCGGCAGCTTAAGAAATGATAGAGGCGGATAAACGCTGATCCTATCTTCTTCCTGGACTAGGTAGTCAAAGTCAACCGGTGAACCATTGACCAGAAGCAGATGAATCTCAGTGTGGGGAACACCCATCGATTCTATCCTATCTTTGATGCTCTGCCGTCCCTTAAAATAATGAGTATGTATTTTGCCATCTTTTTCAGCTGGAAAAAACTGATTAAGGCTGGCATAAAAGCGGAGATAAATCTTCTTCATAATTACACGCACTCCTGATTAACTTAAGATTATAATTCATATAACATGATTCTACTAAATCCATCGATTTCTTTTATTTCCTTGAACTTATGCTTCTTATAAAATGAATAGGGCTGCCAGTTCTCTTTATCCGGGAAAGCAACTACCTGGAGGGATCTATAGTCCTGCCTGGATGCTTCTTCTTTTAGATTTTCCACCAGTTTCGAGCCCAGGCCGTACCCGGCCACCTCTGTTTGAACGGTAAGGCAGGTAATCAATAAGCCTGCTTTGGTTGAATATACAGGAAAGCCCAACCTGGCAGCCAGATCCAGATTGAAGGCTTCGATAAATGCAACCGCTTTATTCTGATAATATGCCCCCACACCTACCAGCTGTTTGGAATCCAGCCTATCTTTTAAAAATTTAAGCTTTGCTTCTTCCGGTGCTTCCCACACATCCTGGACATAGCTGCCTGCATTTGTATAAGGATGATGAAGTGTACATACCCTAACTAAATCCGCGCTCAAACGCTCCTGATAAGTCTTCAAGACAAAGTCTTCCTGTTTGCAGTCCCACCGCGTCCGGTCAGGCTGCTGATATGCAAAATCGTAAGCCTCTGAGGACCAGGTAATATCATTTTCACTTAAAATTTCCTGGATGCTCCGGGGTGCCGGCGGAAACCCCTTCACCTGTTTCCCGTTGATAAAAAGCTTTCCATAAAGCAGCTGCGCCCTGCCGGTACCCTGTATGGTAGCAAGCAATTTTTCTTCCTCCGGGAACCATTCTACAGAGGAACTCAGATCATCAGTAACGGTATTGTAAGCAGAAAAATGAACTTCTGCAATTTCTGCAAAGATTTTTTCGAGCCTGGTTTTTGTTGCGAACGACTCAGGACAAATGGGGGGATAAAAATAACGAGCAGTGATCTGTGCGGGCATAACATTTCTCCCTTCTTGATTTAAAAGAATTTAGCCATAACCATTTCATCTACAAATTCATCTTCAGCCAAACGTTTTTTCTTTTCTAAGACCCCTTCTTCTACAAAGTCATATTTTTTATACAGGTTAATCGCCCTATGATTTTCGGTGTCAACCCGGAGGGATATTCTGATGATCTCGTTCTGTTCAGCCCAGGAAAAAAGCGCCTCCAACAGACAGCCGCCTATACCCAGCCCCCAGTAGTCCTGTAATACAGAAAGCCCAAACTCCCCTTGATGTTTATACCGTTTATGGGGACTGCCCATAAACCCGATATTCCCAACTATCATATCGTCTTTTCTAGCCACTAAAAATAATTTGATGTCTGATTCATTCATATTGTTGATAAAATCTTTCTCGTCTTCAACTGTCATATCCAGTTCTTCTGGTTCACGTAAAAGGTAATCTGTTTCTGTGTGGGTCTGCTCCAGATACTCAAGCAATTCTGCAGCGTCATCTTCTGCGGCAGGTTCGATCTTAATCTCACCATCTTTAATATTATATCTCTGGGGGAACAATGCAGCCATCCTTCTCTCCTCCTTTTCCGAAATTAACTTATAATATTAATTCCCTATAAATGATAATTTTCCTGTTTATAAAGATAATAAATTTGCTCAATATAAAAGCCGCCTTCTTGTTTAGCAAGAAGGCGGTTAATTTCAACTGTAAATTTTCTTTTTCTTATTCTTGAGCTGGTTCCTCAAAAATTATATCTGCTTCGGCGGTTGAAGTAATCGAACCCTGTACGACCAATCTTAAGGAATAATTAGTTTCAATAGAGTTAACTAAATTACTATAATACTGTTCACAATTATCTTCGTCTGCTTCAGGTATCTCTTTAATTATTATGTCACACAAGTTTATATTAAAACTTTCTTCAAATCCTAAGCCTCCAACCACAAAAGAACTCTCATCCACGGTTACCTTTTTGTTAATGATGGCGTTTCCTTCCTCATCCAAAACCGACATGTCTAAATAATCGACGCTAATACTACCTATACCAGTGGTCCGCATAGAAACGGTTATCTCCTTATCCCGGCCCACATCTTCTTCCGTGAATTCTATAGGATTAGGCTCTATATTCATGGAAATCCCGGCACCGCAGGCAGACAATATTACCAGAGTTAATAACAGCAGAGTTGAAAAAGCAACAATTTTCCCTGGATCTTTTTTAAAATCCACAATCATCACTCCCCGCTTATGAACCTTATTTCAGATAAATTATACCATATTTAAAGCCTAACCTAAACATAGCAGTTTACATCAAAAGTTCCCGCCTAAAATATCCTCAATGGATTCCTCAGCCAACTCCGCCAGGATCAGGTCCTCCGTTTCAATTCCGAACGTAGAGGCGATCAACTGCTCTAAAAATCTATATTTATCGATTATTTCTCTTTTGAGCTCTGATACATCTTCATCCGATGCCATGGCCTGACTAAAAATCTGACCGATCTCCTGACCGTAAAGGAAAAATAATTTGAAGTAAAAACTGGCTGCTTCTTCCGGATAATCGATCTGAAAACTACCTTCGGCGATACCCTGATCGATAATGGACCGGATTAAAGGCTTGATCATCTTTTCAGACTGCTGATACAGTTTCATCTCAAGTTTAGTATTCTTTTCCCCATAGATACCTTCAACCATCGGGATGAATTTATCCATTCTAGCCTGCTTAAATAAAACCACATCTTTAAAATATTTATTCAATTTTTCCAGGGCGGTAAGGTCCTCTCTAGCCACTATTCCCCGGGGGATTTCGGCTATCTTATCCATCATCAAAGTCGTCAATTCCTCTAAAATATCTTCTTTCGAATCGAAATAGTAATAAAACGTGCCCCGGGCTAATCCGATCTCATCCAGGATATCCTGGACAGATGTATCTTCATAACCTTTTTGATTAAACAACCTAAAAGCAATTTCAATAAACTGCTGTTTTCTCTCATCCCCTGGCATATATTTGGCCATGCTCTATTTACCTCCTTGATCTGTTTAAGCAATAATTAGGTACTTATATTATATCTATATCTACCTGAATTAGCAAATATTAACCATCCCAGAGGTGAACCTGATTTTTCCCGGCCCTTTTGGCCCTATACATAGCCTGATCTGCGCAGCCAAGAAGTTCTTCCCTGCTGCTCCAATTCTGCGGAGTTATACTGCTGCAGCCTATGCTGATGGTCACCGGACTTTTATCAAGTCCAACTCCAGGAATTGCCAGGGCTTCAATCCTGCTTTTGATCAACTCTGCTGTTTTCATGGCTGTTTTTACATCTAATTCCGGTAGCAGAACCACAAATTCCTCACCGCCAAAGCGAGCAACAACTTCTCCAGCCCGTCTTATATTTCTTTTGATCTCCTGAGCTATTTTCATCAAACATAAATCCCCGGCTTGATGACCGTAGAAATCATTATAAGCTTTAAAGTCATCTATATCTATGAATAATAGAGAGATCGGTTTGTTGCGCCTTAGAGCTCTGTTCCACTCTTCGGTAAAGGTCTGATCAAAATATCTTCTATTCCAAATCCCGGTCAAAGCGTCATGGTTAGAAAGCATTTCTAAAGCCCTGTTGGTCTGTTTTAGATCTTCCTTCTGCCTTTTTATTTCATCTCTGGAGCGGGAGAGTTCTTTGGTTCGAGCAGAAACCAGGTTCCCCAGGTTCGCATTAAGTTTGCTCAAATCCACCGAAGCTTTCTCGTACATCTGAAAAGCTTCAGAATACTTTACGGCCAGGGCTAATGAGTCAGTGAAGACAAAAATAAATAAACCCAGGGAGGAAAGATTGCCCATAGCGGCAAAAACCTTAATACTGCGATAATCGCTCTTTAGGATACTTAGAAATAAAATATCATTAATCACCGTGAAAAATAAGACCACAGCTCCCAGCATAATAAATATCGAGCTTAGATCGTTATCCCGTTTAACTTTTTCTTTATATATCCGGATAAAAGCAAAGATCAGATAAATAATTACCAGAACAGTAACGAGTTGATAGCCTGGGTTGAAGATTGTAAATATCCGGGCCGGGGTCACCAAAACCAGGAGAGTATAAGCAGAGGTAATCAGGGCCGTAAAAACGACCATTTTATCATTCACATATTTAGGAAAAACTGCTTTAATGAACTTGAGAATGACGTATACCCCGACATAGTAAGATAATGTCTGCAGTTTATGAGCTACCTCCCAGCTGATATCAGGAAAAAGCTGCAGTAAAAATATTTCTCCTACCAGTAATGTCCTCAAGCTAACCAATAAGCAAAAAAGCCCGAAATACAGAAGCGATCGCTCCTCCTTACGGTAAAAGAAAATTATCAAATGATAGATTCCCATGATCAATAATCCCCCGAACAGGAATAAATCATAGGCAAGTTCCCGGCTGGCTGCTGCCTGTATCTGTTCTGCCCGCCCAAATTGGAAGGATTCAAGAATTCCCCCACTCCGGTGGTTAAAGTTGGCTGTCTGAACTACTATTTCTATCTCTTCTGCGGCAGGGAAATAAGTCTGGAGCGGTTGATATTTCGGGGTGACCTCCTCCAGACTCTGGCCGACCTCACCGGTTACTGCCAGCAGATCACCGTTAACCCAGATTTGGTAAGAAGTGAATATGCGGGGGATGTTTAAGCCCAGCATCTTCACCTCAGGATCAAGCCTAACCATGAGTCTATAGGTGGCGAAACCTGCCCCGGAAAGCTCCTGGCCGGGAATACCGTACCCGTTCCAGGCTCCCGGCACCTCGACAAAAGCAGGTTTTGCTGCATCTACACGCTGAAACTCACCCGGGGCAATAAACTGCTCCCAATAAAACTCCCAGGTGGTATCTAAATTTATTAAACCCGAATGCAGGTCCGTCCCGCGCAAATCTAGATATCCAGGTTGGTCTGCCAGAACATGAACCCCATTAAGCATCATCATTAAACATGATAAGATAACTATCGCTACTGTCGTAACCATTAACCTTTTCATAACTACGCTGCCACCTTTTCCAAAGAAATTCTCAATTTTATTAGGACTTTATAACTATTAATTAACCATAAAAACTTTATCTCCTGCTTTAACTAAAAATAAAATGTCCGGCTTATACTTTATTTTATTAACTAAAGTATGATATTATAATAATAGTTAATTATAAAAAAATAAATGGCCAGGTGAAAATATGAAACTACAAAAAATTAAGCCCATCTTATTGTTCATTTTCACTCTTTTCCTGCTTTTACTTAT
>JBNJDR010000007.1:0-55968 GCA_051745085.1 Bacillota bacterium | reverse complement strand
GTGCTGTTTTCCAGAATAATGGTGAATTGAAGGAGGGATAACAGATCATTTATAGAATAATATAATTAATGCAAACGATTTCGTAAAATTAAGTAGAAGGGGGATTATAAATGAAAATGGCTAGAAAACAAGGTAAACCACAGGTTGCATATTTTTGTATGGAATATGGCTTAGATGAAAAACTACCTATCTATGCTGGTGGCTTGGGAATATTAGCAGGAGACTTCTTGAAAGCAGCTAAAGAGCAGGATTACCCTTTAGTGGGTATAGGAATTTTATGGAGACAGGGTTATACTAATCAAATCATTGGTGAGGACAATCGCCCTATCGACAGTTATCCGCGTAATGATCATATATATGATCTGGTTACTGATACAGGAATAGAAGTTCAAGTTGAAATTAAACAGCGGCAGGTTAATTGTAAGGTCTATAAGCTTGATTGCTTTAATAATTCCGAGTTGTATTTATTGGATACCAATCATCCAGATAATGATGGTGAAGCAAAATGGATAACAGGTCAATTGTATGGATGGTTTAGTGAAGAAAGAATTGCTCAAGAAATTGTCCTGGGAATTGGTGGGGTTAAAGCTTTGAGAACTCTTGGGTTAGATATAGATGTATACCACTTTAATGAAGGCCATGCGGCCTTAGCTGCAACCGAGTTGATTAAAGAAAAGAGAAATAGTGGTTTAAGTTTTGCCGAAGCTCTATCTGCAACTAGAGAAGAAGTTGTATTTACAACTCATACCCCCGTTCCTCAAGGCAATGAAGAGCATAGTTTAAGAACTTTAGAATATATGGGCGCTTTTAATGGTTTAACCTTAGAACAAATGGTTAATATCGGAGGGGCTCCGTTTAACATGACGGTGGCAGGTCTGAGATTGTCCTCTTTAGCTAACGGAGTGGCCCAATTACATGGAGATACTGCCCAAAAAATGTGGGCTGATTACGACGATCGGGCCCCAATTAAAGCGATTACTAATGGGGTGCATAAAAAAAGCTGGGTAGATCAAAGAATTGTTGACTGCTTTAATAATAAAGGTGATTTGTTGGAGGTCCATCAGGGAATAAAGGGAGAATTGCTTGAGTTTATTGCTGGAAAGACCGGGGTTAAGCTTGATCGAGATAAGTTATTGATCGGTTTTGCCCGGAGAGCTGCGCCATATAAAAGGGCAGATTTAATTTTCTCAGATTTAGAAAAGGTAACTCCTTATTTTGAAAATAATGAAATTCAAATTGTATTTTCAGGAAAGGCTCATCCTTTAGACGATACAGGCAAAGAATTGGTAGAGACAATTGTTTCAATGACAGAGAAATTTCCTGATAGTGTAGTATTTCTAGAAGATTATGATATTGAAATTGGGAGAATGCTGACTCGAGGCGTAGATGTTTGGTTAAATAATCCGCGTCGGCCCAAGGAAGCTAGCGGAACCTCAGGTATGAAAGCGGCCATGAATGGTATTCTTAATTTAAGCATATTAGACGGATGGTGGCCGGAAGCATGTAAAAATGGGGTTAACGGCTGGCAGTTTGGTGATGGCTATGAAGGAGAGGACCAGGACAGCCATGACTTAAAGGCTTTATATGAAGTTTTATTTGAAGAGGTAATGCCCACTTATTATGAAGATAAAACAAGTTGGGTTAATATGATGAAGGAGAGTATTAGGTCTACTTTAAAAAGATTTAATGCTAAAGTTATGTTAGAAAATTATTATCAACAGATGTATGATAAAAAAGCCAGAAAAAATGCAGAGCGAAGATAGTAATAATAATAGCTTAGGTAATGGCTCCTTTTTAGGAGCCATTGCTTTATATTAATTCCTTTATTTTTGCAGGTATTTGGGGAATTAATATTGAATTAATATGTAACAGTATATTCTTGAGGTGACATTAATGGCAAACACTATTTTAAAAACAAGATTCATCCCGCCCAAATTACAGAGAGAAACCTGGGAAAAAAATGTTCTAAAAAATGAATTTTATAAGATCAGTTCTTATCCTCTTTCGATAATTAAGGCCGGACCTGGTTATGGTAAAAGTATCATGTTGGCCGATTATTTTCGCAAGCATCATCAGGATAATTATGCATGGTATAGTATTAATGAGTTTGATAAGGATGCAGCTATATTTATAGAAAATTTTATCGCCGGCCTCAAATTTTCAGATAATAATACAGGTTCTAAAGCAGATGAATATTTAGATATTAACTCTGAACAATCTCTGAAATTTAGGGCAGCTTTAGATGTTTTATTGAACGAAATATTGGAGAATAAAAAGGATGAATTTTATTATATACTGGATGATGTTCATCTGTTAGATGGCAATAAGCAAATTGAAAAATTATTAAATTATTTTATTAAAAATTTACCTCCTAATTTCCATCTGGTTTTATCAGGCCGGCATAATTTAAAATTAGACGATTTTATTAATTGGCAGTTAAAAAATCAGGTATATATTATTGATTCGGCAACATTTTCTTTGTCTTCAGAGGAGATTAAAGAGTTCCTTAAACATCAATACAATCTTGAACTTACTGAGACAAGGTGCGAGGATATATATAATAGGACGGAAGGATGGTTAATAGCGGTTGACTTAGTCGGAAGGGGTATTTATTCAGGTCAGTCGGTTGAAGAAATTTTAAGCTTAAATACATCTTCATCAGAGTTATTATTTCAGTATTTAGCTAAAGAAGTTTTGCAGGAGATGGATCAGGAGAAAATTCAATTTTTGTATCAAACTTCTATATTACAGATGTTAGATTTTGAAATAGTAAATAAATTTATTGAAGAGGAACAGCAGCATATACTTCTTCAGGAATTAGAAGAAAACAGTATTTTTGTCAGTAAATTCAGCGATAATCAATATAGATATCACAGTTTATTTCAAGAATTTCTTCAGCAGCAGGCAGCAGAACATTATGATATGAACGAATTGCATAAAAAAGCAGCTGAAATTACCGAGGAAAAAGGATTAACTGGTTATGCAATTTATCATAGTTTAGCTGCTGAAGAATATGAGCAAACGGTGAGTTTAATCATCGAATCTGCAGAAAAACTGCTTCAGCATGGTCGGATTGAAACATTTCAATTATCTTTAGATCAACTTCCCCAGCAATATTTTTTAAAATTTCCTATACTATATCTTTTCCAGGGCGATATTTATCGATTGAAAAGCGATTTTAATGGGGCTTTAAATTCATTTCATGAGGCCAGAAATATTTTTGCCCGGGATGGAAACAAGGAAATGCTGGTACAAGCTTTAGAAAAACTTGCTATGGTTTATTTAGATACTGTCCAACCTGCTAAAGCTGACCGATATTTACAGGAAGCTTTAAAACTAAAAGAAGAAGACAACCCCTGGCAGGAAGTAGAACTTTTATACTTAATGGCTGAAAATAAAATCAATGAAGGCCAGTATCAAGAAGCCGAAAAATACAGGAATTTAGCAGAAAAAAGCTCGTACGGCAAAGAACAGAATGATAATTTTAAAGCTAGAGTTCAGTTGAGAACGGGAAGGTTAGAAGAAGCTTTAATTATTTTAAAGGAAAAGTTAGCTGGAGAAACTGAAAATAATAAGATTCCAAAATCTCACCGGGAGACCGTCTTATTGCTTTCACTTATTAATAGCTTTTTAGGAAAAGGGGATTCAGCCTTAGAAACAGCGCATTCCGGGGAAGTAATCATAAAGAATTTTTCTTCGCCATTCACAGAGGCTGTGGTTAATATGCGATTGGGCCACGCTTTTCAGTTAAAGGGAGAAAGAGAAGTAGAGAAAGCTATTAATCACTATCAAAGATCTTTAGAATTAGTAGAGGATATTGGAGTCGAAAGAGGTAAAGCAGAACCATTAATGGGTTTATCATTGCTGGAAGCATTTTATGGTGATCCAAGGAAAGGTGAAGAATATGCTCGTCAGGGCAGTGAAATTGTTGTCCAGGCAGGAGATAAGTGGTTGAATTGTTTGCTCTTGATCGCCATGGGTATTAATCAATACCAACAAAAAAATTACGAAGAAGCAGAGGCAAGTATTACCACTGCCAGGGAATATACCAATAATTCGTATGATGTTTTTAGTAGAATTATTACCGATTACTGGTTGGCAGTAATTCATCAAGAAACAAAAAATTATGCCAGTTTAAATTCAATAGTTAAAGAGATGGTTGCTTTAACTGAGAAGCATAACATGATTGAAATATTACGGGATGCATCATTGTTTACTTCCAGAGATCCTGACCTCATTATCCCGGCTTTATTATACGTCAAAAGAGATGATTCTGATCCTGGAGCTGTAGGAGCGCTTTTAAATGATCTTGGCTATGGAACTTTAGAACATCACCCCGGTTATTCTTTGAAGATAGATGCTTTTGGCCGCTTAAGGATTTTTCGAGGTTATGATGAAATCACCAAAGATGATTGGAAAAGAGAAAAGGCTCGAGAATTATTTTTGCTATTTTTAGTTAACTGGGGAGATTTATTGTCGCGGGAATATATCTGCGATCAGCTCTGGCCAGATTCAGATTTCAAATCTGCTAAAAAGAGTTTTAAAGTAGTATTGAATTCTTTGAAAAATACGCTTGAGCCAAATAGAGAAGTAAGGCAGGAACCTTATTTTATTAGTCGGGAAAATTCTCATTATGGCTTGAATCCAGAAGCAAGTTATATTTATGATGTCAATGAATTTAGAAGATGGATTGAAAAAGCTAAAGAGACAGTTGTTGAGCATGAAAAGATAGAATATTATTTAAAAGCAGCTGAGTTATATCATGGAGATTTTCTAGCTGAAGAAGTTTATTATGCGTTTACCCTGGAAGAAAGGGAAAGATACAAAATTAGTTATCTGAATTTCATGGATGAGATTCTTAATTATTATTACAAGAAGACGGATTATGAAAAATGTATTCATTACTGCAATCAAATTTTACAGATCGATCTTGCCTGGGAAAAAGCTTATTATTATTTAATGCTGGCTTATATAAATTTGAGCCGGCGGTCTATGGCTATTAAAACTTATATTCGCTGTAGGAATGTATTGCAAGAAGAATTAGCTGTAGAACCTGGGGTAAAAATTAAAGAAATTTATCAAAAGCTGGTGAATAAAAATTAAACTGCCGAGAAGGCAGTTTAATTTATATAATATATAATTTACTCTTCTAAAAAACTGGTTATTTGAGCAGTTAATTGCTCTAAATCGTCAATTAAAGGTGAATGGCCGCAATCGCTTAAAATTTTAATTTCTGCTATATCTCCCAGGTCTTTTTTTATAGTTTGGGCCATTTCCTGGGGTACCACCATATCTCTATCTCCCTGCAGGATTAATGTTGGTGCTTCGATTGAATCGGCTTTTCCACTGCCTTCAGCAACTCCGTTATGCTCATTACTGATGTTAAAAGAAGCTAAAGCATAGTCGATATCGATTAAATTTCTCTGGGTCATCATATCTTCCAGATATTCTTCATATTTGGCTCGAGAAGGCTTATTTTTGGTATATATAAGATTATCCCATATTTCTCGCATAGTTTCTTTATCGTTATTCTTTTGAGCCTGAAACACAGGTTGAACCTGAATTGGGTCATTAGCTATTTCTTCTTTGGTGGTTAATAATTCTTCATATATTGGCTGGCCTTTTTCGTCTTTTTTATAAATTGGATATCCTCGGGTGCTGACTGATTCAAGTAAGATTAGTTTGCTAACTTGCTCTGGCTTTTCCGCTGCTATTTCCATCGCTACTCCTCCACCTGTTGACCAGCCCAGTAAACTGCACGGATAGAAATCTTTTTTCTGGAGCAAATCGATAATATCATGGGCTAATTCATTTAAGGAATTAAATCTATTTTTGTAAGTGGATTGTCCGAATCCTCTCATATCAGGAGCGAGTAAATTCCAGTCCTCCGGCAGGGTTTCCATTAAAATATCCCAATGTTTAGAAGATGTCATATTACCATGGATTAATACTAGTTTTTTGCCTGTGCCTTTTCTTTCCCTATAAGCAATCACTTCTCCTGTTTTAACTTTAATTTTATCTAACTTCAAGCTCATCAACTCCTTGTTTATAATATATCATTATATTTCAGTTCTCTCAATTACATTATACATTTCTGGGCTGCAAATTTGTAGTCTAACTTTATTTTTAGTGAGTTACTAATTTGTAACTATTTTGAAACCTTATTAAGGTAATATGTAAATAGAACTAGTAAAGGAGGCAGCACATGCACTGGCAGATTTTTTTACAGAATATTTTTGGTGGGATAGAAACCGGTAGTCTCTATGCTCTAGCTGCTCTAGGTGTAGTATTAATATATCGGGTCTCAGATGTAACTAACTTTGCTCAAGGCGAGATGGCTATGTTTAGTACATTCGTTACCTATACTATTTGGACCTATAGTGTTAATGCAGGATTTCCTTATCCTTATTTAATCGCTTTTATCGGAGCAATTATTTTCTCTGCTATATTTGGTTTTTTCGTGGAAAGAGTTTTTATTCGCCCTACCAGTAATAGTTCACTTTTAGGTAAAATGATCGTTACTCTAGGGTTAATAATGATAGTAAATGGTTCAGCCGGAGCAATTTTTGGAACTGACTCTCACTATATGCCTAGAGCAATAGGCGGGCATATTAGAATAAGTAATATGATAATCCGGCCGAATTCATTTTTTGTAATTGGTTTAGCTTTGGTGATAATGCTGGGCTTATTTTACACGATTAAGTTTACCATGTTTGGGGTCGCCATTAGAGCGACTGCTCAAAATGATAAAGTGGCTAAACTAATGGGTATTCCTACCCAAAAAGTTACTGCGTTCACCTGGATTTTAGCTACAATGATGGGATCGATTGCGGGTCTTATGATTGCCCCAGCGACAAATGTGTATACTGGGATGATGGCAGAAGTTCATTTGAAATCATTTATCGCAGCTGTTTTAGGTGGTTTTACTTCTTTCGTGGGCCCGGTGATCGGGGGCCTTATGATCGGAGTATTAGATAATTTAGTCGGGTATTACATTTCGACCAACTGGCAGACTGTAATTGTATATGGTGTTCTTATAATAATATTGATTTTTAAACCTTATGGACTTTTTGGAAAAGTTCCTAAGAAGAAGGTGTAAAGATGTCAATCAAACAAAAATTCAAGAATAATCCTTATTTAAAATATATAGTTGGTACTATTTTATTTATTATATTTATCTTAATTGATTTACAGGTAGGGTTTTTAGCCAGTAGAAGTGTTAGTTTATTAATTAGGGTAGTTTATTATGGAATTATGGCTTTAGGTTTCAATTTGCTTTTAGGATATGCAGGTCAAATTTCCTTGGGCCACGCAGCTTTTATGGGATTTGGAGCATACTTAACTGCTTATATAAGTAATAATTTTGGCTTTGGTTTTGTTTCGACTGTTTTAATCTCAGGAATCATTCCAATGTTTATTGGTGTATTATTAGGTTTGGTAGCTTTACGCTTAGAAAGATTATATCTTGCGATAGCAACTTTAGGATTGGGAGTTACGATTCAATTTGTGTTTAGAGAATGGGTTGGCTTTACAAATGGTTTTTCAGGTGTAAGGCTGAGTAGACCAGAAATTTTCGGTTTTGCCTTTAATAACTCCCGCCATTATCTATTATTAATATCGATTGTTTTATTATTAGTTATCATTTTTACTTACAATTTAGTCCGTTCCAGGACAGGACGAGCACTTGCGGCTATGCGAGACAGTAATTACGCAGCTCAAGCAATGGGAGTAAGTCTCTTTAAATATAAATTGATTGCTTTTGCGGTAAGTGCTTTTTACGTTGGTCTGGCCGGCTCATTATATGCTTATGCTGAAAGATATGTGCACCCCTCTACCTGGGGTGCCGAACTATCTCTGGACATGTTGGCTATGGTTGTTATTGGAGGTTTGGCTTCAATCGGCGGAAGTATTACCGGAGCTGCATTTTTAATTTTTGCTCCCCGATTGATTCAGTATGTGCCTTTTTTAAGAGATATTGTTAATATGAATTATATTTTTACAGGTTTAGCGATGATATTAGTAATCAAATTTATGCCCGTTGGCATCTATAATTGGTTTGATTATAAAATTCTTCAACCTTTACTTTATAATTTTTCAAAAGACTTGAAGGTAAAAGAGGATGATCTCCCATGAAAATCTTAGAGGTTAAAAATATGACGAAAAGATTTGGCGGCTTAGTTGCAGTAGATAACCTGAGTTTTGCAGTGGAAAAAGGTTCGATATTTGGTCTGATTGGTCCGAATGGGGCCGGGAAAACTACTGTGTTTAATTCGATCACCAGGTTTTATACCCCGGAAGAAGGGGAAATTATTTTGAGGACTCAGGAACAGGAACGTAATTTACTAGATTATAAAGTTGACCAGATTATAGATTTAGGTTTAGCTAGAACATTTCAAAATGTTGAGCTATTCAGCAATATGTCAGTTCTGGATAATCTTTTAGTTGGGGGTCATTCTAAATTAAAAACTAATTTTTTAAGTGAAGGATTTAGATTGCCTGGTTTCAAAAGAAAAGAAAATTCTATCAAAGAAGAAGCTCGTTTTTTGCTGGATTTTCTTGGCTTAAGCAATTTGTCTGATCAATTAGCTAGTGCGCAACCTTACGGCGTTCAGAAACTCCTGGAATTAGGCAGAATATTAATGGCGCAACCCGAAGTGATATTATTAGATGAACCTGCCGCGGGGATGAACGATACAGAGACGGACCATCTTTCAGAACTTCTGGTTGATATTAAAAATGAATATGATTTAACTATATTTTTAGTTGAGCATGATATGGGCCTGGTTATGGATATCTGTGATGAATTAGCTGTTATTAATTTTGGCAGGTCTATTATGCAGGGTAATCCTGAAGAAGTACAGGCCAGTCCAAAAGTGCAAGAAGCTTACCTGGGAGGTGAAGATGATCAATAATGTTAAATCTACAAGGGATTTCAGCATATTACGGTAATATTAGAGCTCTGGAGGATATTAGTATGGAAATTCGCGAGGGTGAGATTGTCTCACTTTTGGGAGCTAATGGTGCTGGTAAATCATCTACTTTGAAGGTTATTTCTGGTTTGTTAAACCCCAGAGAAGGGAGGGTAAAATTATCAGGTATTGATATAACAGGTTTAGCCCCAGAAAAAATAGTAGACAAAAGATTGATCCATGTTCCTGAAGGCAGAGAAATATTTCCCGCGCTTACAGTTGAAGAAAACTTAAAAATTGGGGCATATAGCGTTAGAAAAAAGCTCAACTGGAAAGATAAAGCACAAGAAGTCCTTGCTTTATTTCCGGCGTTATCTGAAAGGAGAGAACAACAGGGTGTAACTTTATCTGGCGGCGAACAGCAGATGCTTGCCATTGCTAGAGGCTTAATGGCTGAGCCAGACTTGCTCTTGTTAGATGAACCTTCATTAGGTCTTGCTCCTTTGATAGTGAAAGATATTTTCAAGATAATTTCTCAGATTAATTTAGAGGGGACTACTATTCTTCTGGTTGAACAGAATGCAAAGATGGCTTTAAAAATATCAGACAGAGCGTATATTTTGGAAACTGGTAAAATAGTTCATTCTGGTGAAGCGAGTAAACTTGAGAATGACGAAAGGATTAAGGAGGCATATCTGGGCACAAGGCAGTAATGTAAAGACATAATTTTGATCAAAATAAGGAGGAAATTAAAAAATGTTAAGTAAAACAAGAAATATCGGTATTTTAATTTTGGCGGTAATTTTATTAATCCCTGGAATAGTTTTTGCTACATCTCAGGGTGTTGAAGAAGACCAAATTTTAGTTGGATCTGTAGGAGTTACTTCTGGCCCGGCAGCATTTATTGGGATTCCTTATTATGAAGGAATGCAGGCTTATTTTAAATCCGTTAATGCTGAAGGTGGAGTAGATGGCAGAGAAATTGAAGCTATCATTAAAGATGATGAGTTTGATCCTGCTCAGTCGAGAGATCACATTGAAACTTTAATTTACGATGATGAAGTATTTGCTATTGTTGGTCAATTAGGTACTCCCGGGGTGATCGCTTCTGCTCAAATCGTTCAGGATGCAGGGATACCTTCAGTTTACTTTGGTTCAGGTGCCACTGAATTGACTGGCTTAGGTGAAAATTTCTTCCCTGTTCAACCTAATTATGTTTATGAAGGAATGTTGATGGCTAAATTTGCGATACAACATTTTGAAGCTGAAAGAATTGCTGTGCTTTATCAAAACGATGATGTCGGCAGAGATGGAATTACAGGAATTAGAACTGGCTTAACTGCTTTGGGTGAAGAAGATAGATTAATTGAAGATGCAGTTATATCTCATTCTCCTGCTGAATCAGATTTTACTGCTCAGATGCAGCGTATTTTAGTCCAGGATCCCGATATGGTGGTAGTATTTAGTTTATCTCAAGGAGCTTCTCTCATTGTTAGAGCAGCAGAAGATTTTGGATTAGATGTTCCTATGCTCACCACTTATTCTAATGCGGATGCCAGTTTTTTAGCAACTATCCAGCCAGAAGAGACAGCACCAAATGCTATTCATAATCTCCACGTCATGGGATGGCTAGACGTGGATGAAGAAAGTCTTATGCCTTTAGAAGAAGCGATTAATGAGTATTATCCAGAAAGCTCAATAAATGCCTACACGATGGCCGGTTGGGTAGCTGGAGAAACATTTGTTGCTGGCCTGCGGAATGTTGAAGGCGAATTAACCTGGGATAATTATATTGAGGCTATGAACGATCTAACTTTCACTGAAGGACTTGCTGCAGAGATCTCTTATGAACCAGGGGTAAGAGAAGGAGTAACATTCATGGCAGTTAGTAAAGTGGAAGAAGATAATGGGGATTATTATTTTGAGCAAGCAACTGACTTTATCGAGTTTTAAACAAGCCCTATTATTAAAATAGCCCGGCTTGCCGGGCTATTTTTTATATAAATTTGGAAGGAGGTTAATCAAATGGTAAAGCAAAAACCTAATCAAAAAAATCACGTGGGTATAATAGGAGTGGGGGTTTATCTCCCTGAGAATAGAATGAGTGCAGAAGAAATATCGGCCCAAACTGAAGGAAACTGGGAAGCATGGGCGATTGAAGAAAAATTAGGGATAGAAGAAAAAGTTGTGCCCGGCCTTAACGATGGAACTCAAGCGATGGGAGCGGCAGCGGCGAAAGAAGCAATTGCAAGTGCAGAAATCGATCCTGCTGAAATTGATGTGGTTCTTGGAATAGGGGAAGAATGGAAAGAGTTTCCTTTAACTACATCCAGTATATATATTCAAGAACAGGTAGGAGCAGTGAATGCCTGGGCCATTGATGTGCAGCAAAGGTGTGGAACAACTGTTGCAGCTCTTCAACTTGCTAAAGACCTTCTATTAGGAAATGAAGAGTATAATCTTATTTTAATTGCTGGAGGTTATAGGAATGTAGATTTGCTTGATTATACAGATCCAAATTTATCGATGATGTATAATTTGGCAGCCGGGGGCGGAGCATTACTTGTAGAAAAAAATAGCGGACGTAATGTTCTGGAGGCTAGCCATCTTATCTCTGATGGTTCTTTAGCTCGAGATGCTGGAGTTAAGATTGGAGGGATTGCTAACCCTGTAACCGCAGAAAATGTTAAGGAAGCATTTAAACTTCGCATTTTTGATGTTGAACACATGAAGTCTAGATTAAATGAAGTATCAATGAATAACTGGTTATCATGTATCGATAAAGCATTTGCAAAAGCGGGAAGAAAGAGAGAAGATATTGATTATTTGGCGGTCCTTCATTTCAAACCATCCATGCATAAGTTTTTATTGGAAGAGCTAGGTTTAAAACCTGATAATACGACCTATTTATCAAAATATGGCCATCTTGGTCAAATTGATCAGATTCTATCTCTAAAATTAGGGTTGGAATCGGGTAAAATTAAACCAGGTTCTGTTATCTCAATGATTTCTGCTGGTATTGGATACGCCTGGGCTTCTAACGTTATTAAATGGGGTAATATTTCTTAAAGTGATAATAGATGATAATTTTTGGGGTGAAAATATGAAAAAGTTTCATGATGAATTTAAAAATAAATTGATTAAACTAGAAGATGCAGCTGCTTTAGTTCAGGACAATGACAAAATCACAGTAGCTATGGCGGGCTCAGAGCCGCAAGGGTTACTTAATAGTTTAGCTGCTAGAGCTCAAGAATTACAAGGTGTTACCTTAATTTCTTGTTTAATGATGGGGGACTATGGCTTTCATTCACCTGAGATGATAGGCCATGTCCAAAATGAAACCTGGTTTTATGGAAGGTCTGATAGAGTAAATCATCATCATGGTAATATTAGTTATATTCCGAATAATCTACATGAAGCTGGAGAGAAGAAATTAGAGAATGATAATATAAATATTTTTTGGGGTACAGCTACCCCGATGGATGACAATGGATATTTTTCTCTTTCCTTAGGGTTAACCTATGAGAAAATGATGATCGAAGAAGTAGATTTAGTTGTTCTCGAAATTAACGAAAATTTACCGTGGACATTGGGGGATACTCAGGTACATGTTTCGGAGATTGATCATTTTGTTGAAAATAATGCTCCTTTACTTGAACTACCAAATATTATACCAGGTGAGATTGAAGATAAGATCGGCCAGCATATAGCTGCCATGATTGAAGATGGATCAACTTTACAATTGGGTATCGGTGGAATACCTAATGCGATAACTAAATATTTAGTGGATAAAAAGAATTTAGGTATCCATACAGAAATGTTTACTGATGGGATGGTCGATCTTTTTTATTCCGGGGCAATAACCGGAAAGAAAAAGTCATTATGGAAAGGCAAGATGGTGGCAACGTTTGCTCTAGGTACTCAGAAATTATATGATTTTCTGGATAAAAATATTGCAGTAGAATTCCAGCAGGGTAATGTAACTAATGATCCAGCGGTAATCGGACAAAACTATAAGATGGTCAGTGTAAATACTGCATTACAAGTTGATCTTACTGGTCAGGTCTGCTCTGAAGCACTTGGTAATAAGCAATATAGTGGAACGGGAGGTCAGGCTGATACTCATCGAGGTGCTCAGAGATCTGCCGGAGGCAAAGGAATTATTGCACTTAGATCTACTGCAAAAAAAGGTGAACTTTCAACTATAGTTTCTCAATTACCTCTAGGTTCAAAGGTTACTTTGGGTAGAAACGATATTGATTACATCGTTACTGAATATGGAGTGGCCCATCTAAAAGGTAGGTCGATGCGTGAACGGGTAGAGGCGATGATAAATATTGCTCATCCTGATTTCAGAAAGAGGCTGAGGGATGAAGCAAAAGAATATAAATTATGGTAAATAGCATAAACATGTTATAATAAAAATCTAGCCAGGTTTCTGGTTAGATTTTTTTGTCTTTGTTGAACATTTGTAAGATTGAACTGATATGTTATAATAAAATGAAGGATTTAATTTTAACTCAAAGAGGGAGGATTACTGTGGCTAAAACAGAAGAAGTGATCACAATATCGGATTATGATCAGGCCAGGAGTATATTTGGACAGCTTGATGATAATTTAAAGATAATTGAAGATAAACTAAATGTTAAAATAATAGCTCGAGGTAGCGAAATAAAAGTAAAAGGCAAAGAGCGAGGGGTTACTGTAGCAACCCGGACCTTAGAAGAGCTAATAGAGTTACAAGAAAGTAATAATGAAGTGAATAACCGCCAAATAAAATATATTGTCGATCAACTTAAAAAAGATACTGATATAAGCTTTAAAAATTTATATAATGAAGTTCTGCAGGTGAATTATAAAGGTAGAGAAATTAAAGCAAAGACTTTAGGACAAAAAATATATATAAATGCAATGAAGAGGTCAGATATAGTTTTTGGTATTGGGCCTGCAGGAACAGGTAAAACCTACCTCGCAGTTGTTATGGCTGTGAAAAGCTTATTGAATAATAACGTGAATAGAATCGTCTTAACCCGGCCAGCGATAGAGGCTGGTGAGCATTTAGGATTTTTGCCCGGTGATATGCAGGAAAAAGTTGATCCATATTTAAGACCATTGTATGACTCACTTTTTGATGTGCTAGGTCCAGATAAGGTAAACCAATATATGGACAAAGATATTATTGAAGTTGCCCCTTTGGCTTATATGCGGGGAAGAACACTGGATGATTCATTTATTATTCTGGATGAGGCGCAAAATACAACATCAGAACAGATGAAAATGATGTTAACAAGGATTGGATTTAATTCTAGAGCAGTTATAACAGGAGATGTTACTCAAGTAGATTTACCTTATAGCAAAAAATCAGGTTTGGGAGAAGTGGAAAAAATACTTTCTGGCATTAACGGGATAGACTTTATATATCTTGATGAATCAGATGTTGTGCGACATGACCTGGTAAAAAAGATTATTTCTGCTTATGAAAAACAAGAAAACAAAGAAAAATAAAAATAAGTTATTGTAGGTGTTTTTTATGGATAATTTTCTTAAAAAAATCAAAAAATATTTTCAAGCGTTAACTTCATTAAAATTACTGCCTGAAAATACAAGCGGTCAGGCCCGAAAAGTAATCATAGGTGTTGTATTTTGCATTGGAATAATATTTTTATTGACCAGTCAGTATATCCCGGTTGCTGGTGATTTTCAAAGAGGGGAAATTAGCTCTATCACAATAAGAGCGCCTTACAGCATGGAGATCGAAGATATAGAAGAAACGAAAGTTAGAAAGGAATTAGCTGCAGAAGGAGTTAGTCCAGTTTATTCTGAAAACAGAGAAGCTTACACGGAAGTTCAAAATAAATTGAATAACTTTTTTGATACAATTAAGACAGGAAATCATGAAGATGCCGGGGAGTTATTGTCTGTTTTAGACGAAATGGGTTACAATTTTAATTTAGAAGAAGCAGAAGGATTAATGGAATATGATGACTCTGAAATTTCTCGACTAGAAGAAGTTGCCTTTGATAATTTGCGCTTTATATTTGATGGCCCAGTAAGAAGCGATGAACTGGGTCAAATATTAAATGAATTAGAAGAAAGATTGATCGATTTTGATATTAGCGGTTTTGACCGAGAGGTTTTACTTACTGTCTTTTCTTCTGATCTGGAACCGAATTTAACTTTAGACGAAGAAGCTACTACTGAAGCACGGGCATCTCGGGCTGAGCAGGTTGAGCCTGTTATGGAAACTATTTCTGCTGGCGAAATTATAATAAATCAAGGGGAAGAATTTACTCAAGAAGAACTAAATATTCTAGCAGAATATGAACTAACAAAAACAGATCTTAATTGGTTAAAGATTACAGGAACTGCATTTTATTTTCTCATAATAACTTTAGTGATTGTATTTTATTTGAAAAAGTATCATCCTAAAATATGGTATGATAATAAGAAGCTGAACTTAATCCAGATTTTATTACTATTATTATTTATTATAGCAAGAGTAATTTCGATTTTTGATATTGATATTATTTATTATCTTACTCCGGTTGCCATGGTTCCAATTTTATTGGCAGTTTTACTAAATAGTTCAATTGCAGTAGTTGTTACCTTATATATCACCCTTTTATTACCGCTTATTTTTGCTGGCCAGTTTAGTATAGCAGTCCTTGCCTTTATTGGCAGCATGATAGGTATTTTTAGTGTTGAGAATTTAAAACAAAGAAATGATTTAGTGAGAGCAGGGTTTTATGTTAGTGGTGTAATGATCGTTACTTTAGTTATGTTCACCTTTATAGAACCAGCATATTCTGCTGTAGATACTTTGAGTTTGATGGTAGTTGGTTTATTAAATGGTATTTTGGTCGCTATTTTTGCTAACGGTTTTTTACCCTATTTAGAAAGCATCTTTGACCTTACTTCATCTGTGAAATTATTAGAGCTTTCCAATCCAAGTCAACCTCTGCTTAAAAGACTTTTGGTAGAGGCTCCTGGGACTTATCATCATAGTGTTTTAATCGGTAATCTTGCTGAGACTGCAGCTGATAATATAGGTGCCGATTCTCTTTTAGCAAGAGTTGGGGCGTATTATCATGATATAGGGAAATTATCTCGCCCTTATTTATTTAGTGAAAATCAATTTGGCGGAGATAATCCCCATAATAACATTAAACCGAATTTAAGCGCTTTAATTATTAAATCACACGTTAAAGATGGGGTGGAATTAGGGAAAGAATATAAATTACCTTCTACGATAATTGATATTATAGAGCAGCATCATGGGACCAATCTTATTTCTTATTTTTATCAAGAAGCTTTAAAAGAAAATGATGATTCCAATATTAATGAAGCTGATTTTAGCTATGATGGTCCTAAACCACGATCTAAAGAAGCTGCAATAATAATGCTTGCAGATATTTGCGAGGCGGCTATTCGTTCCAAGCAGTATTCTAAGCCTAATCATAAAAGAATTGAAGTTTTGATTAGAGGTTTAATCAGAGAAAAGTTAGTCGAAGAGCAGTTGAATGAATCCGAATTGACTTTGAAAGACTTAAATGTTATTGCTGAAAGCTTTACTAGAATTTTGACTGGGATTTATCATCAGAGGATAGATTATCCTGAAAACCTCGAAGAGGAGATGGGGGTTGCAAGTAATGGGACCAAAAAATAAAGTTTTGATTAGCAATCAAACAGACAAGATTGAACTACCTCAAGATATTATTTTAACAATTGAAAACCTGGCTCAGGAAGTTTTAAGAAAAGAAGATGTCAGAGAAAGTGAACTAAGCATTACTTTTGTTGATAATAAAACCATTAGAACTTTAAATGCAAATTATCGTAATAAAGATGAGGTAACTGATGTCTTATCTTTCCCTATAGATGAAGAACTGCTGGGAGAAGTTATAATTTCGCTCCCGGTGGCAAAAGTTCAGGCAGAAGAATATAACCATTCTTTAAAAAGAGAAATATGTTTTCTTATTGTACATGGTATTTTGCATATTTTAGGTTATGACCATATTGAAAAGAAAGATCGAGAGAAGATGAGGAAATTAGAAAATGAAATCATGGAAGAAGCGGGTATAAACCGTGATTAAGAAGCGAGATTTTATGTTGGTAGTGGTTTTTTCAATGATTATTTTGCTGGCAGGATGTAATCAGAATAAGCAAAACCGCCTTTATTATTATGATGCGAAAATATTTGGTTTGAACTTAAACTTAACTTATTATTCTTCCTGGGTAGAAGATCATTTTTTGGACACTTTTGAGCCTGGTTTTTCTTTTCCAGAATATTATCATTTAAAAGATAAACAAACTCTGTCTCAGCCTTTGATCGTGGTTGTAGAAAATCATCCTCGATCCCGGCCGCATTCTGGCCTTGAAGAAGCTGAAGTAGTTTATGAAGTACTTGCCGAGGGTGGAATTACTCGGCTTTTAGCTTTATTTGTTGAGGATATCCCTGAGGAGATCGGCCCGGTTAGAAGTGTTCGGGATTATCTTGCTCAAATATCTGCAGATCACCATGCCTTGCTGCTTCATGCTGGAGCAAGTCCAGGTGGTTACGCTCGTTTATCAGCTTCTGATGTAGATAATATTGATGAAATAAGTAATAGTAAATATTATTGGAGAAGTAATGAGAGGATTAGACCCCATAATCTTTATACAGGCAAAGATAAAATTTTTAGTCATCTATTAGTTCAGGACAGAAAAATTGATGGTTCAAGCTATAAATTTAGATTTATACCTGAGAAGAACGAATCACAGGCGAATTTAGTGAATGAGGTTAATATATATTACTGGGGGAATTATCTAGTCACTTATACTTTTGATCCTGAAGAAAATAATTACCTGCGTTATATGCAGAAAAAACCTCATGTAGACGGCCAGGGGAACCAATTAAAAACAGAAAATATCTTAATTATTCGGGCATCAACCGATGTTATTGACTCTATAGGACGGCTTGCTGTTGATTTATACAGTGGTGGGGAAATGAAATTGATCAAAAACGGGAAATTGACCGATGGTTATTGGGTAAGGGAAGATGGTCAGATTAAGATTTTCGATGACAAAAATAATGAGGTATTTTTGCATAGTGGAAAGACCTGGATTCAAATAATACCCGATTCGGTTAAGTTAGGTATTAACGAAAATATTTTGAAGGAGGATTATGATGGATAATGAAATGATTGATAAATTGAAGGAAAAATCATTAGAAGCAAGAGAAAATGCTTATGTTCCCTATTCCGAGTTCCCTGTAGGTGCAGCAGTATTGACTGAAGATGGAACTATATATACCGGCTGCAATATTGAAAACGCTTCGTATAGTTTGACTAATTGTGCTGAGAGAACAGCTATTTTTAAAGCTGTATCTGAAGGAGATAAAAACATCATCGGCATGGTAGTAATTGGCGATACCCCTGAACCTATTTCTCCTTGTGGCCCCTGTCGCCAGGTTATGAATGAATTTAATCCAGATATGGAAGTTCATTTATTTAATTTAAAAGATGAAACAGAATATTTAACTGCTGCTGAACTACTACCGGGATTTTTTAATTCAGGTGATATGCAATAATGGGAAAATTTAAATCAGGCTTTATTACTGTTGTCGGGAGGCCTAATGTAGGCAAATCAACTTTAGTAAATAAATTGATAGGAGAAAAAGCGGCGATAGTTTCGACTCGGCCTCAGACAACACGCAAACAGATTAAAGCCATATTGACAACCGAGGAAATACAGGCAATATTCGTGGATACGCCCGGTGTTCATAGAGTTAAAAATAAATTAGATGAGTATATGCTTGAGCAGATATATAGCAGTCTCAAGAATATTGATCTTATTTTTTTTGTAGTAGATATAACTTCCGATTACGGTAGTGGGGATCAATTTATTTTTGAGCAGATTAAAAATGCTGGCCCTCAAGTTATCCTTCTAGCTAATAAAGCTGATAAGGTCAACAACAATAAACTTTCTAGAAATTTAAAAGAATATAAAAAGCATACTGGTCTTGAGCCTATGGCGATTTCTGCTACAACAGGAGAAGGATTAAGTAATATTTTGAATCTTTTAAGTCAAAAACTACCAGAAGGACCTAAATATTATCCTGAAGAGATGTTTACTGATCAATTAGAAAGAGATTTGATCGCAGAATTGATTAGAGAAAAAATATTTGAGCTTCTCAGAGATGAAATACCTTATGGTACAGCTGTGAAAGTCGAGGAAGTCAAAGAAAGAGATCAAGGTATTATTTATATCCGTGCTAATATTTTTGTGGAGAAATTTAGTCATAAAGGCATCATAATTGGCAAGAACGGTTCGATGCTTAAAGAAATTGGCCGTAAGGCCAGATCTGACATAGAAAGATTGCAAGAAAATAAAGTTTTTCTTGACTTATGGGTTAAAGAACGAAAAAAGTGGCGTAAAAGCGATCAGTGGTTAAAAAGATTTGGGTATAAAGATTAATTTTAAGCAGGAGTATGATTGTTAATCGAGAATATTAAAAATAAGTAATAGAGAGATAAAATTTATTTATTTCGATTTAATTAAGGAGTGAAATATGAAGATGGCTATTAAACCAAAAGATATGGCAAAGATGATTGATCATACTTTCTTAAAACCTACAGGCAAAGTAGAAGATATAAAAAAATTATGTGAAGAGGCGCTTGAATACGAATTTGCTACTGTCTGTGTTCATCCGATTTTTGTACCCTACGCGAGCAAATTATTAAAAGAGAGTTCGGTGAAAGTCACCACGGTTATAGGGTTCCCATTGGGAGCAAATACAACCGAAACAAAGGCGTTTGAGACCAGGAATGCAATAAAAAATGGTGCTCAGGAAATAGATATGGTTATGAATATAAGTGCTTTTAAATCAGGGGCATTTGATCTAGTTTATTCAGACATTAAATCGGTTGTTGATTCTACAAATACTACTGGTATAACCTCAGATATTATCGTTAAGGTTATCATTGAAGCCTGCTATCTTGATGAAGAAGAGATTGTTAAGGCTTGCGAAATCTCAAAGGATGCAGGTGCTGATTTTGTTAAAACTTCTACTGGATTTGGATCAGGTAATGCAACTGTAGAGGCTGTAAGTATTATGAGAAAAACTGTCGGTAGAGATGTTGGGGTTAAAGCTTCAGGAGGAATAAAAACGTTTGAAGATGCTCTAAACATGCTAGATGCTGGTGCTAATAGAATAGGAGCCAGTTCTGGTGTTGAAATCGTTACAGATGAAGAGGAGTAGGAACTTTATTGAATGAAATCGAAACTGATGCAATTATAATTAAAACGGCTTCCTTGGGAGAAAAAGATAAATTGGTAACTCTTTATACTGAACAATCTGGTCTTTTAAGGTTAGCGGTAAAACATGGTAAAAAAATTACCAGTAGTAGTTCTGGTTTATTACAAATATTTAACTGGAATACTATCAATTATTATCAGGGAAATGGTTTAGCCCGTTTAATGGATGTAGATTTAAAATATGCCTTTCCGAAAATGAAACAGGATTTGAAAAAGGTTAGTTATGGTAATTATGTTATTGAATTTTATTATCTGACTGGAACCTCGGAAAGGAATACAGTTTTTTTTAAGCATTTATTATTAACATTAATCAACTTAGAAAAGTTAGATAAAGATATAGACTACGAATATTTTTTGGTGATTTTTCACGCAGCTGCTTTAGCTATTATTGGATATGAGTTAAAATTAGATGGCTGCTGTAACTGCAAAAATAGTTGTGTGACGAATAAGATGGAGTTCGTAGTAGCTGATGGATCTTTGTATTGTTCCGATTGTATTACAAATAATATGGGTATAAAATTTACTATTGACCGATTTCAACTTGAGTTTTTAAAGGAAGCTATGGCTAAAGGATTTAGTCTTGAAAATAGATTTGATCTGAATATTGAGCAACTTAATAACCTAAATCTTCTTTTAAAGAAATTTATATCTTATCATTTAAATTTATCTTTTAAAACTGAGAAGTTTATCTCAGCTTTTAGCTAAAAGAAGTACCTCGTCCCTTGCGGGGTGAGGTATTTTTGGTTAATATATATTTTATGTTAATATAAGGAGTGGATAGAGTGTTATTTCAGAATATAATTCAAGAATTAAATGCTTATTGGGGGAAACAGGGTTGTGTTATTGAGCAGCCTTATGATTTAGAAGTGGGGGCAGGAACGATGTGTCCGGCCACATTTCTGAGAGCTTTAGGTCCCAAAACATGGAATGCTGCTTATGTGCAGCCATCTCGTCGTCCACAGGATGGTAGATATGGTGAGAATCCTAATCGGGTACAGCGACATTTTCAATATCAAGTTATTATGAAACCTTCTCCAGAAAATATCCAACAATTATATTTAGACAGTCTAAAACAACTGGGGATAGACCCTTTAAAACATGATATTAGGTTTGTTGAAGATAATTGGGAAGCTCCTACGCTTGGTGCCTGGGGATTAGGGTGGGAAGTATGGTTAGATGGAATGGAGATAACCCAGTTTACATACTTTCAACAGGTAGGAGGACTTGATGCCAAGCCGGTTACGGTTGAGTTAACTTATGGTTTAGAAAGAATAGCCATGTATCTTCAGCAAAAAGAAGATGTGTATGATTTAGAGTGGGTTGAAGGCGTAACTTATGGGGATATTTACTATCGTAATGAGTACGAACAATCAAAGTATAACTTTGAGATTGCGGGTATAAACCGATTACAAAGTTTCTTTGATAATTTTGAAGTAGAAGCATCCAATACTTTAGAACATAAGCTTGCTTTGCCTGCTTATGATTACACTTTAAAGTGTTCTCATATATTTAATATTCTTGACGCAAGAGGAGCTATTAGTGTAACAGAAAGAACTAGATATATTAAACGCGTTAGAGATTTAGCTCAAGAAACAGCTCGGGTTTATTTAGCTAGTTTGGAAGATAAAGGGGAAGATAGTAATGAGTAAAAGTTTTGTGTTTGAACTTGGAACAGAAGAGCTGCCTGCTAAATTAGTTAAGAATCTAAGGGAATCATTTTTGGATTTAGCAGAAACTGAATTTACTAAACATCGCATTGAATATGAGCAGATTAATTCTTATTCTACTCCGCGAAGATTAGTTTTATATGGTGAAGGTTTTTCAGAAACTCAGGCAGATAGGGAACAAAGTATAAAGGGACCTTCGGTGAATATTGCTTTTGAAAATGGTGAACCGACTAAAGCCGGATTAGGTTTCGCTAAGAGTCAAAATATGGCTGTTGATGAGTTGATCGAAAAAGATGGTTATCTATATGCAGAAAAAATTATAGAAGGGGAGCCTACTGGTGAAGTTTTAGCAAGATTATTGCCTGAGATAGTTAATAGAATCCCCCAACCTCAGAAAATGCGCTGGGGTGATAATGATTATAGATTTATTAGACCGATCCGCTGGATTGTTGCTTTGCTGGGTTCAGAACTTATTCAATTTGAATTAGCAGGCCTTAATTCTGGGAATATTAGTAGAGGCCATCGTTTTTTAGGTAGTGATAATATCAAGATTGATTCTGCTGAGCATTATTTTGAATTATTGAATGAAGAATTCGTTATTGTAAAGCAATCCCAAAGAAAAAATATGATTACTGATCAGTTGAATGAGCAATTACTGCCAGGCCAAAATGTATATAAGCCGGGAAACTTATTAGAAGAAGTAGTTAATTTGGTCGAATATCCTGCCAGTTTCAGAGGAGAATTCAAAGAAGATTATTTGGATTTGCCTGCTGAAGTTTTAATTACTTCTATGATTGAACATCAAAGGTATTTTCCAGTTAAAAAGGGCGATGAGCTCACCCCTTATTTTTTAGCTGTTCGGAATGGTAATTATGATCATATAAAGCAAGTTAAAAATGGTAATGAAATGGTCATTCGCGCCAGATTAGCTGATGCGAAGTTTTTCTTTGAAGAAGATCTAAGTAAAGAATTAAATCATTTTAAGAATAAATTAAATTCGATAGTTTATCAAGAAGAATTAGGAAGCCTTGCTGATAAAGTTGAAAGAATTACAGAAGTTTCAGCTAATATCGCAGATTTAATCTCTTTAAATAATGACATTAAGGGGTTTTTGCTTAGGGCAGCTGAGCTTTCCAAATTTGATTTAGCTACCGATATGGTAAAAGAATTTGCTTCTTTACAGGGTGTTATGGGTTCTGAATATGCTAAACTTGCGGGTGAAAATAAAAGAGTTGCTCAGGCGATTAGAGAGCATTATCTCCCGGCAGGCTCAGAAGATAGTTTGCCTCAGTTGCCGGAGAGTATGATATTGAGTATAGCTGATAAAATTGATGATATAGTGAGTAATTTTCATTTGGGGAATAAACCTACAGGCAGTCATGATCCTTTTGCTTTAAGAAGGAAAGGTACCGCAATAATAAAAATAATTCTCAAAGGTGATATTAACCTGGAACTTTCTGATTTAATTAGGATTTCAGGTAATAAGCTAAATATTAGCGAAGAAACTTTCCAGGAAGTGAAAAGTTTTTTCTCCCAGCGGCTTAGAAATTATTTTTTAGACAAAAATATTCGCTATGATGTTTTAGAAGCAGCTATGGATGTTGACTTTGATGATATCAATAACCTGGCAGAACGGACCCGGGCAATAATGAAATTTAGAGATAAAGATTTTACGGGTTTTGTTCAGTTGTTCCACGGCCTGCAAAGGTGTCAGAATTTAGCTGCTCAAAGTCAAAGCAAAGATAATATTGATCCGAAATTGATTAAAGAACCAGAAGTCCAAGCGCTTTTTTCTAGTTATCAAAAGATAAAAGCGAAACTTGGTATTTTTTTAAAGGCAGGAGAATATTATCAAGCCTTAGAAGAACTTTCTAATATTAAAAGTGCTGTGGATAATTTTCTGGATAATGTAGTAGTAATGGTAGATGATCAAGAGATCAAAAAAAATAGGGTGACTTTATTAAAGAAGGTAGCAGAACTTATCCTTCCTATAATGGATATTAACGCAATAGTTCTGGATGAAGAATAAGAGGGAGGGATACTTGTGCCAGAAGATAGGTCAGTTTTTATAGTCTCAGATTCTTTAGGTGAGACCGCGAGTAATGTGGTGGAGGCCGCTGCAAGTCAATTTGATGCTAGTAATATTAATATTGTTAAATTTTCTCATGTAAAAACGCGAAGAGAATTAAAAAATATTGCTCTGCAAGCAGCAGATTCAGATGCAATGATCGTTTATACTTTGATCAATCCTGAATTAAGAAAAGAGTTTTATACTTTCGGGCGGGAACGAGATATTTCTATGATTGACATCATGGGCCCGGTGATGGAGAAGATGGAAGAGATGCTGAATACCTCTCCGGTTTTACAGCCAGGGCTTAGACATCAATTAGATCAAAATTATTTTAAGCGGGTAGAAGCAATGGAATTTACGGTTAAATATGATGATCGAAATGATAAAAAAGGAATAGAACTGGCAGATGTCGTATTAATTGGAGTTTCAAGGACTTCTAAAACCCCTTTATGCATTTATCTATCTTATAGAGGTTTTAAGGCGGCGAATATTCCTTTAGTGCCTGAGGTAGACATACCTGAATTACTATATGAAAATCCAGAGAACAAAGTGATCGGTTTGACGATTGATCCATTACTGCTAAATGAAATAAGGCAGGAACGTTTAAAAGCCTTAGGCTTAAGCCCGGATAGTCAGTATGCTTCTATAAAAAGAATAAATGAAGAATTGGATTACGCAGATGACGTCATGAAAAGAATCGGATGTCCGGTTTTAAATGTAACTAATAAATCGATAGAAGAATCAGCAAATGAAGTGCAAGATTATTTGAATTAGAAAGTGGAGAGGGGGTTTTAAATTGTGGTGAATATAGCTGATACAGAATTTTTAGAGCAAAGGGAAGCTGAAATATTATCTGATAAAGCTATGTTAAGTTCAAAAAGCAAAGGTAGAAAAGTCCCTGAAACACGTTGTGATCTTAGATTGATTTATCAGCATGATCGGGATAGAATTATTCATTCCAAGGCTTTTCGGAGGCTAAAACATAAGACCCAGGTTTTTATCTCTCCTGCAGGGGATCATTATAGAACGAGATTAACTCATACTTTAGAGGTATCTCAGATTTCCAGGACTATTGCACGGGCCTTAAGATTGAATGAAGATTTGACAGAAGCGATTGCTCTTGCTCACGACCTTGGTCACACTCCATTTGGACATGCGGGAGAAGAGGTCCTGGATAGTTTGACGGAAACTGGGTTTAAGCATAATATTCAAAGTTTAAGAGTTGTTGATAATTTAGAAATTAGGGATAAACAAACAAGAGGTTTAAACTTGAGTTATGAAGTGAGAGATGGTATCTTAAATCATACAGGTGAAAAAACTCCCTTGACTTTAGAAGGCCAGATAGTTAAAATTGCTGATAGAATTGCTTATATAAATCATGATATCGATGATTCGTTAAGAGCAGGAATTATTAAAAAATCAGATCTTCCTGATTTCTGTTTAGCTAAGTTAGGTGAGAGTCACTCGGATAGAATAAATGTTATGGTTAGAAATATCATTAACACAAGTGTTAATGAAGATGAAATTAAAATGTCAGCTGAAGTTGCTGAAGCTACTGAACTATTAAGAGATTATTTATTTCAAAATGTATATATTGGCTCAAAAGCTAAGGTCGAGGAGAAAAAAGCCAAAAAACTTTTAGAACATTTATTTTATTACTACAAAGAAAATCCTGAAAAAATGCCTGAAGAATTTTATCAAGAGATTTATAAGGAAAATAAAGAACAGGCTGTAGTTGATTATATTGCGGGAATGACAGATCGTTATGCGATTTCTACAGGGCATACCCTATTTATTCCTTCTTCTAATTTCTTTTAATTTATGTTTGCAGGATTTTTGAATTAGGTCCCGAAATATATTATAGGATTGATTATTATGGCTTCTATTTCAAGAAATTTAATAAATAATGTAAAAGCCGAAATTGACATTGTTGCTCTTATCGATGAGTATGTTGATCTCAAAAAAACAGGAAAAAATTATCAAGCACTATGCCCATTCCATCAGGAAAATACTCCGTCGTTTACTGTGAACCCCCAAAAACAATTTTATTATTGTTTTGGCTGTGGTGCTGGCGGAGATGCTATTAATTTTGTTATGGAGATTGATAACCTCTCATTTAAAGAAACTTTAATTACTTTAGCTGAAAGAGTAAATATAGAAGTGGACTTTGATGGAGATTTTAATCAGGAGGATATTAAAAAAAGAGAGGCTATATTTTCAGCTAATAAGTTGGCCGCTAAGTTTTATAATTATCTACTAATAAATAACGATAATGCAGAAAAAGCTAGAGACTATTTATTTAATCGGGGATATTCTCAGGAAGATATTGATGAATTTCAAATTGGATATGCTCCTAATAGTTGGAAGGCAGTTAAAAATTTCCTGTTAAAGAAAAGCTATAATAAAGAAATTCTTTATGAAGCTGGGTTAGTCATTTCAGGTAAGAATAATAGTTATTACGATCGGTTTAGAAACAGAATCATATTTCCGATTTACAATGTTCGCTCTGAAGTGATTGGTTTTGGGGGGAGAAGAATAGATCCAGAAGATAATCCGAAGTATCTAAACTCGCCTGAAAGCCCCGTTTTTTCAAAAAAAAGAATTTTGTATGGTTTAAATAATGCTAAAACTTCAATAAGAGAAACCGGTGAAGCTATAATTGTTGAGGGATATACGGATGTTTTAACTGCTCATAAACTTGGGTTAACTAATTTTGTTGCTTCATTGGGAACTTCATTGACCAGAGAGCAGGCTGGATTATTGAAGAGATATGCCGATAAAGTTTTTATCGCGTATGATTCTGACACCGCAGGAGAACTGGCTACTTTAAGAGGGCTGGAGATTCTGCGTAAAGCAGGCTTAGATGTTGCTGTAATAAACCTGCCGGAGGGTTCGGATCCAGATGATTTTTTGCGATCCCATGATCTTTCAAATTTTGAAGAATTAAAGGATAAAGCGCCTGATTTAATCGAATATAGAATTAACTTAATCATGAAAAAATATGATGATGGTTCTGCTGATAGTAGATTAAAAGCTGCCAAGGAAGGCGCGGAATTTTTAGCTGATTTGGAAGATGAACTTATTCAGGAAGCATATGCAAAAGTACTTGCAGATAAAACTGATATTTCCATGGATAAAATTGAAAATAAAATCATGAATTTAAAAAAGAAAAATAAATCTATTAATAGAAAGAAATATGCTACATCTCAAAAACAAATAAACAGCAATAAAAATGATCCAGATTGGCAGATTTTAGCTTATATGTTACAGAAGGATAAATTTATGCACATAGTTTTTAATATGATTAATCCTGATTATTTTACTCCTCAAGCAAAAGAGATAGCTGAGTTGATCTGGCAGGAACCAGAGATTACTGTAACAGAGATTATTTCCTGTCTTGATCAAGAAAACAAGGAAAATCTAACTGAATTCTTTTTAACCCAGGAAGAGTTTCCTTCTGAAGAAGTTTTTAAAGACATGATAGATCAGCTGATAAAGAGAAAAATCCAAACTGAGATTAATATCATTATAGATAATATTCAGCAGGACCCAAAAAGTTTAAGTCAGTTAAATGATTTATTATTATATTATAAAAGAATATTGAGATTGGAAGGGAGGGACAATTAATGGCTAATGATCAAGTTAGTCCCGCAAGAATTAAACAAGTAAAAACATTGATTACGCAGGGGAAAGAAGAAGGTAAATTGACGTATAAAGAAATAATGGATGCACTGGAAGATGTTGAATTAGATTCAGATGAAATAGAAAATGTATATGATATTTTAAGCGAAATGGATATAGATGTCATTGAAGAGGGTGAAGAAGAAAAAGATGAAGATGAAAGTGATGAAGACAGCGGCTTAGATTTAAGTGTTCCTCAGGGAGTTGGGATAGACGATCCTGTAAGAATGTATCTAAAGGAAATCGGGAAAGTCGATCTTTTAACTGCTGAAGAAGAGGTAGACCTTGCCCAGAGGATGGAGCAAGGAGAGATGGAGGCTAAACAGCAGCTGGTCGAAGCTAATTTGAGATTAGTGGTCAGTATAGCAAAAAAGTATGTGGGAAGAGGATTATTGTTTCTTGATTTGATTCAAGAAGGTAATATGGGCTTGATGAAGGCTGTAGATAAATTTGATTATACGAAGGGCTATAAATTTAGCACATATGCTACCTGGTGGATAAGACAGGCTATTACTCGGGCTATAGCAGATCAAGCCAGAACGATTAGAATACCCGTGCATATGGTTGAAACTATTAATAAATTGATAAGGGTTTCCCGGCAGCTATTGCAGGAACTGGGTCGCGAGCCTACACCGGAAGAGATCGGTGAAGAAATGGATCTGAGTGCAGATAAGGTTCGGGAGATTATGAAGATTTCTCAAGAACCAGTTTCTTTGGAAACTCCAATTGGAGAAGAAGAAGATAGTCATCTAGGGGATTTCATAGAAGATGAAGATGCTCCAGCTCCAGCTTCGGCAGCTTCATTTACGCTTCTCAAGGACCAGCTTGACGAGGTCTTAGATTCACTAACAGATAGAGAAAAGAGGGTGCTTGAGCTTCGGTTTGGTATTGAAGATGGCCGGCCTAGAACTTTGGAAGAAGTAGGTAAAGAATTTGGTGTGACCAGGGAAAGAATAAGGCAGATTGAAGCCAAAGCTTTACGAAAACTTCGCCATCCAACTAGAAGTAAAAAATTAAAGGATTATTTAGATTAACCCTTGACGAATAAGGTATAATACATTATAATGTAAGGTGTGCTGAGAAAATTTTAATAGGGCCCATAGCTCAGTTGGTCAGAGCAATCGGCTCATAACCGATTAGTCCCAGGTTCGAGTCCTGGTGGGCCCACCATGTAAATTAACTGCCTTGTTCTTATTTTTATAAGAGCAGGGTTTTAATTTTATAAAGGGGGTATAAGCTTGATTTCAGTCAGTGAAATAATAGGTAAACTTAATAAGTTTGCTCCTGCAAATTTAGCCGAGGCCTGGGACAATGTGGGACTGCAGGTGGGAGATCCTGATGTACCGGTTAATAAGATAGGTATATCTCTTGATGTTACAGAAAATATTATTCGAGAAGCAGTTAATAGTAATATTGACTTATTAATATCTCATCATCCCTTGATTTTTAAAGGGATAAGTAATGTTAATTCATACAATCCTACTGGTAAAATAATTAGGCAAGCTATAAAAGCTAACTTAAACATTTATTCTGGGCATACTAATATAGATCAGGCTCAAGGTGGCTTGAATGATTTCTTAGCAGAAAAACTAGAAATAAATGATATTAAGTATTTGAGTGAAAATATACCGCATAAAAAAATTGTGATTTATGTGCCAGAAGATAACTTGCAGGAGGTCAGAAATGCCCTTCATAGTGTAGGGGCAGGAGAGTATAATAATTATGATAGAGTTGCTTACTACTCTAAAGGAACAGGGACATTTAGACCTTTAGCAGGTAGTAAACCAGCCATCGGGATGAATGGGCAGCAGGAGTATGTGTCTGAATATAGGTTAGAAGTGATGTATCCTGAACATAAAGAAGACGCAGTCATGAAGGCATTAAAATCTGCTCATCCTTATGAAGAGCCAGTTTTTGATATTTATCAACCGGACCAGTTAAAAGGAGAATATTTACCTGCTCGGATCGGTTATTTAAAAGAGCAGATGCCTTTAGAAAAATATATATACCTAATCAATAAAAATTTAGATTTGGATCATTGTAGAGTTGCGGGTAAGGTGGATAAAAAAGTAAAAAAAGTTGCTGTAGCTTGCGGCAGCGGTTCTAATTTTATAAAAAATGCAGTTAAAGCAGGAGCTGATGTATTGGTAACGGGTGATGTGAAATATCACGAAGTTCAAAAAGCATTAAGCTCTGATCTGGCAGTTGTAGATGCAGGACATTATGGCACAGAAAAAATATTTCCTGAACTAATCCAAAATTATCTATTAAAACAGAATTATTCTAGTGGAGATATACCAGAGGTAGAAGTATTTATTGATGATCAATTTTCATGGAAAATTTATCAATAAACAAATTCATTTTTTTTAATAAAGTAAGATTTAAACAAGATATTATAATACTTGACAATTATTAAAACGCATGTTATACTAGCAATGTCTAATAAATATGAGTAAAACAATAGGTTTATAAATAAGTTGACTAGATGATCGCAGTTTCATTTAATTGAAACTGAGGAAAGTCCGAGCTCCATAGGGCAGAGTGCTGGGTAATACCCAGTGGAGGCGACTCCCAGGCTAGTGCCACAGAAAAAATACCGCTGTTTTTGCAAAAAGAGCAGTAAGGGTGAAATGGTGAGGTAAGAGCTCACCAGGATTCAGGTGACTGGATTGCTAGGTAAACCCCACTTGGAGTAAGTCCAAATAGAGAGGTTATAAAGCTGCCCGCTTTTCCTCTGGGTTAGGACGCTAGACGCTATAGGTAACTGTAGTTGCAGATAGATGATCATCCCTGACAGAACTCGGCTTACCGGTCAACTTATTATAATTCATAAAGAGGTGTAAAAAGTGGATGATTTAAGAAATACTGCTTTAGATGCTATTGATAATTTGAATTCTGTTATGGATAGGATCGATAAGCTAAATTTAGATGAATTAGAAATTGAAGGTAATATCCTGGAAAATAGAATAATAACTTTAGAAGGTTATCTACGTTTTTTGCGTAGAGATGGAATAGATGATCTTGTTAAATTAAAAGATTTATTTGAAGGTGTTAATAATGGCAGATAAAGTATATTATAAAATTCAATATCCCCTTAAAAAAGCAATTCAAATGTTAAAAGCCATTCCTGGAGATGAAGAGGAAATAAAGCAACAGATTAGTAATTTATCAGAACAGGAAAAGGGAATAATTAAAGATTTTTTGATCATGTGGGATGATGAGGGCGAAGTAAAATTAGAAAAATTTATTCAAAAATTAAAATACAAGTTAGATTAAATATTAACCCATGGTGATTTTGACCATGGGTTATTTGATTGCATATAGGGTGAAATTATGTTAAAATATTAATCAGTATGTTTTTCAGGAGGGATACTTATGGCTGGCCATTCTAAATGGGCAAATATTAAGCATAAAAAGCAAAAAGAGGATAAACGGAAAGCGAAACTTTTTTCTAAATTAAGCAAGAAGATTGCTGTAGCCGCCAGAGAAGGTGGCGGAGATCCGGAGATGAATGCAGACCTTAGAATGGTTATTGATAAAGCAAAAGATAAAAATATGCCGAGTGATAATATTGAAAGAGCAATAAAGCGAGGTACTGGTGAGTTAGAAGGCGTTGAATATGAAAGCTTTACCTATGAAGGATATGGTCCCGAGGGTATTGCTTTATTTATGGAAATAACAACAGATAATCGGAATAGAGCTGCTTCAGAGATCCGTCATATCTTATCGGACCATGGAGGAAATTTAGGTGAGTCTGGTTGTGTTGCCTGGATGTTTGATCGGCGCGGACAGTTAGTAATGGATCATTCTAATGATACAAAAGATGAAGATGAGATTATGCTAGAAGCTTTAGAAGCCGGTGCTGAGGATGTAAAACTTGAAGGAGATATAATCCGGATACTTACTAATCAATCTGACTTTATGTCTGTGAAAAATGAGTTAGAAAAAAACGGATATGATTTTGAAGAAGCTGATTTAGTAATGATACCAAATAATACGGTCAAGTTGGATAAAACAGGGGCGAAAAAGATTCTTAATTTAATGGATGAACTTGAAGAGCATGATGATGTTCAGGAAGTTTATGCAAATTATGATATTCCTGAATCAGTACTTGCAGAGGTAGAAAAGGAGTAAATTTCTTAAACTCTGAGCTTTCAAGGCACTGATAATTTCAGTGCCTTTTATTTTTGATAGGCAGGTGGCTAAAGTTGAAAATTTTAGGAATTGATCCCGGCCTGGCTACAATGGGTTACGGTTTGGTTTTAAAAGAAGCAAATAAATTTGAACTATTAAATTATGATACAATAATTACTTCAGCAGATTTGTCGGATGTAGAAAGATTAGAAATTTTATATGATGAACTTCAAGTAATAATTTCTCGTTTTAAACCAGATTGTTTAGCGGTTGAAGAATTATTTTTTAATAAAAATGTTAAAACTGCTATTAGAGTAGGGCAAGCTAGAGGAGTTATTTTACTGGCAGGGGCAAAGGCCGGACTAGAAGTTTCGGAATATACTCCTTTGCAGGTAAAGCAGGCTGTAGTGGGTTATGGGAGAGCAACTAAATATCAGGTGCAGCACATGGTTAAAGCATTATTAAACTTACAGGAAATCCCGGAACCTGATGATGCTGCTGATGCTTTAGCTGTATCGATATGCCATGGTCAGAGTTATGGTTTTAAGCAAAGATGGGGTGATCAACTGTGATCGGATACTTAAAAGGCGAGATAATTTCTGTTGAAAGTGATGAAGTGATCATTAATGTGAGTGGTGTAGGCTATCAAGTGAACTTACCTGCTGCTTTTAGCCAATTTCAAGTTGGTGAAATAACGGAACTGTTTATTTATACTTATGTGCGAGAGGATTCTCTTGAATTGTTTGGTTTTAAAGAAAAAAGTAGTAAAGATTTGTTTATCCGACTTTTGTCGGTATCAGGGATTGGTCCCAGGGTAGCAGAAAATATTATTTCAACTTTGCCTCCTGATAAATTCATTTCGGCTATTTTGAACGAAGACATGAATACTTTACAACAGATTAGTGGAATAGGACCTAAAAGTGGGCAAAGATTGATTCTTGAACTAAAAGATAAGTTGGATGATTTAATAGATAATGCAGTTACTCCTACTAGCAATATTTATCAAAATACTGACAAAGATCTATATTCGGCGTTAAATAATCTTGGGTATAATGATTCAGAAATTAATCAGGCAGTAAATAAATTGGGGTCTGAGTTATCAGGTGAATTAGAAGACCGGATAATGCTGGTCCTTAATCATCTTGGTAAGGAGTAGATAAAATGGATGAGAAAAGAGTAATATCTCCTAAAGAACGGCGGGAAGATGATTTTGATCAAACCTTGAGGCCTAAAAAGATTAAATTTTACATTGGTCAAAATAAAGTTAAAGAAAAATTAAAGATTTTTATCCAGGCTGCAATTCAACGGGGAGAAGCTCTGGATCATGTGATGCTTTATGGTCCGCCTGGATTGGGGAAAACTACTTTAGCCAATATAATTGCTAATGAAATGAATGTTAATATTCATACCACAAGCGGCCCTGCCATAGAAAGGCCGGGAGATCTTGCCAGTATCCTAACAAATCTTTCGAAAATGGATATTTTATTTATCGATGAGATCCACCGTTTAAATAGAATGGTAGAAGAAGTATTGTACCCAGCTATGGAAGATTTCGGTTTAGATATAATGATAGGCAAAGGCCCCTCTGCGCGATCAGTTCGTTTAGATTTACCTCAATTCACTTTGGTTGGAGCTACCACTAGAGCAGGTCAGCTTTCTTCGCCTTTGCGGGATAGATTTGGGGTAATTAATAGGTTAGAGTTTTATAATAATGAAGAATTAGGTGAAATTGTTAATAGGTCGGCAAGAATATTAAATGTCAAAATTTCTGAATCCGGGGCTGAAGAAATCGCTTGTCGCTCTAGAGGAACACCTAGAATAGCTAACAGACTGCTTAGGAGAGTCAGAGATTACGCTCAAGTTAAGGCTGATGGGGTTATTACTCCAGAAGTAGTAAGTGAAGCTCTGCAGCTTCTTGAGATAGACGAATTAGGTCTTGATAATCTTGATTATAGATTGCTTAAAACAATCATTAATAAATTTGAAGGTGGTCCGGTGGGCTTGAAAACCATCGCTGCGGCTATAAGTGAGGAAACGGAAACTATTGAGGATGTTTATGAGCCTTATTTGCTGCAATTAGGTTTTTTAAAACGAACTCCCAGGGGTAGAGTTGCTACAAGTTCAGCGTATAAACATCTAGACATTGAGAAGACTAATCAGACGGAACAAAGCCTTTTTGATTAACTTTGGAGGTATATAAATGAAGACGTCAGATTTTAAATATGATTTACCTGAAGAGCAAATTGCTCAAGAACCTGCTGACCAAAGAGATCATTCAAAGTTAATGGTCTTAAATAAAAACGGTCACATAATAGAGCATTCTCTTTTTTATAAATTATTTGATTTTTTAAAACCTGGAGATAGATTGGTTTTTAATAACAGCAAGGTTATTCCTGCCAGGTTATATGGAGAAAAAGTTGAATCTGAAATTGAAATCGAAGTATTACTATTGACTGAGATCGAAAAGGATAAATGGGAAGTATTAGTTAAGCCAGGCCGCAGGGTAAAAAAAGGTACGGAAATTATATTTGGAGATAACGAGGTCAAGGCTGTTTGTGAGGAATATACCGATTTTGGTGGAAGGGTTTTAAAGTTTGAGCCTTCAGGGAAATTAAATAAAAAGCTTAAGGATTTAGGTGAAATGCCTTTACCACCATACATTACTAAAACACCTGAAGATCCTGGACGGTATCAAACGGTTTATGCTGATTCTACAAAAGAAGGTTCAGCGGCTGCTCCGACAGCAGGTTTACATTTTACTCACAAGCTATTAAAGCAGTTAAAGGATAGAGGTATTGGTTTGAGCTATCTTACTTTGCATGTAGGTCTGGGTACTTTCAGACCTGTTAAAGTTGATGATGTTGAAGAGCATGATATGCACTCTGAGTACTATGAAATAAGTGCGAAAACAGCAAAGGAGATTAGTGATACCATGAAAAATGGAGGTAGAATTGTAGCGGTGGGTACTACCTCAGTTCGAGCTTTGGAATCTTCTCATCAGAAAATCAAGCAGGGACAGCCTCAAAAGGGATGGACGGATATTTTTATTTATCCCGGTTATGAGTATAAATTAGTAGATGGACTTATAACTAATTTTCATCTGCCGGGATCGACCCTGATAATGTTAGTTGCTGCGCTGGTGGGAAAAGATGAAATTCTAGACGCATATCAGATAGCGGTGAAAGAAGATTATAGATTTTATAGTTTTGGTGATGCAATGTTAATAATATAATTTTTAATTATGGAGTAGATTAAATATGAGTTTAAATTACGAATTAAAGAATAGAAATAAATCTTCCCAGGCTAGAACAGGGAAGGTGTATGTGAATGGCAGAATGATTAATACCCCCGCATTTATGCCTGTGGGAACTCAAGCCACAGTTAAAACCATGCGTCCAGAAGATTTAGTAGCTTGTGGAGCAGAGATAATTCTTGCAAATACTTATCATTTATATCTCCGGCCCGGAGAGGATTTAATAGCAAAGGCCGGAGGGCTTCATAAATTCATGAATTGGGATGGCTTAATATTAACAGATAGTGGAGGATTTCAAGTTTTTAGCCTTTCCGACTTAAATGAAATCAAAGAAGAAGGAGTTTATTTTCAATCTCATTTGGATGGCTCAAAGCATTTTATCTCTCCAGAAAAATCTATTGAAATTCAGAGAGCCCTAGGAGCTGATATTGTAATGGCTTTTGATGAGTGTGCTCCTTATCCAGCAGATTATGAGTATGTGGAAGAATCTTTAGCAAGAACATTGCGGTGGGCTGAAAGATGTCAGGAAGCGATGCTGGGTGCTGAAAAACAGCATCTATTTGGAATAGTGCAGGGTGGTGCATACTCAGATTTACGAAAATTGAGTGCCAGGGAAACAGTTAAGTTAGATTTCCCGGGATATGCTATTGGGGGTTTGAGTGTTGGTGAGGAAACTGAGGTTATGCAGGAAATGCTTGAAGTAACAATTCCTGAACTGCCTTCTAATAAACCACGATATCTTATGGGGGTAGGAACTCCAGAAGATTTAATCGAAGGTGTTCGGCGGGGAGTAGATATGTTTGATTGTGTAATGCCAACTCGAATAGCCAGGCATGGAAGCATTTATACTTCTACAGGGAGAATAACCATTAGAAATGCCACCTTTAGTGAAGATTTTACCAGTCCTGATCCTGATTGTGATTGTTATGTTTGTAAAAATTATAGCAGAGCATACTTAAGACATCTACTGAATCGCAATGAGATTTTGGGGGTAATGTTAACCTCTTACCATAATATTTATTTCTTTTTAAATTTAATGCGTGAATTGAGACAAAGTATTAATGATAATAAATTCGATCAATTTACTGAAAAGTTTTACGCTGAATATTTTTAGAGACTAAGGCGAGATTTAATTTGTTTGTAGATAGAATATATATAATTATTCTTTTAAAGCAGGATTATTAATATCTATGTTGAATAGTTTAAAGGATGGCTATACTACTATTAAGAATATAAGGAGGAGTTTATTAATGGAACTTATTTTATCATTATTGCCCTGGGTTTTAATTTTTGGTGTCTTTTGGTTTTTTTTAATTAGACCTCAAAAAAAGCAGCAAAAGGAACATCAAGAGATGCTAAATAATTTAGAGGTAGGAGATAAAATTGTAACAGCTGGGGGAATCAAGGGGAAGATAGTTAAGATCAAGGATAATGTTGTGCGTTTAAGGGTATCGTCAGAAGTTGATATCGATTTAATGAAATCTTCAATTAGTCATATTGACAGATCACAGGATAATAACTCGGAATAGTAGCTGATTTAATTTGGCATCGTATAAATGGAGGTAATTTACGTGGATAGTGGTGATATTAAAGAGTTTTTACAATCATTGATTATTGCAGGTGTTCTTGCGTTTTTGATAATTACATTTGTAGCTCAATCATTTGTTGTAGAAGGTAGTTCTATGGAGAATACCCTGCAAAATGGGGAACGGTTGATTGCTAATAAAATTGTTTATAGGTTTAGGGAACCTGAAAGAGGGGAAATAGTTGTCTTTACTCCCAAAGGTGCTCAGGATAGGCGATATATAAAAAGAATTATAGGTTTACCTGGTGATAATATATACATTAGAGAAGGTCAGGTATATATTAATGGTGAAGCTATCGAAGAAGATTATATTAAAGAACCTATGCGAGATATTGGTAGTTCAGGCCCTTTTGAAGTTCCTGAAGATAGTTATTTTGTATTAGGAGATAACAGGAATCACAGTGCTGATAGTCGGTTTGAATCTTTGGTAGGGTATGTAGATGAAGATTCTATTCACGGTAAAGCTTTTTGGGTATTTTGGCCGCTAAATAACATGAGGCTGCTTCAGCATAAAGATTATGCTATCGACAGTTAAAAGCTATAATTTTTAATATTATAATATTATATACAGTTAATTGGTGTAGGGAGGATTAATATGAGGTATAAGAGTAAAAGAAGAATAAAAATAATTTTTTTAATTTTAATTATCGCTTTGGCAGTAGGTTTATATGGGTTTTATGGGATAAATTTAGGTTTGGATTTATCAGGAGGTTCACACATTGTTTTGCAGGCTCAACCTACTGAAGATAGACAGATCGATCGAGAAGTAATGACGGGTATTTTGAGTGTAATTGAGAGACGGGTCAATCAGATCGGCCTTTCTGAGCCAGTTATACAATTAGAGGGAACAGATAGAATAATTGTAGAATTACCCGCAGTTGATAATCCTTCTGAAGCTATTTCAACAATTGGTCGAACCGCAATGCTTACTTTTAGAAATAGCGAAGATGAAGTTTTAATGACGGGAGAAAATGTGAGCGACGCCCGGGCCAGCCACGATGAGTATGGGAGGCCAGTGGTTACATTTAGTTTAAATAGTGAAGGTTCTTCTCAATTCGAACAAATTACCAGGCAATATATGGGGCAAAAAGTAGGTATATATCTGGATGAAGAATTACTTACAAATCCCACGGTTCAATCTGTAATCAGAGATTCTGGTCAGATTACTGGTTATGAAAGTGTAGAAGCAGCTCAAGAACACGCGATATTAATAAGAGAAGGGGCTTTGCCGGTACCAGTTGAAGTTATTGAAAGCAGGACAGTAGGGCCAACTCTAGGTTCTATTGCAATCCAACAAAGCATTAGAGCAGGATTGTTAGGTCTTCTTTTAGTTGCTGCCTATATAGTATTTTATTATAGGTTCCCAGGGTTTATAGCAGCAGTGTCACTTATAATGTATGGCATTATATTTATGGGGACACTCTCAGGTTTACAGGCAGTGTTAACTCTACCTGGTATAGCCGGGCTTATTCTTTCAATTGGTATGGCAGTTGATGCTAATATTATTATCTTTGAAAGGATCAAAGATGAGAGAAATAATGGTAAGACATTAAGAGCAGCAATAGATGCCGGTTTTAAAAGAGCTTATATGACTATTGTGGATGCTAATGTCACTACCTTAATAACTGCTTCTATTTTAGCATATTTTACAAGTGGGGCTGTTCGAGGTTTTGCAGTGACTTTAGTTATTGGTATTGTAGTTAGTATGTTTAATGCGTTTTTCATTACAAAGAATTTAATTGAAATGAGTTCAGGAACAAATCTACTCCAATCATCTCGTGCATTTGGTGTTAGGAAGGGGTAAGTGAGGATGAAATTTACAGAAAATCTTGATTTAATGGGAAAGAAAAATATATGGTTTATTGTTTCAGGTGTTTTCATGGCTCTAGCCTTAATTTTCTTGCTGTTTAGTGGCTTGAATTTAGGTATTGATTTCCAGGGTGGTACAATCATAGAATACTCATTTGAAAATGATGTAACAACGGATCAGGTGAGAGATGTATTAATGGATATTGATATAGCTTCAGAATCACAGATTCAAGATAGTGGAGGAGCTGATTTTGATGGAATTCTCATTAGAGCTTCTGAGCTAACTCAGGATCAGATTCAAGAAGTGACTGATTCTATGAATAATAACTTTGCTGGAACAGAACTTATGAGAAGCGAAGTGGTTGGCCCGGTAATTGGCGAAGAATTAAGACTTCAGGGGATATTAGCCTTATTAGTAGCAGCGGTAGCAATAGTGATTTATATTAGTTTTAGATTTGAATTAAAATTTGCTGTTGTATCTATAGCTACTCTGACCCATGATGTTATATTTACCGTAGGCTTCTTTGCTTTAATTGGTCGGGAAGTAAATACTGCTTTTATAGCGGCTCTTCTAACAATTATAGGATATTCAATTAATGATACAATAGTTATATTTGATAGGATCAGAGAAAATATGAAGCTGTATAAGCGGACTAGTTTTGATGAGTTGGCCAATAAGGCTGTTGTGGATACTTTGCCCCGTTCAATAAATACTTCACTGACAACTCTGGTAGCTATTTTAGCTATATATTTGTTTGGTGGAGAGGCTATCAGGACATTTATGTTGGCGTTATTTGTCGGTATGGCTGTTGGTACGTATTCTTCAATATTTGTCGCCAGCCCATTGTTGGTTAAGTGGCAAGAAAAACTTGATTCTGTATAATTAATTGAAAGGGGATGAGATTAATGAGTAAATTAGAAGATCTCTTATATCGAAGTATTGGGTCCCTAGATATGACAGTAGATAAGTTAGAAGATTTAGTTCGGGCTCTGGTAGAAGAAGGTGAACTTAGTAAAAAAGAAGGAAAGAGAATAATTGAAAAATGGCAGGAAAAGGGAGACAAACAAAAAGAAAAAATTGATAGAGTTATTGATGATAGGCTTGATGATCTTGGTTTAGCTAAAAAGGATGACGTTGATAAAATAAAAGAAAGATTAGCTAGATTAGAAACGAAGATCGATCAGCTTTCTGAAAAGTTGTCTTCTAATAATGAAGAGTAAGAGGGTTATTTTATGGCTCTTAATATAAGGAAAAAATACAAGCATCTTCAGCGCTATAGAGAAATAAGCCAAATCTTTGTAAAAAATGGCCTGGGTTTTTTATTAGACCGCTTTGATTTAAAGCGGTTTGTTCCTTTAAAGGGAAGATTAAAAATCAGTGAGAGTCCTGAAAATATTAGATTATCTATACGGTTAAGACAGGTGTTTCAGGAACTTGGCCCAACTTATGTCAAGTTGGGCCAGGTTTTAAGTACTCGTCCCGATATTTTTCCTCCTGATTATATCCATGAATTTAAAAAATTGCAGGATAAAGTACCGCCAGTAAGTTTTGAAGCGATAGATGAATTGTTAAAAAAAGAATTAGGGCAGGAATATAAAACAGAAGTATTTTCGTCTTTTGCAAAAGATGCCACTGCCGGCGCTTCGATTGCTCAAACTCACAAAGCTGTTCTTAAAAATGGCCAACCGGTTATTGTTAAAGTTCAGCGACCAGGGATTGAGAAAAAAATAAAAGTAGATTTAGAAATCATAACTGATTTGGCTGAAATAGCTGTGGAAAGAAAAATCCTTCCGGATTTTATAGATCCTTTAGGGTTAGTAGAAGAATTTAGAGAGAGTTTAAAGAAGGAATTAAATTTTCACCAAGAAATGACCAACATCAGGAGATTCAAAGCAAATTTCTCTGATAATGAGTATATCACTTCTCCAGAAATTTACGAAGAATTTTCGACTAAAAAAGTTTTGATCATGGAAGAAATTAAAGGGCAAAAATTAAGCGAACTTAAAACCACTGAACATATTGATAATAAAAGACTTGCTCGTTTAGGAGCAGAAGCTTTTTTAAAACAGGTAATGATAGATGGTTTTTTTCATGCCGATCCTCATCCTGGCAATATTTTTGTGCTGGAAGATAATAAACTAGCTTATATTGATTTTGGAATGATGGGCCAGATTTCTACTCAGGATAGAGATAGATTTGCTATTTTATTTGCAGCATTATTAAGACGTAATGTAGAACTGATTACAGATACAATTATTGAAATCGGAGATATGCCCCATGATTTGAATATAAGAAAATTTAAATTAGATATCGAAGAATTTATTTTTAGTTATTATAATCGCAAACTAGAAGATATTAACTTTAAAGTTTTATTCGAAGATTTACAAAAGATTGTTTTTAAACATCATATAAGATTGCCTCAGGAGTTTTTCTTGTTATTTAGAGCTTTAAGCCTAAGCGAGAGTGTAGGTGCAGCTTTGGACCCTGAATTCAATATAGTTGAAGTTGGTAATGATTTCGTTAAAGAATTAATGATTGATAGAATTAAGCCAGGTAATTTTGGCAGTAGAGCAGCCTTAATAATCTGGAGATTTATTAATGACGTAAAAGATTATCCTAAAAATATTGGCGATATTCTTGATAAAATAAATAAAGATGAATTAGTTATTAATTTTGAACATAAGAATCTGGAAAATTTAATGAAAGAGATTGATTTTGCTTCAAACAGATTATCTATAAGTATGATTATATCTGCTCTGGTAATCGGCTCTTCAATGATTATTCAGACAGGCATTCAACCTTTATTTCGGGGTGTCCCTGTTTTTGGTTTTTTGGGTTACACGATGGCCGGCATATTGGGTATTTGGTTGGTGATCTCTATATTAAAATCTGGAAAATTTTAACCCTGGTAAATAATTATCAGGGTTTTTTAATACAGATGAGTTTAAGAGGTATTTCTGGACTTATTAAGGTATATAGTATATAATAATAATGTTGAAAATTAACTGAAGGAGGATTTGCTATGAATTTAGAAGAGTACATTAGAGATATACCCGATTTTCCTAAAAAGGGGATCTTATTTAAGGATATTACACCATTATTACAGGATCCTAAAAGTTATCGTAAAGTAATTGATATTTTAACAGAGCATTATAGTGGTAAGAACATTGATTATGTAGCTGCTATAGAAGCTAGAGGTTTCCTTTTCGGACCTCAACTTGCTCTAGAATTGAATAAAGGCTTTATACCGATAAGAAAGCCTGGTAAATTACCTGCTGATTCATTATCTGCAGAATATGAGTTAGAATATGGGACCAATATTTTAGAAATTCATAAGGATTCGATAAAACCGGGAGATAAGATTTTATTAATTGATGATCTTCTTGCTACCGGTGGTACTACTAAGGCAGCGATTCAGCTTATTGAGAAATTAAAAGGCGAGGTTATCGGTTTAGGATTTTTGTTAGAACTTAAAGAATTAAATGGAAGAGAAGATTTACAAGGTTATGAAGTTTTTTCTATTATAGCCACCTAAAAATTAAAGTATTTTATAGGAGTATTAATATATATGGATCTTGAGAAAATTATTAAAAAATTAAATACATATATGGATGAGCCTGATCTTGAAAGGTTAAGAAAAGCTTATGATATATGTTATAATGCACATCAAGGTCAATATAGGGTCTCCGGTGAACCATATTATGAACACCCCTTAGGTGTAGCCTACATTTTAGCTGAACTTGAACTTGATTTAACTACAATAATTGCGGCGTTGTTACATGATGTGCTTGAAGATACAAAGATTTCAAGGCAGGAAATTGTGGATATGTTTGATGAGCAGGTAGCACTTCTTGTGGACGGGGTCACAAAGTTAACAAAATTAGAATTTAAAACGAAGGAAGAACACCAGGCAGAAAGTTTAAGAAAAATGTTTTTAGCTATGGCTGATGATATTCGGGTTGTATTAATTAAATTAGCGGACCGGCTTCATAATATGAGAACTTTAGGTTATATGAAAAAATATAAACAGGTTGAAAAAGCAAAAGAAACGATTGAAATTTATGGCCCTCTGGCACACCGATTGGGTATGTCCAGGATTAAATGGGAGTTAGAAGATCTGAGTTTCCGCTATTTGCAACCTGATTTATATTATGAGATTTCCAGGAAGGTTGCTGCTAATCGCAAAGAACGCGAAGAGGAAATTCAAAAGGCGATCGAACAGATAAATAATAGGTTAGAAAAACAGGGTATTGAAGCTGATATTTATGGTAGACCTAAGCATTTATATAGTATTTATCAAAAGATGGAGAAAAAGGAGATTGATTTTACTGAAGTTTATGATTTGACAGCTCTTAGAGTATTGGTTAACAGTGTACGGGAATGTTATGAAGTATTGGGCTTAATTCATGAACTTTGGAAACCAATGCCAGGAAGGTTCAAAGATTATATTGCTATGCCTAAATCGAACATGTATCAGTCTCTTCATACTACAGTAATTGGTCCTCATGGGGATCCTCTTGAAGTACAGATTAGAACTCCTGAAATGCATAGAACTGCGGAGTATGGGATAGCTGCACATTGGAAATATAAAGAAGGCAAAAAAAATGATTCTGATTTCGAAGAAAAGTTATCCTGGTTAAGACAGTTATTAGAATGGCAGAAAGACCTTCAGGAACCTCATGAATTCATTGAAACCCTTAAAATTGATCTTTTTGAGGATGAGGTCTTTGTTTTTACTCCTCGGGGTGATGTTATCTCTTTACCTCGCGGGGGAACACCAGTAGACTTTGCTTATAATATTCATACAGAAGTTGGTCATAATTGTGTTGGAGCAAAGGTTAATGGTAGAATTGTTCCTCTTGAATATAAATTAGATAATGGAGATATTGTCGAAATATTAACATCAAATAATAGTACTGGACCTACTAGAGACTGGCTCAATTTTGTTAAAACATCTAGAGCTAGAAGTAAAATAAAACACTGGTTCAAACAGCAGCAGAAAGAGGAAATAGTTGCTAATGGCAAGAAGACGCTGCATTCTTATTTAGAAAAAGAAAGCGTAAATATTCCTGCTTCAGAAAAGAACCAGGTTATGAAAAAAATTGCTAAAGAGTTAAACCGCGAAGATATTAATGCTCTTTATGAAGCTATTGGATATGACCAAATCTCTGTTAAACAAGTATACAATAAAATTCCAGAAAAATATAAGAAACAGGTTCAATTAGAGGAATTAATCACTAAACCAAAGAAAAAGAGTCCTGATAAAGGCATTCAAGTTAAGGGCATGGATGATATATTAGTTAGAGTTGCACAGTGCTGTAATCCTGTGCCTGGAGACGCAATAATTGGATATATAACGAGAGGCCGAGGAGTATCAGTACATCGACAGGACTGTCCAAATCTCAAGAATTTAGAGGGTCAAGATCGTTTTATAGATGTAACCTGGAACAAACAGCGTTCTGAATCATATCAGGTAGAATTAGCTATTAAAGCTGTAAATAAATCTGCTTTATTAAATGATATTACAAGTTTGATATCTAAGGAAAAAATAGAATTACATTCAGTGGTTGCTAATTCAACAAAATACAATCAGGCATATGTAAAAATGGTCGTAGAATTAAGTAGTCTCGAACATATGCGTGATTTAATTAGAAAAATTGAGAGTATATCTGGTGTATTATCAGTTAGTAGAGCAAGACCGAGCTAAAGCAGGGAGGTTTTTTCGTGCGAACTGTGATCCAACGAGTAAAAGAGTGTAAAGTAAAAGTAGGCGATGAAGTAGTAGGTTCGATTGGGAAAGGCGTTTGTGTATTATTAGGTATTGGTAATAACGATACCAGGGAAGATGCTGATTATTTAGTTGATAAAATTGTGAATTTAAGGATATTCGATGATGAAGCAGGTAAAATGAACTTATCGGCAGTAGATTTAGAATTAGAAGTAATTGTTATCTCACAATTTACTCTCTATGGTGACTGTAGATCTGGAAGAAGGCCTGGTTATACTGATGCTGCATCTCCGGATAAGGCAGAATATTTATATAAATATTTTTTACAAAAAACTAATGAAACAGGGTTGATTGTTTCCAGTGGAGAGTTTAAGGCATACATGGATGTTTCTTTAATAAATGATGGCCCTGTAACTTTATTGTTGGATAGTAATAAAAACTTCTAAATATTGTTGATTGGGGTGATTGAAATCGAATATGAATTAATTAAACTAAACATGAATGCAGTTAATTCATATCTGGTATACGATAAGGGGGAATCAATACTTATTGATCCTGGGTCTGAAAAAGAAACATTTAAAATATTGAATGTATTAAAGAGATCTAGTACAAAATTAAAGTATATTATTAATACTCATGGTCATTTTGATCACATCGGTGGTAATGAAATTATTAAAAATGAAACCGGAGCTGAAATTGCTATTCATGAATTAGATGCAAAATGCTTAGAAGATCCTTCCTTAAACCTTTCTTCTTATATGGGACGTTCGTTAAGAAGTGTTTCAGCAGATAAAATTTTAGTGGCTGATGATGTAATAAAATTTGGTCAAGAGAGTTTAAAAGTTCTTCACTGTCCGGGGCACACGCCAGGAAGTATTTCTTTATACACTGAGGAAAATAATATGATTTTTAGTGGAGACACTATTTTTGCAAATGGAGTTGGGAGAACGGACCTCCCTGGCGGTAATGCTAGATTGCTAAAAGAATCAGTTGAAAAGCTTGTTGAATTGCCTGAAGACACAAAGGTTTTACCAGGACATGGTCCTTTATCATCTATTTCAGAATTTAAAAGTCAAAATTGAATTTCTTATAGGAGGGTTTGTTTAAATGTTTAATGAACTTAGAGATTATAGTAAAATAGTTGTTTATATTGTAGTTATTGCTTTTATTGTTACAGGAGCATTTATGGGTGTAGGTTCTTTTTTGGGCGGAGGAAGCCCAGGTGGTCAGCAAAACCAGTCCACATCTGAATCTATAGCAGTTGTGAATGGAGAAGAAATTTCTCGGCAGCAATATTTTGATTTATTACAGAATTATGCTCAGCAGACTTCTCAATTTTCTCGGACTCAAATGCTTCCTTTTAGATTGAGTGTTTTAAATTCTATTATTGAAGAACGCTTACTTATTCAAGAAGCTAGAGAAAGAGATATTACTGTAGAGGTATCGGAAGATGAAATTGAAGAAGTAATGAATAATATACTTGAACAAAATCAGCTTGAGCTCTCAGAGTTAGAGGATATTCTTCAGGAGCAGGGAGTAACAGTTGAAGATTTTCGCCAAAATATAAGAATGTCATTACAGCAACAGAAAATGGTAGAAGAAACTATTGCAGATATTCATGGTGAGGTCGAGGTGACAACAGAAGCAATTGATGAAAGGCTTGCTCAAGAGTATACTGAAGAAGAATTAGAAGAAATGTCAGAGGAAGAAATTGAGGAAGCAAGATCAGATATTGAAGTAAGTATAATTGAGGAGATTGAAGAGGAAAAATTTCAAAGCTGGCTGGAAGAAAAAAGAGAGGAAGCTGAGATAGAAATTAAAGATACTGCTCTTCAAGGAATATATCACTATGAAAATGAAAATTATGCAGAAGCTAGAGAAAGTTTTAGTAATGCTCTAGAAGTTCAGAACGATCCAGCAATATATATTTATCTTGCAGAAAGTTATTCTAAAGACGGCGATTTTGAATCTGCTGTTGAAATAATGGAAGAAGCGATGGAAGAACATCCTGAAAATTGGGAAGTTGCCTATCAATATGGAGAATTACATGAAAACAACGATAATAGAGAAGAAGCTATAGAAAAATATGAACTTGCTTCTGATTATGCAGGAGATAATTTAATGGCCCGGTATCAACTGAATTTAGCTTTTAGTAATTTAGGTGCAGATGAACGTGCTTCAGAAGAGATGAATAAATTCATTGAACTTCAACAAGAACTGCAGGAGGTACAGGGTGAAGAATCTGTTCCACCTGTAGATGAAGATGTAGATTCTATTGAAGATCTAGATTCAGATGAAGTTGAACCTGAAACCGAAGCTGAAACTGATAATGAATAAGATAGTTCATAAATTGAAAGGATGATCTTAAATGGATATTCAAGCTCCTCGGGGAACTAATGATATCCTTCCTCCAGATTCATTTAAATGGCAGTTTATAGAGAAAAAAATCGAAAAAATTTGTCAGAAATATAATTATCAAGAAATCAGAACTCCAATATTTGAAGAAACCGAACTTTTTACTAGGGGTATCGGTGAAAGTACAGATATTGTAGAGAAAGAGATGTATACCTTTGAAGATAAAGGTGGGAGAAGTATAACTTTAAGACCAGAGGGAACAGCCCCTGTAGTTCGGTCTTTTTTAGAAAATAAGTTGTATGGTAAAGCCCTGCCGATAAAATTCTATTATCATGGTCCTATGTTTAGATATGAAAGACCTCAGGCTGGTCGCTATCGCCAATTTCATCAGTTTGGGGTAGAGGTTTTAGGTAGTGATAATTCTTTGATAGATGTTGAAATCATCAAATTAGGTATTGATTTTTTAACCGAAGTGGGCTTGGAAGATTTTTTTGTTGAAATAAACTCGGTTGGTTGTCCTGAATGTAGACCAGCTTATTTGGACAAATTAAAAAATCATTTTAAATCTCAGTCAGGTAGTTTATGTGGTGATTGTCAAAGAAGATTAGAAACTAATCCTTTAAGGGTATTAGATTGTAAGGTAGAAAGTTGTCAAGCTTTAATTATGAATGCACCGAAAATTACCGAAAATCTCTGTCGGGATTGTGAAGAAGATTTTGCTCAAGTTAAAAATGGTTTAGATAAAATTGAAATTAATTACGAAGTTATACCTACCTTAGTTAGAGGTCTGGATTATTATACAAACACAGCTTTTGAAGTGAAATCTAAAGAGTTGGGTGCCCAGGACGCTATATTTGCTGGCGGAAGATATAATGGGCTTGTTGAGGAAATTGGAGAGCGAGATATTCCTGGCGTTGGTTTTGCTTTAGGTATGGAACGATTAGGTTTATTATTGAATGATAATAGTGAGTTGTTTAAAAGCAATATTGATATTTACGTAGTTACGATAGGAGACGAGGCTGAGAAAGAGGGATTTTTGCTTTTAGATAAATTACGAAAGCAGGGCTTGGCGGCCGATAAAGATTATTCTGATAGGAGCGTTAAAAGTCAGATGAAGGATGCTGATAGAAAAGGTAGTAGTCTTACCCTTATTATTGGCTCAGAAGAACTAAAAAGTGGGAAAGTAACATTAAGAAATATGAAAACAGGCGAAGAAATAGATGTTGATATTGAAGATGTTCCAACAAAAGCTTCAGAGATAATACAGAAGTTAAGTGAGTAGTTAGGAGTGAAACTAGAATGGAAACACAAACTATTAAAGCGGCTAGAAGTCATAATAATGAAGAGTTAAGTCAACAAAATATCGGAGAAGAAGTTGTTATATGCGGCTGGGTTCAAAAGCGAAGAGATCACGGTTCTCTTATTTTTGTTGATATTAGAGATAGAAGTGGATTAGTTCAGGTTGTTTTTAATTCTGATATTTCTCCTCAAGCCCTTAAATTGGCTGATGAGTTAAGAACAGAATATGTTGTAAAAATAAAAGGCAAAGTAAGAAGGCGGCCTGAAGACAATATTAATCCAGATTTAGCAACGGGTTATATTGAAATTGAAGGTGATGAGATTGATATTTTAGCTGAGTCTGATACCCCACCTTTTTTAATTGAAGACAATGCAGAGGTGGGTGAAGATTTACGCCTGGAATACAGATATCTTGATTTACGAAGACCTGAAATGGCCCAGTCAATAAAAATTAAGCATGAAATAATGCAAAAAACCAGAAGGTTCTTAACTGATAATGGATATTGGGAGGTTGAAACCCCGATTTTAACGAGAAGTACACCTGAAGGAGCAAGAGATTATCTTGTTCCTAGTAGGGTAAATAAAGGGAAATTTTATGCTTTGCCCCAGTCTCCTCAACTTTTCAAACAATTATTGATGGCTTCTGGTATAGAAAAATATTTTCAAATTGCTCGTTGTTTTCGAGATGAAGATTTAAGAGCTAACAGACAACCTGAATTTACTCAAATAGATATTGAACTATCTTTTTTTGAACAAGAAAAGTTTTTATCTGAGATGGAGCAATTGATAAAAGAAATATTTAGCATTAGAGATATTGATATTGAGCTAAATTTTGATCGGATTACATATAAGGAAGCTATGGATAGATATGGATCTGATAGTCCAGATGCTCGCTATGATTTAGAACTTAATAATATTTCCGAAATCTTTGCAGAGAGCAAATTTAATGTGTTCAAGAATGTTGTTAAGGCTGGAGGTACAATTAGAGCTCTCAAAGTTCCAGAGGGGGCTGAATTTAGTAGGGGCAAGATAGATCAGCTTGAAGATAAGGTTAAAACATTTGGAGCTAAAGGTTTAGCCTGGTTTGCTTTTAAAGAAGAAGATTTAAAATCTCCCATAGCTAAATTTTTATCTGAGGATGAGATTAATAAATTAAAAGATAAGTTGAATGTAAAATCAGGAGATCTAGTTCTCGTTGTTGCAGCAGATTTCAATACGGCTGTAACTTCTTTAGGCCATTTAAGATCTTATCTGGCTAAGGAATTAGATTTGATTTCTAAAGATCTGTATAATTTTTTATGGATAACTGATTTTCCTCTTTTTCATTACAATAAAGAGGAACAGCGCTTAGAATCAGAACATCATCCCTTTACCGCTCCGAAAGCTGAAGATATTCATTTATTAGATGATGACCCTTTGCAAGTTAGAGCTGAGGCTTATGATATGGTATTAAACGGTGAAGAAATTGGCGGCGGTAGTAGAAGAATTCATAATAAAGAACTTCAACAAAAAATATTTAATAAATTGAATTTATCTGATGAAGCTATCAATGAAAAATTTGGCTTTCTTATTAAAGCTTTTTCTTATGGTACCCCCCCTCATGGTGGGATTGCTTTTGGTTTAGATAGAATTGCTATGATTTTAACGGGAAAATCTTCAATTCGGGATGTTATAGCTTTTCCTAAAAATCAAAAGGCTGGATCTTTATTAACTAAAGCTCCAAATGAAGTTAGTCAAGAACAATTAGATGAACTTGGGCTAAAAATCAAGGAATAGACTATGTATAGCCTTGCATATAATGAACATTTATGGTATTATAAATAAAGAAAATAAAGCTATATGTTCTGCCATGTTCGTGATGGATCAAAAATTTTGACCAACACTTTGACACAGGGAGCCTGGACTCTGCTCGCAGCACAAATGCCTTAGATGGACTTGTAAACCGGGCAGGAGGGCACCCACCTGGTAGACAGGGATCAAAATTCAAAATACCACACGGCATGGCGGAACACTTACATTAACTGATTGGGATTAATCCGATCAGTTTTTTTGTTTGTTAATTTTCCAATTTAGTCCATTTTGCAATAAGTCTTTCAATTTGATATCATTAAACAAGGTGAATAAAATGATAAATAAAAATCATTTACGGGATAAATTCTTAAAAATACGCGGTTCTATGAGTAAAAACTTGGTTTCAGAATTGAGTGAACAGATTGTAGATAATTTTTTATCTATGAAATGTTATCATGATTTTAAAGATATTTTTATTTATGTATCTTATAAAAATGAAGTGAGAACTCATTCTTTAATTAAGAAGTTAATAAATGATAATAAAAATGTCTACGTGCCATTAACAAATAAGAAAACCAAGGAAATGCAAGCAATCATGATTAAAGATTTCAATCAAGATTTAGTTGAAGGCAATTACGGAATTTTAGAACCCAGGAATGATGGTAAGTCTATAAAACCTGCAAAGTTAGATTTGGTTGTAGTCCCAGGATTGCTCTTTTCAAAAACTGGCTATAGAATTGGGTATGGCGGAGGATTTTACGATAGGTTTTTAGATAAAGTTGATTTTAATGGTAGTGGTCCGATTAAGTTAGGTTTCAGTTATTCTAGATTTTTAATATCCAGTGTGCCGATAAATAAATATGATATACCTGTTGATTATATTATTACTGAAAAAAATACAATTGATTGTAGTCAATATAGGAGCTAAATATAATGGATTTATTTTCTAATAATGAACAAAATAACAAGAATAAACCCCTTGCTTTTAGAATGCGTCCCAACAGATTTTCAGAATTACATGGTCAGGAACATATTGTAGGAGAAGGCAAATTATTAAGAAGGATGATTGAGGCTGATCGTCTTCAATCATTAATTTTATTCGGTCCCCCTGGAACTGGAAAAACCAGTTTAGCTAAAATCATTGCTGATATTACTGAATCTAAATTTATTAAGTTGAATGCCGTAACTTCAGGAGTTAAAGATTTAAGAGAAGTAATTTCTGAAGGTAAAAACAATTTAAAATTATATCAACAACAAACTATATTGTTCATAGATGAGATTCATCGATTTAATAAGGCCCAACAAGATGCCTTGTTACCTTCTGTAGAAGAAGGGTATATAATAATGATCGGTGCTACCACAGAAAATCCTTATTTTGAAGTAAACAAACCTCTCCTGTCTAGAAGTCGAGTTTTTAAGTTAAATCCATTAGAAAAAGAGGATATAATTAATATTATCAAGAGAGCGATTAATGATAAAGAACGAGGTCTTGGTAGTTTGAATATTTCAATAAAAAATGATAGTCTCGATTATTTAGCTTCCCGTGCGGGTGGAGATGCTAGAATTGCCCTTAATGCATTAGAAATTGCCGCTCATTCTAGTCCAACCAATCAACAAGGCGAGATAATCCTGACTAAAGATGTTATAGCAGAAAGTTTACAAGATAAAATTGTTAAGTATGACAAAAATGGTGATCGTCATTACGATGTAATTTCAGCTTTCATAAAAAGTATTAGAGGTTCTGACCCTGACGCAGCAATTTATTGGCTTGCGTTAATGCTAGAAGCAGGAGAAGATCCCATGTTTATTGCCCGAAGAATAATTGTGCATTCCGCTGAAGATATAGGAATGGCTGATCCTAAAGCATTGACCGTGGCTGTCTCTGCTGCTAGAGCTTTAGAATATATTGGGATGCCAGAAGCAAGAATTCCTCTTGCCGAAGCAGTACTTTACCTGGCGACTTCTCCGAAAAGTAATTCTGTTATTGAAGCTATAGATAATGCTATGAATTTTGTTAAAAAAAGTGACACCTCTGAAGTTCCAGTTCACTTAAGAGATACTCACTATTCAGGTGCTGAGGACCTTGGCCATGGAGATAACTATAAATATCCTCATGATTATGAGTTTAATTATGTTAAACAAAATTATTTGCCGCAGAAATATAAAGATCAAAAATTTTATGAACCTGATGGTCAGGGTAGGGAGAAGAAAGTTAAAAATTTTCTAGAGCACCTTGAAAATAAAGCTGGAGGTGACACATCTGGATAAAATACCCGAATATTTTACAGTGATCAGGCCTAAAGAAATTTTTAATAAAGTTAAAAATAGTCGATTTTATGCAACTGCCGGAAATTGTAAAAATAAAAATGAGGCAGAAAATTTTATTCAAAGCATTAAAGTTAAACATTCTGATGCTTCACATAATGTTAATGCGTATAGAGTGTATGAAAATAATAACATTATAGAATATGCTGATGACGATGGTGAGCCAGGTGGTTCCTCCGGGCTCCCGGTTTTAAAACAGATTTTGGGGCATGATTTAATAAATACCGTCGTAGTAGTAACTCGATATTTTGGAGGTACTAAATTAGGCATAGGGGGTCTAATTAGAGCATATGGAGGATCAGCCGACATGGCGTTAAAAGCTGCTGGCAAAAAAAAGTTATCTCTATATATGAAAATCAATTTGAAAGGCCCTTATAGTCACCTGGGTACAGTCTTAGGCCAATTAGAAAAGATTGAGGCTACCATTTTAAATACTACTCACTATAAAGATGGTTTTTTGGTAAAAGCAGAAACTTCAGAGAAACTAGTTGATTTTCTTGAAAAAGTGGTTAAAGAAAAAACTTCTGCTAAAGTAGAATTACAAAAAAAAGAGTTATATTATAAAGAAAGTTGACAGCATAAATATGGTATGGTAAAATTATTCCGAGGATAGAACTCAAGTATAGGATGGTGTATATTAATGAAAATTTCAACCAGAGGTAGATACGGATTGAGGGCAATGGTTGACCTGGCGTCACATCAAGATGATAAAGCTATTCCCCTAAGAGTAATTGCAGAAAGAGAAAATATTTCAGAACAATATTTAGAACAATTATTTGCTAGCTTAAGAAAATCTGGGCTTGTAGCAAGTGTTAGAGGTGCTCATGGCGGCTATCTTTTAAATCGTAAACCTGAGGACATTACTGCTGGAGATATTTTTAGAGTTTTAGAAGGACCTGTGAGTCCAGTAAATTGCGTTCAAGAAGATTATAAATGCGAGCATAGTGATGAATGTGCATCTCATGATTTATGGAATGTCTTAAGTGAACAAATTGAAGAGGTGCTTGATTCTCATTCCTTAGCTGATTTAGCAAAGAAGGCAGAAAAATTAAAAAAGAATTAGTTTCTTAATATATAAGAGGTGATATAATGAGTCAACGATATTATTTTGATTATGCTGCGACTACACCTGTTGATCCAGAAGTGGCGGCAGAAATGGACCCCTTTTTTACTGATAAATTTGGTAATCCTTCTAGTATTTATCAAGAAGGACAAAAAGCTGAGCAAGCAGTTTTGCAAGCACGGGAAAATGTACAGAATTTAATAAATGCTGATGATAGACGAGAAATAATATTTACAGGAGGCGGAACGGAATCTGATAATCTAGCCATTAAGGGCGTTGCTATGGCTATGAAAGATAAAGGTCGGCATATTATTACTTCTCAAATAGAACATCATGCAGTACTTCATACCTGTGAATTTATGGAAAAACACTTAGATTATGATGTTACTTATTTGCCTGTAGATGAAAATGGTTTTGTTAGAGTGGAAGATTTAAAAGATGCAATAAGATCTGATACAGTATTAATATCAATTATGTTGGCTAATAATGAAATTGGTACTATTCAGCCTATTCCTGAATTGACTGCAGTTGCTAAAGAAGAGGGCATTTATTTCCATACAGACGCGGTTCAAGCTCCAGGTCAAATAGAAGTTGATGTTAATGAATTAGGGGTAGATCTGTTATCACTTTCTTCTCATAAATTGAATGGCCCTAAAGGTGTAGGTGCCTTATATGTTAGAAAAGGTACCAAATTGATCCCTCAAATGAACGGGGGAGCTCAAGAAAGGAAAAGAAGAGGCGGGACAGAAAATGTGCCTGGTATAGTCGGTTTTGGCAAAGCTGCTGAATTAGCTTTGGAACGGCTTCCAGAAAAGAGAGCGCGTCTGACTAAATATAGAGATAAAATTATCAATACGATTATGTCCAATATGAGTAAAGTCATTTTGAATGGCCCAAAGGATGATAGGAGGCTTCCTAATAATATTAATTTTTGTTTTCGTTATGTGGAGGGTGAGTCAATCCTCTTAAATCTTGATTTCTTAGGAATAGCTGCTTCTAGTGGCTCAGCATGTACCTCAGGTTCATTAGATCCTTCTCATGTATTATTGGCGTTGGGTTTAAGTCATGAAGTAGCCCATGGTTCATTGAGAATTAGCATGGGGTATTCTACTACTGAAGAAGAAGTGGATTATTTATTAGAAAAGATACCCGGTGTTATTCAGAGGATTAGAGATATGTCTCCTTTATATGAAGGAGAATAATTTAAAGTTAATCATTAGGAGATGATAAAATTATGTATTCAGATAAAGTAATGGATCACTTCCAGAACCCTAGAAATGTTGGTAAAATGGAAGATGCTGATGTAATAGGTGAGGTAGGTAACCCTACATGTGGAGATATTATTAGAGTTTATTTAAAGATAGAGGAAGAAGTGATTGAAGATATAAAGTTTTCTACTTTTGGCTGCGGGGCTGCAGTGGCAACAAGTAGTATGGTAACGGAACTTGTTAAGGGTAAAACTTTAGATGATGCTCTTAAAGTTAGTAAGGACCAAGTTGCTGAAGCTTTGGATGGATTGCCTCCTGCTAAAATGCACTGTTCTAATCTAGCAGCAGACGCGATTCAAAATGCGATTAATAAATATAGAAACCCCGAGGAATTTCAAGAAGATAAGGAGCAAAATCAATAAAATGAGTAGAGTTTTAATGGCAATGAGTGGAGGGGTTGATAGTTCAGTAGCCGCAGCTTTGCTTGTTGAATCTGGCTATGAAGTTATAGGCGCTACTATGGAGGTTTTTCCAGATTACGAGCAAAGAAGTGAAGAAGAAGGTGGGTGTTGCTCTCTTTCTTCTATTGAAGATGCGAAAAGAGTTGCTGCTAAGCTTGATATTCCTCATTATACTCTAAACTTCAAGGAAGTTTTTCAAGATAAAGTAATCGATGATTTTGTGGAGGAATATAGTTTAGGAAGGACTCCTAATCCATGTATTGTTTGTAATAAAGAAATTAAGTTTAAAGCTTTATTGCACAAAGCTCGAGAGATTGGTTGCGAATATTTAGCAACCGGGCATTATGCCCGGATAGAAAAAAATGATGATCGTTATTTGCTTAAAAGACCGGCAGACGAGAGCAAAGATCAAACCTATATGTTATACAATTTAACTCAGGATCAATTAGCTAATACTTTATTTCCTTTAGGTGATTATGAAAAAGAAACTGTAAGAAATATGGCTAAATCATACGGTTTAAGGATTTTTAATAAACCTGATAGTCAGGAATTATGCTTTGTACCCGATGATAATTACCAGCGTTTCTTAGAAAGTAATTACCCGGAAACCAGTCATCCAGGTCCTATTTATTATATAGATGGAAAAGTTATTGGCCAACATGAGGGACTTCATAGGTATACTATTGGTCAAAGACGGGGATTAGGGATTTCATTTAATCATCCAGTTTACGTTGTAGACATTAAATCTGAAAGCAATGCTTTAGTGGTAGGACCTAGAAAATTTTTATACTCTCAAGGACTTTATGTGAATCAACCGAATTGGATTTCTATTGATAACCTTGAAGATAAAATGAAAGTAAAAATTCAAATCAGATACAATTCTGATCCTGTTACTGGTTTTGCGCTTCCTGATTCTAATGAAAATTATCCACATAGGGTTAAGGTTAATTTTACAGAAGCTTGTGAAGCTGTTACTCCAGGTCAGTCTGCTGTTTTTTATCAAGAAGATATTGTAGTCGGCGGCGGAGAAATAGATGAAGTTATGAAATGAAACAAATAAAGTTATTTTTAATTTAATCCTTGACAGTAACTAAATATAATGATAGTATATTAAATGTCGCAGTAAACATTTGCGCATTTTTTATTTGAAAAAAATCAAATTAATCCTTGACGATTGAGTTAAATGATGATATTATAATAATCGTCGCATTTAAAAAAATATAGTTATAAAGTAAGAAAAAGAACCTTGAAAAATGGATAGCAAAAGACAAGCCAAGATAAACAGGCGGAACATCGAAGTTTAGCGAACAAGCTAGATCGAACTTTTTTTAAGGAG
>JBNJDR010000006.1:0-58631 GCA_051745085.1 Bacillota bacterium | reverse complement strand
TGGAATTGATGTCAAAATTATGATTCCAAATCAACCAGATCAGCCTTTTGTTTATGCTGCCAACAATTCTTTTGTTGAGGATCTCTTAGAGGTAGGTGCGCGCTGTTATCAATATGCTGAAGGTTTTATTCACAGCAAAACAATATCTATTGACGGGAGGATTCTTTCTGTTGGAACCTCCAATATGGATATCAGAAGCTTTAAGCTTAATTTTGAGATAAATGCTTTTATATATGATTCTGAGGTTGCAGAAAGATATGAGCAGATTTTTAAAGGAGATTTAGATAACTCAAATGAAATAATAATGGAAGAATTTAAAAATAGAGATAGGACTATGAAGATTAAAGAGACTTTTTCACGACTATTGTCACCGATACTTTAGATGAAGGATACGATCCTGGGTTCGCCTTTAAGAAAGCAGACGATGATTTATCTAAGATGATAGGTTAGATCTCGGAAATAAAAAACCCCCAAGAAACCTGAATTACCAGGGTAAACTTGGGGGTAAATTATTTTGTTAAATAAAAATGGTGCCGAAGGTGGGACTCGAACCCACACAGGCGTGAGCCCAACGGATTTTGAATCCGTCGCGTCTGCCAGTTCCGCCACTTCGGCTCACCAAAAATAATATTATCATAAATAATTAAAAAAGGCAAGATAGAATTGTAATCTAGTTACAAGTAGTTAGTAAATTAATTTGATATAATAAATTCAGAATTGAAGGTAGGAGTGATTAAAATGTCAACAGAAAACACGACTTTAGGCCAATTAAAAGTGAAATTTACCGAAGAAGCTAAAGAATTTATTGAAGAAAAAAATTTTGAAGAAGTGATGATTAAGATGGTAAGGCAGAGCGGGGGCTGAAGTGGGCCCATCGTAAAGCCTGAGGTTCAGGCTGGAAGCCCTAAAGGAAAAGCAAGAGATGACTTTAAACATTTAAGCGTTGATAGTGTAGATGTATTTGTAGCTAATGGTATGGCCAGAGAAGATAAAAATCTAGAAATAACTATAGATGTCTCTGGTTTTTGGGTGGTTAAAAATCTATATCTATCCAATATCAGCGAATTTTAAGGTTATCAAGTTTAATCAGCATGATTAAGAACCCCTGTTTTGGGGTTCTTTTTTTCTTCTGTGAGCAGATAATTTAAAGGATTTTGCGGATAAATGTGGAATTCTTTAATATAGAGAATAACATTACATTCTCCAGGAGGGGTGAATTAATTAATGTATAATAGAGTAATCTTAAGCGATTTGCCGTCACCGATGGAAAGGTTAACAGAGACCTCAAGAATATATAATAACAATATTTATATAAAAAGAGATGATATAATAGGCCCTTCTCCCGGAGGGAATAAAACAAGAAAGTTAGAATATATTTTAGGTGAGGCAAAAAAAGCTGGGGCGAACCATTTGATCACCTGTGGCAGTACTTTTTCCAATCACTGCCGTCTAACTGCTATGGCAGCTATTCAGCAGGGGCTGGATTGTACACTTATCCTTTCTAATCCTGATGATTATGAGCATCCTGCTTATGATGGAAATTATTTTTTATATGATATTTTAGGAGTAGAAATAAAATTGGTAGAGCCGGAAAATAGGGATGAGGAACTGGAATTAGAATATCAGCGTTTGGAAAGCTCAGGGGCAAAGCCTTACTTGATTAGATCAGGTGGATATGGAAATGCTGGAATTCATGGATATGTAGAGGCAGCGGCCGAGATTAGGGCCGACATTAATTTTCATCCGGGTGAGTTTGATTATATTTTTTTGGCTTCAGGAACAGGAACCACTCAAGCTGGCTTGATGATAGGTAATTACCTTCATCATATTGCGGAAGCTATTATTGGTATAAGTGTAGAGGCTGAACAAAAAGTTGGGGAAAGTAAAATTCGCACCTGTATTGAAGAATATTGTCAGGAACATAATCTTCCTTATGAGTTAATTATCCAGGATTTGATTTTTCTAGATAATTACCGGGGTGGAGGTTATGGGGTAATGGATGAGGAAGTTATAAAGACTATTAAAGAAGTGGCACGCCGAGAAGCAATTTTGCTGGATCCTGTTTATACCGGTCGAGCATTTCAGGGGATGATCAATTTTATTCAAAATAACCATGTGAAATATAAGAACATTTTATTTTTGCACAGCGGCGGACTGCCGATATTATTTAAGAATAGTAAAGAATTTCAAGTATAGACTCCAATTTGCGAGAATTTTTTTGGGAGGAAGGAACTTATGAAACATCCGATAAATATTCAGGTAGTGAATAAGCAGACTTTATTTCATGGAGGTAAAGATCAACTGGAATATTGTGGTGAGGGTCACTTGTATAAAAAATCAAATTCATTTTATCTTCGCTATAAAGAAAATAACAAAAAAGGCGAGACCAGAGCTAGCGTGACTATTAAGATAGATAGGAACGATCCGGAGGTTTATATTAAACGAAATGGAACGTCTAGTTTCAAGCAAAATTTCAAAGCTGGAGAAAGTTTTCAAGACTTTTATTATTTTTCTGGAGAGCGAATAGAACTAAAAACACTCACTAATGAATTAGAGTTTAACCGAGATGACAGCGGCGGTGAAGTTTATATTGTGTATAAACTGTTCTTAGGTGGCCAGGAAATTGGATTGAACAAACTGGTTATTGATTATAAATTCAAGTGATTTTTAATAATGACATTTAAAAAAGACCCTGCCTGAAAAGGCAGGGTTTATACATTTGTTAAATACATATTTATATATTAATATCTATAAATTGCTGCTATTTCACTATCCTCCGGCATTTCTTCAGGAGGGAGCATGTAAACTGTCCCCCCATTGAGGATGGTGTTATTAACTGCAAAATTATAGAGGTCATCATCTTTATCTCCTGAGCCGGGTTCAATCTCATTGTTATTTGGGTTATAGGAACCTGGTTTTTCTGCACCCTCAGCCAGAAGAATAATAGTCACTTTACCCATTACTGCATCAGGTACGATTTTGCTTACGTCATTACTGGTTTTATCGCTGCCTAATAATTCGATATAATCTTCCCGGGCGGCTTTCTTTTCTTCATGAAGATGGGGTAAGACAACTGATTTTGCCTTATTAAATATTTCGTCGTCGGTGAGCTTTCCAGGGCTTCCTTTTACGTAATCATCAAGTAGATATTCATAACTGTTAACTTTGTTGTAATAAGGATAAACGGCTTCGTCACACATTATGGCTAGAGGGTATTGATAATCTTTAGCTTTAAGGTAAGGGAGTAGAGCATCATCGATCAAGCGGAAATACTGGATTATGTCATTTATATTATCATTTTCGATACTACCCTGGCCGTGATAGGATCCTGGTTCACCAGTTTGACCGCCAGTGGACTGCAGACTTACTTCCATATCTCTTTCTTCAAAAACTTCTTCAAAGCTCTCCGGAAGATTATTAACTTTAACCTGTTCGATGTTTTCTTCATCGCAGCGGAATAGTTTGGTTTTATTTCGACTTAAAGCGAGGAGATAGAATTCTTTTTCTTCAAAAATAGCTGGAATCATCTGGCGCAGGTCGTAATTATGGGATACTACTACCTGCTCATTAAAGTCGATAGGGACCTGATAAGTTTCATGATTATCGGGAGAAATAAAGAAGGCTAAACCAAGACTTTGAGATTTCCAAAAGTCTCTATCTATTTCTAAGTTTAACAAAGGTTCTAAGAGTTCTTCGGTTTCGTCAGAACTGTAACCCCAATCTTCCTGCAATTTAGCCTGGGCTGATTTGGTTAAATTTTTCAGCCGAATTTTCATTTTATTATACACATTGCCCTCGCTTTTGTCAGTAGGTAGGTAAATACTCACGCAAGGTTGACCAGTTTGGGTTATTAATTCCTTTGCTTCTTCAGCAGTAATTTTTCTCATCTAATTCCCTCCCTTTGTGTAGTTAAAATTAACGCATTTATTTTTCTGAATAATTTATTAATCTTTATTAATTATATTATAATATACAGCAGGTTAATCTGCAATCTTATCATTAATTTTATAGGAAAAAGCCCCTGGCATTTTATTCCAGAGGCGTTATTTGTTCTCTATTAATGAGTTTAATCGTTTTGTTTTTTGGCTATGCGGGCAACTCTAGCAGCCTGACGAGAAACTATTTTTAGTTCGTCTTCGTCAGGAAAACGGCTGCCGTCGGCTCCTGCAACCGTAGAGGCTCCATAAGGGGAACCGCCCTGAAATTTTTGGTTGCTAAGTTCAGGATTTTCTCCATATGGAGTACCTACAAGAATCATACCCAGGTGAAGCATGGGGATCATTGAACTTATAATCGTGGTCTCCTGGCCGCCATGGATAGTATTGCTGCTTGTGAATATTCCGGTGACTGTACCTTCCAATCCTCCGGACTGCCATAATCCGCCAGCTCCATCGAGAAATTGTTTGACCTGGGCCGGCATATTTCCGAACCGGGTGGGGATACCCCAGAGGATACCATCAGCTCTTTCTAAATCTACATAAGATACTTCAGGAACATCTTTTTGCCTTTCCTGAGCTTTAACATAAGCATCCTGTGCTGACATAGCCTCCCGGGCTGCTTCCAGTTCAGGAATTCGAGCTAATTTAACATTAATATCGTCCATTTCCTCGGCAGATTTTTGGGCTGCCATGGCCATCTCGTAAATATGTCCATAGGAACTATAATATGCAATTAACATTTCTGTCATGATTATGCCTCCTTGCTTATTTATCTTTTTACAATTTTCTGTTATATTAAGTATAGGAGAGTAGAATTTTCTCTACAGTAACCTATTTTACAAAAGAAAGAATGTGATTAAAGTAAATGCTTGAATTAATTGGGATATCGCTGTTAATAATTTTTATTTTAAATATATTACAGTTTCTTAAAGCCCGGTTTTTCCAGGCCCCAGGCCCCCCGCATAGTTTTTTTAGGTTATTGAGAAAGCCTGTCAATATAGGGCATAGAGGAGCCTCCGGGGTTCGCCCGGAAAATACTATGAGTTCATTTAAACTAGCCCTGGAACAGGGAGCTGTGGGGTTGGAATTTGATTTGAGATTAACTCAAGATAAGAAAGTGGTAGTATTTCACGATGAAGATTTAGAGCGATTGGCAGGCAGGCCGGAGAGAATAGCCGAACTTACCTTAACTGAATTAAAAGAAGTATCACTCAGGGATGAGGAAAAGATCGTCACTTTGCGCGAGGTGCTCCACGAGTTTCCTGATATTCCGTTAATAATTGAACTGAAAGATAAAGGGGAAGATTTGGCTGCAGCGGCCGCTCAGGTGGTGATCGAAGAAGAGGCTCAGGCTCAGGTTTTATTCGGTTGTTTCGATATCACTACTATAAAAATATTACGCCGGCTTCTTCCTGAAGTACCAACAGCAGCTGCGGAGAAGGAAGGGATGAAATTTTATCTATTTGCGTTGTTAGGTCTGGCTGGATTTATGGAATGGCCTTTTGCAGGATTCGTGACCCCACTTTATAGAGGGCGGATTCCGGTTCTAACTTTATTCTTTAGAACTGCGGTTAAAGCAAGAGGAATGTTATTGCTGGTCTGGACCGTCAATGAAAAAACAGAAATGAGGGAATTATTGAAACAGGATGTAGATGGAATTTTAACTGATTATCCAGAAATAATGAGTTCGCTCCTGAAAAAACATTAATCCTTTAATTGAAATACCTTGTTTACTGGTCTGCAATTTGTTATAATTCAGATAGAATTTTAGGATATTTTTTCTTAATATTGTTTATATCTGGGGAGTTGAAATTTGATGTTGAATTATTTGAAGAAGTTTTATTCGCGGCCAGGGCTGTTTACCCTGGATATAATACTGTTAAATGTTTGTTTGGTAGCCAGTTTTTTTCTTCGGTTTGATAATGCCTGGACCTCATATTTTGAGTTTCATTTTTTACCAGTCATCTCTATTTTAGGGGTAGGGGCCTTTTATCTTTCGAATTTATACAACCGGCTGTGGAAATATGCTTCGATCGGTGAACTAAGATCGATCGTAAAAAGTGCTGTGCTTATAAATTTATTATTTATGACCTATACATATTTTTTACAGATTAACCTTCCTCGTTCGATTCCTTTGATTAATACTATGTCGATCATATTTTTGCTGGGGGGCATGCGGTTCGCTCTTCGGTTATTAAAAGATCATCTGGAGAATAAGAGGAGTAATCAACCGGAGAATAGGGTATTGATAATAGGGGCTGGTGATGCTGCCGAAATGATCATCAGGGAGATGAATAAGCATCCTGACTTAAATAAGAAGGTTGTGGGCTTAATAGATGATGACCCTACAAAACAAAATCTGGCTATCCATGGGGCAAAGGTATTGGGAGATAGATATCAGATACCCGAGGTTATAGGGGAATATGGTGTTGACGAAGTTATTATTGCCATCCCTTCTGCCCCCGGTCATGAGATTAAAGAGATATATAATCTAGCGAGCAAGAAGGATAAAGTTTCAGTGAAAACTGTGCCTGGAATGTATGAAATTCTTCAGGGCGATGTTACTTTAAGTCAACTGAGAGAAGTAAAAGTGGAGGATCTTTTACGGAGAGATCCAGTCGAACTAAAAACTGATAAGATAAGTTCTTATATCGAAGGAAAAAAAGTACTGGTTACAGGTGGTGGTGGTTCTATCGGTTCAGAATTATGCCGCCAGATTGCTTCTTTTCGACCAAAGCAGCTGATCATATTTGATATTTATGAAAATACTTCTTATCTTCTATTAAGAGAATTACGAGAAAAATATCCAGAATTAGATGTAATGATCGAGATCGGAAGCGTGCGGGATAGAGATAAACTGAATTATTCTTTTGCCCGGTTTCAGCCAGATGCAGTTTTTCATGCGGCAGCCCATAAACATGTGCCTTTGATGGAAGATAATCCTGGTGAAGCTGTAAAAAATAATATTTTTGGGACCTTAAATACAGCTGAGATGGCTGACAAATATCAAGTTGATCGGTTTGTTTTGATTTCTACAGATAAGGCTGTTAATCCAACAAATATCATGGGAGCCAGTAAAAGGGTAGCGGAAATGGTTATTCAAGACTTCAACCGCAAGTCTCAAACCTGTTATGCTGCAGTTAGGTTTGGAAATGTCCTTGGATCCTGCGGCAGCGTCGTTCCTATATTTAAAGATCAGATTGCCGAGGGTGGTCCGGTGACAGTTACTCATACTGATATTACCCGTTATTTCATGACCATCCCCGAAGCAGTTCAGCTGGTTATGCAGGCGGGCTCCCTGAGCAAGGGGGGCGAAGTGTTCGTTCTTGATATGGGTGAGCCGGTTAAGATCATCGACCTGGCCAGGGATTTGATCAGGTTAAGCGGCCTGGAGCCTGGCGAAGATATTAAAATTGAGATCACCGGCTTAAGGCCTGGCGAGAAACTTCATGAAGAACTTTTGAATGATGGTGAGGATAATATTGCTACTGAACACCAGAGGATATTTATCAGTAAATTAGCCAAGGCTCCAGATTGTGATCTGCAGCAGGAATTGGAAGTTCTCTGGGATCTGCTTGATAGTGATGATAATAATCGTTTAATTGAAAAGATGGTCGATGTGGTGGGAACTTACGAGCCTAATCGAAGTAAAGTGAGAGAAGTAGTTTTTACTAAGGATTTTAAAAAGAACGTTAAAACTAGTTAATTTAAAAAATCTCCTCAGGATTCCTGAGGAGATTTTGTTATATTAAAATATAATAAAAAACTAATTATTCATTATCAGTATCATCCTGCTCAACTAATTCTTCTATCCTGGGGAGTTCAGGTAATCTGTCTAAAAAATCTAAGACTACTTCTGGTCTATCGGTAATAAAACCGCTGGCCTGAAAATGGGCGATTACCCGTATCTGCCAGAGAGAATTGATAGTATAGGGAAAGACAAAAATCCTTCTCTCATGGGCAGAAGCTAAATGCCAGGGCCAGGCCATAAATCCTTTTGGTCCCAGGCCATGAGCGACATCTTCAGCCCGATCCAGCCAATTTGACCAGTCGCGGTGAGAAATCATAGAGTCTGTTATTAATAAAAGCCGCGGTTTGTCCGGAACCATCTCTTGAAACCGTCTGAGACTGGCTATGGAGAAAGAAAAGAAGATAGTTTTAGTAAAGTTCTCTTCATTTTCTTCTAACCAGCCTTCTTCATTGAGTATTTCAATAATATCATCTTCAATTCCAGGATATTTTTCTGGGTACTTAGTTTCCAGAATTAAGCCAGGAGTATGCTCGCCTGCTCGAGCTATTTTAATTAATTCCTGGAGGGTTAAGATCTCTAAACCTTGATACTCTTCCTTAGCATAGCGCGGGTGTTCTCGATTAAACCAGCTACCGAAGTCAAGCTGTTTAAGTTCAGCTAGAGTAAAATTACCAACCCCTTCTCTAATTCGATCTGGATATATTTCGGCAATATTAGATTTTTTATTTAAAGTAGGATCATGGAAAAGCACAACTTCTCCATCTGCAGTACGCTGTAAATCGGCTTCAAAATAATCAGCGCCTGTATCTCTGGCCTTTTCATAAGCAGGCCGGGTTGATTCAGGAGCTACCACTGATGCACCTCTATGGGCGATAACCGCTGGATGAGGGATTCCTAGATCATCCAGGATATCTTCTCCGCGCACATCCGGTCTGATTAAATAGTATCCGCCGTAAAATAACATAAATAGGATAAAAAGTATAATGAGAACAAGTAAAATCCACTTCATTCTAACACTCTCCTCATCACTTATCTCGTCTGGTCCCTGTCATTTTTTCTCTAGAGTACTTTATTTTTTCCAGAGCTTCTTGTTCTTTCTTATCAGGAATTGTAATATCGGTTTCTTCATTTTCAAGATGCCCAATTTTTATTAACTCATTAAATTCATTGACAAAGAGCTGATCTTGATATAATATTTGCGGAAGTTCGTGAATGAATAATACTGGTCTTTCTTCCGGCTGCATCAAAGAAGAACCCAGGAAATCTCGAGGGGCCCTTTCGTAACCCAATATATCTAAAATAGTTGGAGCCAGATCAGTGACACTGCCGGTCTTTTCGATCGAACCCGGTTCCAGTTCGGGATGTTTTATCAAAAGCGGTATATGCTCAGGTTCTTTTACATTTCTGTTGGTCATGAAATTAACCCCGGATGTATATATGGGAGTTTCTATTCCCGCTACGTGATCTGCATAAAGAACTATCAGGGTATCATCGCTTAAGCCTTGATTTTCCAATTCAGTAAAAAACATTTCTAAAGAAGCATCAACAAAGTTGATCGAATTAAAGTAGTCTCTAACCAGGAGACTATTAATGTTGGTAAATTTGTCCTGGGCAAATTCTTCGGGATAAATATCGAATGGAGTGTGGCTGGTAACTGTTATGAAATAAGCAAAAAATGGTTCTTCGACTTCCTGAAGAATTTCCAGGGATTGAGCAAAAAAGTCGTAATCATTGATTCCTAAATAAGAATCCTCAACTATATATTTTCTGTCGGCAAATGAAAAATCTTCTTGAGAATAAAAATGATCAAACCCTAATTCTGGATAAGCGACGTGGCGGTAAAAAAAGGATTCTTCATTACCATGGAAGGCCATAGTTTCATAGCCCTGCTCTTTTAAGATTTTAACCAGAGAAGAAAACTGGTTCATATCATTTTCTCGGAAAGAATAATGTCTATTGACCGGATAAAAACCAGTTAAGAAAGAAAAATCAGCATCAAAACTGCCGTTAACATGCTGGGCATAAAAGTTTTCCCCGTAAAGGCTCTCGCTTTGCAGAGAATTGAGAAAAGGAATAACTTCGCTGCCGTTGTGCTGATAATTAAATAGTTTTTTATCCAGTGATTCAACCTGGATAACGATGACATTGCTGAATCTATCGATCATTTCTACCCCATCTAACTCTACCGGTCGGAAAGGTAAGGGTTCAGGTTCTTTTTCGACAGGTTGTAATGCTAGATTGATGTAGGATTCGTAGGTGTAAAGAGGTACAAAACCATATACATTTACGAAAGCTGGGGTAGACTCAGCATAAAGTTCCGTGGGGTTGGGATTCCCTAAAGCCAAATTGGTAAAAAACATTTGCCCTATCAGGATGAGAATCAGGCCAAGCAAAACTATTATTTTAGTTTTCAAGCCGGGTATATTTGAATTATCCGGTTTTGCCTGCTGCTCTTTATCAGCTTCGTGGTTTAAAGCAAGACCCATAATGATTAAATCAAGGATGAATAGAGGGTCTGTAAAATTAATTATATGCTTAAACAGAACCCCAAATATATTGAATGTATCTTCCCCTCCCCTTGACATTTCGCTAACGCTAAGATAATTACCAAAATAACGATTGTACCAGAAATTTGCTAAAAAGATGAAAGTAAAAATAATAGCAAAGAAGAAGATCCAGAGACGGCCTTTCTTTTTAGCAGTCAGGGGAACGATAAAATAAATAATAAAAATAATGAAAACTATATTTCTAATGAACAGGCCAGCGAGTACTGGCACATTGAATATGTGTATCATAAGTAGATTATACTTTATTAAAAATCCCAGCAAAAATACCAGGATGAAACTTTTTTCGGTCTTATCTAAGTTTTTGAAATGACGCATACGTCAAGCCTCCAATTGTTTGATAAATGCTTAAATTTTATTATAACACAAACATAAACTTCAATACAAACTTGCCTTAAATTTAACTTTAAATGGAAAATAAATCTGGTATAATAGAATATATTAAGATAACTTGACCTGGGAGGTAAATTTGTTGTTTAAATATACTTTTTATCTTGTAGGTTTTCTGATATTATTAATGATAGTAGGTTATATCTTGACATCATCTGGGGTTGAGCCCAGTTTGGAAATTCATTTTATTGATGTGGGGCAGGGAGATGCTATTTTGCTTCGTTCTCAGGGAGGAACTACGGTACTTATCGACGGAGGCCCGCTGCAGGGATATAACGGGTATAAGGTGAATCGCTATTTAAGACGTCTGGGTATTTCTCGGCTTAACGCGGTAGTATTAACTCATCCTCATTCTGATCATTTAGGGGGATTATTAGATATATTTGCTGTCTTTTCTGTGGATTCAGTATTTACTGGACATTATAGCCATACCAGTCAACTTTATCAAGATTGGCTGCAGCTGCTCTCTGTTCAGGAGTTAGAAGTTTATTTCCCAGGTAAAGATGATCTTATTGAAGTAGGAGATCTGGAATTTTTAGTTCTTCATCCTGAGGCCAGTAAAAATTATAATAATATAAATAATTATTCTCTCACCCTTCTTCTTGATTATTTAGGTTTAAATATCTTACTACCTGGAGATATTGAGTCTGAAGTGGAGCTGGAGTTAATGGTAAGGGATAGGCTAGAGTTGGTGGATATTTTAAAAGTGGCTCACCACGGCAGTTCTACCTCTTCGAGTCAGGGATTTATAGAACTGCTTAAGCCGGAAATAGCTGTTATTTCTGTGGGAGCCGATAATATTTTTGGCCATCCTGATCCTGAAGTTTTAAACAGGTTAAATGAAGCAGGGGCAAAGGTGTTTAGGACAGATGCCCAGGGGGATTTAAGATTTCACTGGTACAGTCAGGAACAAAGATTGAGTTTGATTAAGTAAATTTTAGGGTATGAATTTTTTTAATTAAAGAAAGGAGAAATTATTGTGCGTACGAGAAAGATGACAAGAAGTGGATTATTGATTGCTTTGGGGGTAATAATACCTTATTTATTTCATACATTTGGTATATCAGGGCGGATATTTTTACCGATGCATTTCCCCCCGCTTTTAGCAGGCTTTTTGGTTGGCCCAGTATATGCTGCGATAGTAGGGGCAGTATTACCTTTAATGAATTCTATGATATCGGGAATTCCTCAGATGCCTGTGCTGGCTTTTATGACCTTTGAATTAGCGGCTTTTGGTTTGTTTGCTGGCTTACTTTATCGGAAATTCAATCTTTTTATTAGCTTGATTTTAGCAATGTTAGGTGGACGGATTATTTATTTTATTCTCTTTGCCTACTTTATTGAGTTTACTAATCCAGTAGCTTACATAGCGGCGGGAATTGCTTCCAGTCTACCTGGTGTTATTGGACAGCTTTTGTTGATACCGGCTATCGTCTCGGTTTTAGAAACCAAATATGGGAAGAATATAAGATAAGCAAATTTAAGCGGCCCTGCCGGAGAGGTTTCAGGCGGGGTTTTTCACGTAAATAGGCAGGTATTTTTCATTTGATAGTGAATTATGTATATAATGCAAGGAGCTGATTTAAGTGACAGAAAGAGTGTTTTTGTTAGATGGACACAGCCTGGTTCATCGGGCTTTTTATGCCCTGCCATTACTGACAAATTCAGATGGCGATTATACTAATGCCGCTTACGGTTTTGCCAGGATGCTATTTAGTTTAATCGATAGTGAAGAACCAGATCTTATCGCGGTAGCATTTGATCTGGAGGAACCAACATTTCGGCATGAGGACTATGCTGAATATAAAGCCGGGAGAAAGAAGATGCCGGATGAACTCAAACCACAGTTTGATTACGTTAGAGAGCTATTAAGAACTTTGCACGTTCCTATTTTTGAGAAAGAGGGTTATGAGGCTGACGACGTAATTGGAACTTTGGCTAAACAAGCTGCTGCTCAATCTTATAACGTTGTGATAGTAACAGGAGATCGGGATGCGCTGCAGTTAGTTACTGAGAAAATAAATGTTAAGTATACCCGGAAGGGTATGAGTGATCTGGTAAATTATGATTTGGAGCAAATTAAAGAAGATTACGAACTTGAACCAGGACAGCTTATAGATATGAAGGGGTTAATGGGTGATAGTTCTGATAATATCCCTGGGGTACCGGGGATCGGGGAAAAGACTGCCACGAAACTTTTACATGAATTTGGAGATATGGAAACTATTTTGGCCAATATCGACCAGGTTTCAGGCAAAAAACGGAAAGAAAACCTGAGCACATATAAGGAACAGGCTCGAATGAGCAAGAGGTTAGGTGAGATTGATACGGAGGTGCCTATAGAGTTTGACGAGGATTCTTTTCGCTGGGGCGGTTATGACGAAGGCGAAGTTTACGAGCTTCTAGCTGAATTTGAGTTTAATACTTTACTGGATAGATTCACCTCGAGTCGCAAGGTAATCGATTTAGCTGAGTTAGATATAATTTGTCAACCTGATTCTGGCCAGATCGAAGAAATGGTAAATGCTGCCCGCGCCAATAGGAGGTTAGATTTAACGGTAGTGTTAGATAATTATACTAAGCCTATGCAGAGCGATGGTGTATTTTTAGCTCATGCCGGAAATGGTAAGATTTTAACTATTGCAGATGCTGATATCCTGTCTCTGCAGGAGTTGCTCGAGGATGATAAAATAAACATTAATTTACTCAACGGCAAAGAAGTGTTGATCTCCCTGCGCAAACAGGGGATCGTTCTTGCTTCTGTTGACTTTGAGCCCCTTTTGGCCCGGTATCTTCTGGAACCGTCGGGCAGTTTACCTGAGCTGGCTAAACTTTTAGCGGAAGAGCTTGAGGTAGAGGTTGCCGATGATTTACAGGAAGATGAATTACTGACTTTAGCTTTGACCAACCTGGCTGAATTAGAACTTAGTTTGACCGAGAAACTAAAAGATAAAAATTTGGCTGAGTTATATCATCAGGTCGAGCTGCCTCTATTATTTCCCCTGGCGGAAATGGAATATAACGGCATTACCTTAGACTGTGATTACTTAAATAGCCTGGCCGAAGATTGGCAGAACAGGATAGATAAAATTATAGAAGAAGCATATGAGCTGGCCGGGGAAGAGTTTAATCTCAATTCTCCTAAGCAGGTTGGAGAAATCCTTTTTGATAAACTGGGTCTGCCGGTAATTAAAAAGACGAAAACTGGTTATTCTACCAGTATTTCTGTTTTGGAAAAATTGGAAGATAAACATCCTATAGTTCCGCTTATCATAGAATATCGGCACTGGTCAAAACTTAAATCTACTTATCTTGATGCTCTGCCTCCGCTGGTAAATCCAGATACGGAGAGGATTCATACTAGCTTTAATCAGATGGTAACTGCAACCGGCAGGTTGAGCAGTACTGATCCTAATTTACAGAACATCCCGATCCGGAGTGAAGAAGGCCGGGAAATCAGGAAGGCATTCGTACCCGGCTATCCTGATTGGGTTTTGCTGGCTGCAGATTATTCTCAAATTGAACTACGCGTACTGGCTCAGATCAGTCAGGATGAAAGCTTGTTGAAAACATATCAAGAAGCAGGTGACATCCACAGAGAAACTGCCAGTAAAATATTCGAGGTTGATCCAGCTGAAGTAACGGGCAATATGCGCCGTAAGGCTAAGGTCATTAATTTCGGGATCGCTTACGGGATGAGCGCTTATCGGTTGGCCGATGATTTGGATATTTCTCGACCGGAAGCAGAAGAGTATATTGCCAGATATTTTCAGCGTTTTTCCGGGGTTAAAGAATATATGGAAGATATAGTAGGACGGGCTCAAAAAGATGGTTATGTGACCACCCTCTTAAATAGAAGAAGATATATCCCAGAAATAAACAGCAAAAACTATCATACCCGGTCTTTTGCGGAGCGAACAGCTATCAATACACCTATCCAGGGGACCGCAGCAGATATAATGAAGGTGGCCATGAACCAGGTATATCAGGCTTTACAGGAGAAGGACTTCCAGGCCAATTTACTTCTGCAGGTACACGATGAACTTGTTCTGGAGGTGCCAAAGGCAGAACTGGAAGAGGTTGCTCTGCTGGTTAAAAATCAAATGGAAGCAGCTTATGAACTTGATGTGCCCCTTGTGGCTGATCTTGAGGCAGGCCCTAACTGGAAAGATAAAGAAGAATACGAAGTTGATGCTAATGCCTGAAATGCCTGAAGTAGAAACTGTGGTGCGAGGGATTAGGGAACCTTTAACCGGTAGAAAAGTAGAACAGGTAGAAGTTAAAGAGGCTATGATTATCGGTTATCCAGATAGTATCGATGAGTTTAAATTAGAGTTAAAAGGGAAAACTATCACCGGAGTAAGCCGGCGGGGTAAATATATTATCATTGAACTTTCTCAGGGTAAACGTCTGATAACCCATTTGCGGATGACCGGCAAACTGCTGCTTAAACCTCGGACCGAACCGGTGCACAAGCATACCAGAGTTATTATCCATTTAGATGGAGGGCTGGACTTACGGTTCAATAATATGCGGAAGTTCGGCCGGATGTATCTTTTGGACGAGGATGAGTCAGAAAAAGCCGGGGGCTTTGCTACCCTGGGACCAGAACCGTTATCGCCTGAATTTACGGTGGAATCTCTAGCTGATATTATGGCCGCTAGGACAACGACGGTTAAAGCAATACTATTGAATCAGCAGTTGATCGCTGGTATCGGCAATATTTACTGTGATGAAGCTTTATTTCGTGCCGGGATCAGACCAGATCGTAGCGGGGGAAGCTTAGACAAAGAAGAGATAAAAGCTTTGCATCAAGCTATAAATAAGGTTATCTCGGCTGGTATAAAGTTTCAAGGAACCAGCTTTAGTGATTATGTGAATGCTCTCGGGGAAAAGGGGAGCTTTCAGGAGATGCTTAAAGTTTATGGGCGAGGTGGTGAACCCTGTATTGAATGCGGCAGCATCATTGCTAAAGTAAAAATAGCTGGTCGATCCACTCATTTTTGTCCCAAATGTCAGAGGTAGGAGGTTATAATATGGCTTTAGGTTTGACAGGCGGTATTGCTACCGGGAAAACTACTGTGGCAGAGATACTGGCGGAATTAGGAGCGGAAATCATAGATGCGGATAAGATAGCTCACCGGGTTCTCCAGCCAGATGGGGATGCGTATGTAGATGTTGTAGCTTATTTTGGCCGCTCTATCTTACAGGAGAACGGGGAGATTGATAGGAAGAAGTTAGGGGAAATAGTCTTTTCCAATAAAAATTTGAGACAGCATTTAGAAAAGTTAACCCATCCTCATATAATAGCCCGGATCAAATCCCAGCTTAAGGAGATAGAGGATGAGTACATGGCTGTTCTGGTTGCTCCTTTATTATATGAAGCTGGCTTAGAAGATTTAGTAGATAATATCTGGGTTGTTTATGCCAGCCTTCCTACTCAAATTAAAAGATTAAAAGAACGAGACGGCCTCAGTCGGATAGAGGCTACAAATCGGATCGATGCTCAATTATCTCTGGATAAAAAGAAAGAGAGGGCTGATAAAGTAATTTATAATGAAGGGACGAAGCAGGAACTAAGGTTGGAAGTAGAAGAAGCCTGGCAGGATTGGCTGGAAAGGAGACGAACATGAATAAGAGGATAGCGCTTGTAGCCCATGATAAGAAGAAAGCTATTTTAATTGAATTAGTAAGTAAATACAAGGACAAATTAGCTGAATGTGATCTCGTTGCCACAGGGACAACTGGACAGCGGGTAATCCAACAGACCGGGTTGGAGGTTGAAAGGATGGAATCTGGACCTCTAGGTGGAGATCAAATGATCGGAGCTGAGGTGGCTAAAGGGAAGATTGATGCCATAATTTTCTTGAGGGACCCTCTCACTGCCCAACCGCATGAGCCAGATGTATCTGCCTTGCTTAGAGTATGTGATGTTCATAATGTTCCTCTGGCCACCAATATTGCCAGCGCAGAACTGCTTTTGCAGACAATCCTGGATGTCGAATAGAGATGAAAAGAGTTAAGCAGGGCGTAATAGGACTGTTATTTTGTCTTGGCCTGGTTTTTATCGGTATATCTCCCGGCATTTTTGCTGTTGAATACCCTGGAGAAGAATTGATTATTGCTCCGGTACCAGTAGAAAGCCTTGATCCTCATATTACCTGGGAACAGGGCAGAAATCATCTGCACTCATTGCTTTATGATAGCTTATACGAGTATGATAGTGAGAAGGATGAATTAGTGCCTGATTTGGCTGCAGAGCCTGTGTCTGCTCGAGCATGTGGAAGTGAGGGAGGGTTGATCGAATATACTTTCACCATCGATTCAGAGAAGTTATTTAATAGTGGTCGGCCTGTAACTCCTGAAGATGTAAAGTATAGTATTTTTCGGGAGATGTTAATTGATGCCCCGGGTGGAGGTGCAGGTTATTACTGGCAGGCTTTATTTAATGTGCCGGACTTAGCCAGTTTTATTGAGCGAATAACTGGTTATTCCGATCCCGAACAATTAAGTTATCAGAATGCTAGAAAAGTTTTTCGGCGCATGGAAACCCAGATTTATACTGTAGGAGAAAAGCTGGTGATTTTGGCGCAAGCGATAGATGATTTTTCTTTTTTATTTTCCGATTTAGTCCCGTGGTCGGCTGTAGTAGATAAGGAATACCTTGTTAGTCAGGGCAGCTGGAACGGTGAGGCGGGGACCTGGCCGTTGTTTTACCGGCGTCAGGCTAAATCCTCCCCTGCTTCCTTTAACAATCGGGCAGGCAGTCGAGATTGGCAGGTGGCTTTATGGAGCCCGGATGATTTTCTCCTGCTGGCGAAAAGTGAGGAAAGTGAGAAGTGGTATGATGATACTGAAAGTTTAAAAGTTATATTTACCCCAGCTAGATTAGATAAACTTGCTGGTCCACTCAAGGCAGGTTTGCCGGATTTAGTTCGTTTGCTTCCAGAGCATGATTTGAACCTTGATGAATCTAAATTAACAGAGATGTATGAAAAAAGAATTATATCTGCAGAGAGCAGGATATACCTTATTCGAAGCAAGAGCAAATTCGCTCAAAGTTCACTTGAAGATACGGTAGTTTATTATCAACATAATGAGCAGCACCGACAGTTGGCCGAAGCGCTGGTAGAATCTTCTGAGTTTGAGGGGGGCGGATTAGAGCCATTATGCTGGCCTGAATATTATGATAGGATAACTCATGGAGATTTTAACCTGGCTGTGGTGGAGGTACTGGATCCTTTTGGAGGCAGGCTAGGTTTTTATAATCCGTTTTCTCGGTTTTCTCAATATCCGCTGGAAGTCGTTGAACTGCTTGCAGAACCCAGGCGGATAGAATATCAGAAAAAATGAAAAAGAGATAAGCAAGATATTTAATTAGGTAGAATAATTTGACAGAACATTTTATCTTGGATATAATTTTAGTATCTATATCTAAATAAACTGGCAAATAACTTTTAATGTATATGCAGGATTTAAGGTATATATCTAGAAGTAATAGAGTGGTCATAATTAATTAGATTTTGTTTATAATTTTTTTCTGCTCTAATATTATTATATTAGTTATAAAGATACAGGAATAATTCCAGGGAGGAGAGAAGGAGGAGATAACTTAAAGGGATTGATATTTTTGTAATATTTTTTATCTGCTGGAAACTGGAGTATGAATGCACTACTTAAATAATTACTAATTAAGGGTAGGTGAGCTTCTTGGCTAATCAAGAGAATTTACTTGAGGTGAAAAATCTCAAAACCCACTTCTTTACGGAAGAAGGGGTAGTTAAAGCTGTTGATGGTGTTGATTATGAAATAAAACCAGGTGAAACCGTTGGGATAGTTGGTGAATCTGGTTGTGGTAAAAGTGTAACATCTTTGTCGATTATGCGGTTAGTAGAGTCTCCACCGGGACAAATTGTAGATGGAGAAATTATTTTTGAAGGAACAGATTTAACCAAGTTAAAAGAAAGTGAAATGCGGAAGATCAGGGGTAACGATATTTCGATGATCTTCCAGGAACCAATGACCTCTTTGAATCCTGTTTATACAGTGGGAGATCAAATAACAGAAGCGCTAATTTTACACAAGAACCTTTCCAAGAAAGAAGCGAAAAAACAGGCGGTAAATATGTTGAGGAAGGTAGGTATTCCCCTCCCCGAGCAGCGGGTCGATGAGTATCCTCACCAGTTAAGTGGAGGTATGCGTCAGCGGATTATGATCGCTATGGCTTTATCCTGTGATCCTAAATTATTGATCGCTGATGAGCCGACTACAGCGCTTGACGTTACTATTCAAGCTCAGATTTTGGATTTAATGAAAGGCTTAAAAGATGAATTTGGTATGGCTATTATGATGATAACTCACGATCTTGGAGTTATAGCTGAGGTATCAGATAGAATTGCTGTTATGTATGCTGGTAAAATTGTCGAATATACCACTGCAGAGCAGTTGTTTGCTAAGCCGTCCCATCCATATACCTGGGGTTTATTGAAATCAATTCCACTTCTGCATAAAGAAGTAGAAAAACTTGAAGCTATTCCAGGTAATGTCCCCAGTCCTCTGGACTTTCCTGAAGGGTGTAAGTTCAACTCGCGCTGCTTCTTAGCTGAGGAAAAATGTTTCGATGAGGAACCCCCTTTAATAGATGTTGAGGATGAAGAAAGTCACCAATCTCGTTGCTGGTTTATCGATAAATTGGAAGAACATAAAAAGCAGGTTGAGTCTGCTTAATTTTGCTGGAGGTGAATAATTTGGCAGTAGAAAATGAAAAATTACTTGAAGTAAAAAATCTCAAAAAATACTTCCCGGTTAAAGCTGGAGTATTTAGGAGAACTGTTGGGCACGTTAAAGCTGTTGATGATATTAGTTTTTATATAAAATCTGGTGAAACCCTTGGTTTGGTAGGTGAGTCTGGTTGTGGTAAATCTACTACTGGCCGGACAATTTTGCGACTGCTTGAAGCTACAGAGGGAAAAGTAATATTTAAGGGTAAAGATATCCACTCTCTGGATAAAAAAGCATTAAGAGAGATCAGGAGAGAGATGCAGATTATCTTCCAGGATCCATATGCTTCCCTGAATCCCCGGATGACTATTGCGGATATCATCGGAGAACCGATGGATATTCATGGTTTGGCTCAGAGCAAGAAAGAAAGAAATAAGAAAGTGCAGGAGCTATTAGAGAAGGTCGGGTTATTAGCAGATCAGATGAAGCGGTATCCTCATGAGTTTTCGGGAGGTCAGAGGCAGAGAATTGGTGTGGCTAGAGCTTTAGCAGTTAATCCCGAGTTGATTATCTGTGATGAACCAGTATCTGCTCTTGACGTTTCCATCCAGGCTCAGGTCATTAACTTGATGCAGGATTTACAGGATGAGTTTGATTTAACCTATCTTTTCATTGCTCATGATTTGAGCGTTGTTAAGCATATCAGTGATAGGATTGCCGTTATGTACCTGGGCAAGCTAGTTGAGTTATCAGATAAGAAAGAGTTATTTGAAAAGACCCTTCACCCTTATACCCGCTCGCTATTATCAGCTATTCCAGTAGCGGATCCTACTTACGAGAAGGAGAGGATTATATTAGAAGGAGATGTACCAAGTCCGGTTAATCCTCCTTCCGGCTGTCGTTTCCATCCCCGCTGCCCGGAAGCAATCGATATATGCAGTGAGGTAGAACCTGAATTTAAAAATTACGGGAATGAACACTATTCAGCATGTCATGTAACAGACCAGAATTATGACGCAGTAGAATAGACTGCATAAATTTAAGCCCTCCGTTTTAGGAGGGCTTTTTAAATTTGGTGGTAATTTTTGCGGCTAAGGCTTTAGGAGCAGAGGCCTCTAAATAAATTCCATCCTGACGGTATTCTTCTTTTTTTACTTCGCCGTAATTATGAAGTTTTTCGATTAGGTGGGCATTATCATAGCTGATCTTACCTGCTATATCGACTAAATTGGCATAAACGATATCTTCAATAACGTTTAATAACTCTGAAATATTTTCTCCGGTCAAAGCGGAGATGAAAAGAGCATCAGGATAACAATTTTGCAAAAATTGTCTGGCCTGTTGATCGATCAGATCTATTTTATTAAAAACCATTATTTTATCTTTTTCTTCTTCTAAAATATCTTTTAGCACTTTATTAACCGTTCTAATATGTCGCTCTATATTTTCTTGAGATGCATCTACCAGGTGAATGATCAAATCGGATTGATTAATTTCTTCTAAAGTGGCCCTGAAAGAGGCTACTAAATGGTGGGGAAGATCATGAATAAACCCTACCGTATCTGTTATTATAGCAGGTTTACCCCCAGGTAGTTCGAAACTGCGCAGGGTAGAATCGAGAGTTGCAAAAAGTTGATTTGCTACATATCTATCAGCACCGGTGATTTGGTTTAATAAGGTAGATTTACCTGCATTGGTATACCCTGTGAGAGCGATTATAGGATCTTTTCTTTCCTGGCGCTGGACATTTCTAACTTTTTTAATTTCTTCTAACTCTTTTTCCAGTTTATGAATTCGTTTATTAATTCGGCGCCTATCGGTTTCTAATTTGGTTTCACCGGGACCTCTTGTGCCGATCCCCCCGGCCAGGCGGGACATTTCTTCTCCACGGCCGGTCAGCCGGGATAAGAGATATTCTAATTGAGCTTTTTCAACCTGCAATTTACTTTCTTTTGTACTGGCATGTAAGGAGAAGATATCCAGGATCAACTGTGTTCTATCTATAACTCTAGTTTCCAATGCTTCTTCTAAGTTTCTAATTTGAGCGGGACTTAATTCGCAGTCGAATATTACTAGATCGATCTCGTTCATGGCCACTATACTTTTGATTTCTTCCAGTTTGCCACTGCCTATATAATAGGCAGGATTTATTTTGTCTTCTCGGTATTTAACTATGCCTGCTATTTCTCCCCCAGCGGTTAAAGTTAATTCTTTTAGTTCGTCTAAAGAGACGTTACTGCTTCCAGCTAGTAAAACCCTTTCTGTACCAGGTTTGGTTGTAAAACTATTATTATTGATAAGCATCCCCCCACTATTTTGCTGATTTAATTATATCAAATTTACATTAAAAAACAAGCAGGTTATTGACATTCCATATATATAAATGATATGATTTAAACATACCGACACTGGGTATTATAAGGAGGAAAAATATGAGCTCATTAAATAAAGAGGAAAAAAAGAAATTATTAAATCGGTTGAGCCGAATTGAAGGCCAGGTAAGAGGTTTAGCAAGAATGATCGAGGAAGATAAATATTGTATCGATATTCTTACTCAAATCGCGGCGACAAGAGGTGCTTTAAAAAATGTAGGTCTAAAAGTACTGCAGAGCCATGTTGAAGGTTGTGTTAGCAGTGCGATTAAAAAGGGTGATACTGAATCAGTTGTTCCTGAATTATTAGAAACAGTTAATAGATTTATAGATTAATCCTTTTTCTAATAAAAGCAGGTAAAAAGCCTCTAATTGCAAGAATTACTGGACATTTTGTCGTTTTTATATTATAATATTAGGGATAGAAGTATTTAAATTTGGTATGAGGGGATGGGGCATAGCTATGACCAAAAAGCATTTGCTGCTGGTTTTTTTAATTTTTATATTTTTGTTTTCCATACAAGCCAGTCCAGGCATGGTAGAATTAGGTGAAGTAATAAAGGAAGGCCAGGATGATTTAACCATGGTCAGGGAAAGTCCTCTTGCTAAGCTAAATTTATTCTCTGGCCTTAAAGAAGAAAATGATTACATAGCAGCAGATTTATTTTCGGTAAATTATTATAATGATCGCTCCATTATTTCCATCGGGGAGACTGAATTACTCTGGCAGGAAATGAACAGAGGGTCAGGAGATGGCCTGGTGGCAGATGCCCGGGCTAAGTTCGATCAGGAATTGGATCAGCGCCTCGAAGAAATAACTGGCAGAGGCTTTACCAGAGCGCTTGATGAAGATTATCGTACATATAATTTGTTTGCAGAGATAAAAACACATAAAGTAAGACCTGGAGAAAGCCTGTGGACGATCGCTCGAAGCTATAATATTAATATCGACACCTTGATTGGGGCTAATGATATAAATGATATGAATTCAATTATGCCCGGGGATGAACTTACAATTTTACCTGTTACAGGCATCCTTTACCGGGTAGGTCCCGGGGATTCTTTTAATAAGCTGGTAAGAAAATATGATTTAGATCCCGGGGAAGTTTTAAAGGCTAACGGTGTTAGTAACCCGGCTAAGATCCGCTCAGGTGACAGTCTTCTTTTACCTGGAGCTAAACCTGAATTTGGATATCAGGATAGGTTGAATCAATTATTTATCAGGCCGGTTGGAGGAAGAATCAGCAGCCCTTACGGTCCGCGCTGGGGCAGCCATCACGATGGGATTGATTATGCAGTATCTATTGGGACTCCAGTTAAAGCTGCCGGGGGAGGAAGAGTTGTCTATGTTGGCTGGTCTTCGGGCTATGGTAAGACAGTAATAGTTGAGCACCAACGCGGTATGCGAACTTTGTATGCTCATTTAAATTCATATAACGTTAGGACAGGGCAGCGGGTAAACCGCGGCCAAACCGTGGCTTATACTGGTAATACCGGCCGTTCTACCGGGCCCCACCTTCATTTTGAAGTTAGAGTGAATGGTCGTCCCACTAATCCTCAAGGATATTTACGAAATTAATATTTTTAAAGAAAATCCTGTTTATTTAACATTTTTATGTTGATTAAGCAGGATTTTTTGACTTTATCACGAATTATTATAATAGAATAAAAATTTTTTATCGATATATGCAAACGCTTGCATAACCAGTTAGGAGAAGTAGTGATCTAAAATCATGGTGAAAAAAGTTACTATCAAAGATGTTGCTGATAAAGCTGGAGTTTCGCCGTCGACAGTGTCTCGAGTTATTAGTGATAGTTCAAGTATTAGTCAACCTACCAAGGATAAAGTAACCAAAATAATGAACGAGATGGGTTACTATCCTAATGCGATTGCTCGGAGTCTGGTTAAACAAAAAACGCGTACAATTGGTCTGGTTATGTCCCGGCCGACTGATCGAGCCCTGGCCAATCCGTTTTTTTCTGGTGTTATTCAGGGGATTGCAGCTGTGGCCCAGGAAAAAAATTATAGTTTACTTTTTGCTGCTGCTGATAGCTATCAGGTAGAATATGATGAAGCATTGAAGCAGCTGCAGGCAGGCCGGGTAGATGGTTTGATATTACTCGCTTCCAGGATAAATGATGTTTTAATCAAGAAATTATTAGAGCACGGATTTCCCTTTGTACTGATCGGTAGAAGTCAGGAATATCCAGATATACCGAGGGTTGATAATGATAATTACGAAGCAGCTTATAGCCTTGCCGAGAAATTGTTACAGTCAGGGTATAGTAAGTTTGCTGTTTTAGCAGGTCAAAAGGATTATGTTTTTACTGGAGATAGGCTGGCGGGAGTGAAGGACTGCTTAAACAGCAGGAATATTCAGCTGGGTGAAGAAAAAGTAGTTTATACAGATTTTACCTTTGACTCCGCTCGATCTGCTGCTGCTCAGTTGATGGAACGAGGAGATTTGGAAGTTTTGATTGCCTTTGATGATTTACTGGCTTTAGCAGCAGTCCAGGCAGCCGAAGCTTTGAATGTTAAAGTTCCTCAGGATCTGGGGATAGTGGGTTTTAATGATCAATCTTTGATTTCAAAATTACATCCTGCCCTTACTACGGTTAGGATTCCGATCCTGACAATGGGAGAAAATGCTGTTGGAATGTTAATAAGAATGCTTGAAGAAGAGGATTTTCAGGGAGAAGAGTTAATAATCCCGACTGAAATTGTGGAAAGAGAAACTTTACGTTTCGATTAAGGTTATGAAGATCATTAATTTCGGGAGGTGGTACCTGAATTAATTGTGCTTTGCTTGAAAACTTCAATAAAAATTATAGGGGGATTTAAAAGATGAAAAAACTAATTAGCTTAACCTTGGCTCTAGTAATGGTATTTGGATTTGTTAGTTTGGTAGAAGCCTCAACTCCAGGAAGATTACTGATCTGGGCTGATGACACCAGAACTCCAATATTAGAGGATCTTCAAGATGATTTTACGGAAATGTATGGAATTCCTGTGGACATTCAAGAGAAGCCTTTTGGAGATATCAGAGATGACCTGGCCGTTGAAGGTCCAGCCGGAGAAGGTCCTGACATCATTGTTGGCGCCCATGACTGGATGGGTGAATTGGTTGCTAATGGATTAGTTGAACCGATTAATTTAGGTGGTAAAAGAGACCAATTTATGGAAGTAGCTGTTGAAGCATTTGCCTGGGGCGAAAATGATTATGGTATGCCGTATGCTATAGAGGCGATCGGCTTATTCTATAATAAAGATATGGTCGAAGAGCCCCCTGCAACCTTTGAAGAATTCACCCAGATGCTCAGAGATTTAAGAGATCCAGAGGAAGATCAGTACGGTTTCGTTATGCCCCAGCCTGATGCTTATCATAGTTTTCCTTTCATCAGTGGATTCGGCGGATACATTTTTGGTCAAGACGAAGATGGCGTTTTAAATCCAAATGATATCGGCTTAAATAATGAAGGTGCAATTAAGGGTCTAAGCGAATTAGCAAGTTTGTATGAAGATGACTTGATTCCTTATATCGATTATCAAACAATGATGAACCTATTTACCAATGGGGACGCCGCCATGATGTTAACTGGCCCCTGGGCTATTTCAGATATCCAGGCTGCAGAGGTAGATTATGGTTTCACCAGCATGCCTTTAATGGATGGAAACGAACCTCAACCATTTGTTGGAGTTCAAGGTTTCATGATCTCTTCCTTCAGTGAAAACCGCATTCTGGCTCAGACTTTCTTGAATGATTTTGTGGCTCAAGAAGATGTTATGCTTAGCTTCTATGAAGCTGATAACCGACCACCTACATTCCTGCCTGCAGCTGAAGTAGCAGCAGAAAATTCAGATACAGCTGGGGTTCTAGAAAGTGCTGAAAATGGAGTGCCTATGCCTGCCATCCCAGAAATGGCAGCTGTATGGAGCGCCTGGGAAGATGCTTTATCTTTAGCTTTAAACCAGGATCAGACAGCTGAAGAAGCTCTAAATGATGCTGTAGAACAGATCGAGACTGCAATCGAAGAAGAAGAGTAAGTAATTTAGAAAAAATAATTATAAATATAGGAGAATACCGGCGTCTTTACACAGGCGCCGGTATTTTTAACCCCATGAAATGGAGGGGAAGCAGTTGGACTTTTGGAGAAATTATAGAGGTTATATCCTGAAATTAATATTTTTAGCATTTTTTAATGCTCTGGCTTTGTGGAGTTTAATTATTTCTTTAACTCGTCAGGGATATTTATTAGCGGGCATAATAGTATTAATTATGGTAATAATAAATTTTGTTTATTTATCTGATAAAGTTTATCCCTTAAGATATATCATTCCAGGCACCTTTTTCATGGTTTTTTTGGTTGTATATCCAATTTTTTATACAGTTTATATCTCTTTTACCAACTATGGTACCGGTAATATGCTCAGTCAGGAGCAGGTAATCGAGCAAATTGAGGGGCGGACTTATCTTCCGGATAATCCGAGAACATTTGATTTTACTGCTTTCAAAAATGAGGCAGAAGATGAGGATGAGAATTTTCTACTGTTATTTCAGGGTCAGGAAACAGATGAATACTATTTAGGAAATGCTGCTACGGAATCATTTGAGGAAGTCGATATTAACGAATCACGTTTTCAGGATCCTGATAATGATGGAGAGATTGAAGAAATTAACGGTTATTCTCGGTTAGAACAACGGGAGTTGTTTCAAAATTTATCGACTTTAGAGAATTTGAGTTTCGAAGTTGGCGATAACGAATTGAGGATGGAGAGTGTCAATACTTTTGCTCTTTACAGGCAGCGTTTTCGATATGATGCTGAAGAAGATGTTATGGTGGACCTCCGAGATGGTCATGTTTACGAACCGGTAAGAGGCAACTTTTATAATGAGGAAGTTGGTGAATTATCTCCAGGTTATAGGACGACTGTTGGTTTTAGGAACTTCCGCCGTTTATTAACCGACCCCCGGGTCCTGCAGCCATTTTTCCGAGTTTTTGTGTGGACTTTTGTCTGGGCAATTTTAAGTGTGCTCACTACATTTGCCCTGGGCCTGCTTTTAGCTCTGATATTGGACGATAGAAAATTGAAGTTTAGGAAATTCTACCGAACGATAATGATTATTCCCTACGCCATGCCGGCTTTTATTTCGGTTTTGATCTGGCGGGGCTTGTTTAACCCAGAAGTTGGGGTAATCAACGGTATTTTAGATTCGCTCCCTTTTGTTTCTGCTTTACCCTGGATGCATAGTATTTTTTGGACCAGAGCAGCTTTGATTTTTATTAATCTCTGGTTAGGGTTTCCGTATATGCTGCTTATCTGTTTAGGAGCCCTGCAGAGTATAAGTGATACAATGTATGAGGCGGCAGCTATTGATGGGGCTTCAATCTGGCAGAAGTTCCGCAATATTACTCTGCCTTTATTATTGATCAGTGTTGGGCCTTTATTAATTGCTTCGTTTGCTTTTAATTTTAACAACTTTACTATTATCTATCTCTTTAATGAGGGTAGACCGGCGATCGCAGGGGCTCAGACTCCGGCGGGTGGCACAGATATTTTGATCAGTTATACTTACCGTCTTTCCTTTGAAACAGGACGGGGCGCTGATTTTGGACTTTCGAGTGCGGTTGCTTTGATAATCTTTATGATCACAGCTACTATAACCTGGTTTAATTTCCGCTTTACAGGCGCATTGGAGGAAGTGAAAGAAAATGAATAAAAGTAAAAGGCTTATATATGTTAAACATCTTATTATATGGATGGCTATAGCTTTCGCTTTGTTTCCTGTTGTTTGGACTTTGTCTGCTTCCGTAAATCCAGCTAATACTCTGGTCGGCCAGACCTTACGGCCTCCTGAGTTGACCCTGGATCATTATAAAGAGTTAGCGACCTCCAGCCAGCATCCATTTTTACGCTGGATTTGGAACAGCATTAAAATTTCTGGGATTACTTCAATTATAGCAGTTGCGCTAACTACTGTGGCTGCTTATCCATTTTCTCGATTCAGGTTTAAGTTCCGCCGGCAGGGGCTATTTTCCATCCTGTTAGTTCAGGTGTTTCCCCAGATGCTGGCGATGGTAGCTATTTATCTACTCTTTTTGACTCTGCAGCAGTATATACCAATACTGGGATTAAATACCCATTCAGCTTTAATTTTCATATATCTGGGGGGAGCGGTTGGTATAAATACCTGGCTGATGAAAGGGTATATGGACACTATCCCTAGATCTCTTGAAGAAGCTGCTTATATAGATGGGGCTAGTAAGATTCAAGCATTTTTATTGATAATAACACCTTTGATTAGGCCGATGTTAGCTGTTATTTTTATCCTCCAGTTTATAAGCACCTATTCTGAATATATTCTGGCCCGGGTTATTTTAAGTTCGGCTTCAAAGTACACGATGGCTGTGGGTTTACACTTGTTTATCCAGGACCAATATGCAGCTCGGTGGGGCGTTTTTTCAGCGGCTGCAATTATCGGTGCTATTCCGATAATAGTCATGTTTATGTTCGTTCAGGATTATATAGTTAGTGGTTTAACTGGAGGGGCTGTAAAAGGATGATTAATGAAGCTATTTCGCATCAATATATATCAGCTGATCAGGCGGTTATCAATGAAGATACTATTGAATTGAGGGTGAAAACTGCTCGGGATGATGTTGCCCGGGCAGTGGTTATTTATGGTCCTCGATATACATCTGATCCAGATCCCTCAGCCACTAAGGAGATGGGATTGCTATATCAAACAGGAAATAAAGATATTTTTTCAGTACAGCTCAAACTTGAGGATACTCGATTTCGCTATTGTTTTTATTTTGAAGATAAAGACGGAAATAGTGTTTGGTTTAATGAAAATGGCGTCGAATACAGGCGACCCCGGGGTCGCAATTCTGGCTACTTTCAATTTCCGATAGTTAACAAATCTGATCTGCCCGATTTTCCGGAATGGCCGCGGCAGGCGGTTTTTTATCAGATCTTCCCGGATAGATTTTTTCGAGCAGGTCAAGTCAAGGCAGAGCTGTCCGATTGGGGAGAAAGGCCAGAACGTAAATCATTTTATGGCGGTGATTTGGCCGGAATAACAGAGAAGCTTGATTATCTTCAAGATCTGGGTATTACTGCTATTTACTTAACTCCGATATTTTTATCGCCCAGTAACCATAAATATAATACTGATGATTACTATCAGATTGATCCTAATTTTGGAGATAAGGAAACTGCGCAAAAATTGGTAGATGAAGCCCATAAAAGAGGTATAAAAATTGTCTTAGATGCCGTCTTTAATCATACTGGGTCAAATTTTTTTGCATTTAAAGATTTATTGGCTCAGGGTAAAGGATCCAGGTACAAAGACTGGTATTATCCTGAATCTTTCCCAGTAAGTAAAGCAGAAATTAATTATCAAACTTTTGCTACCGATGTCAGGGATATGCCGCGTTTAAACTTAAATAACCCAGATGCGCGAGCTTATTTTTTGGAGGTTGCCGCTTATTGGACGAAAGAGCTTAATTTAGACGGCTGGAGGCTGGATGTAGCTGATGAGGTACCAGGGGATTTCTGGCAGGATTTTCGCAAGGAAGTAAAACAGATTAACCCAGAGGCTTTTATAATTGGAGAGGTATGGTATAGAGCATCGCGCTGGCTGCAGGGAGATCAGTTTGATTCTGTAATGAATTATAAGTTATACCAGGATATCCTTAAGCTGACGGTAGAAAAATCTATAACTACCGAGGAGTTTAGTGCCAGGCTCCAGAATAACTTGAGCACATATAGACCTGGAGTTCCGGAATTATTACTGAATTTATTGGACAGCCACGATACTCCACGTTTAGCCTGGAATTTTAGAGATAATGATTTTGAAGAGGAAACTCGAAAAATTAAGATTTCTGCAGCTTTACAGTTTTTCCTTCCTGGGGTACCAATGATATATTATGGTACTGAGGTAGGTGTGACTGGGGGAGACGATCCCGATTCTCGGAGAACTATGATCTGGGATGATACCGATCAAGATAAAGAGAGATTGACTTTTTATCGGAGGATAATTAATTTTTATATAAGTAATACCGTTTTTCAGGCAGGGACTTACCAGGAAGTTTTTGTTGATCCAGTGCAGGAAATTCTGGTTTTTGCTAGAAAAAGTGAAGATATAACTAGATATGTTTTTTGTAATTTCAGAGATAAAACTAGTTACATTGAAAGGGATCTTCTTGAGAAAAAAATTGATATTCTAAGTAAAGTTATGATAAAAACAGAACCTGATTTTTCTACTGCCCATGGAAAAGTATTGTTTGCCGGAAATAAGGTAGTTCTTCCTCCCCAGGAAGTTTTGGTTTATAGTTAATATAAAGCCAAATTTCCTATATACAGAGGGAGGTGGATTGAATTTGCAACCGCCTTTTATTTTAGGTATACTAAAACTAGAATTATACATCAAATAGAGGAGGTAAATGATATGAAGGAAGAGGAATATCAAATTTTAAAAAAAGCTGTAATGATAGAGCAGGAAGGTTATGAGTTTTACATGCTAGCAGCTGCTAGATCAGATGATAACGAAACTCGCCTTGCATTTGAAAAAATTGCCGATGATGAACAGCAGCATATCTCCTGGTTAAAAGAGTTGTATAATAAATTATCTGAAGAAGGTGAAGGTGAACTAACTTTCAGCGAACCGCCGGAAGAGCCAGAAATTTTCGATTGGGATAAGAAAGATCTCTTCCAGGGTTCACTTGCCCTGTCTGTATTTAGTATAGGGGTTAAGCTAGAGAAGGAAGCTATTGAATTTTATCAAAATGCCGCAGAGAATTCTGAATCTGAGCAAGCTAAAAAATTATATAATACCCTCATTGAATGGGAAAGAGGCCATATGAATGAATTTCAAAAACGTTATGAAGCTCTCCAGGAAGACTGGTGGAGCCAACAAGGGTTTGCACCATTTTAAAATTATAAATCTTTTAAATGTCCTGAGCAGCCTGCTCAGGACATTTAATTGTTGCAAAGGAGATTATTTTTTTGCTCTAGTTAAATTTTAAGGATATAATAAAGAAAAGGGAAAAAGGGGAGAATTATTTTGCCAGAATATGAAGTTTTAATTATCGATGATGATGATCATATTTGTCAGATTCTAAAAGAATACTTTGAATATGAAAATTTTAAAGTTTATACCGCCGGAAATGGCAGAGAAGGCATAGAACTGGTAGAAAAGGTTAAGCCTGATCTGGTGGTCCTGGATATTATGCTTCCCGAAATGGATGGATGGGAAGTATGTCAGGAACTAAGGCCAGCTAATAAAGTGCCGATAATTATTTTGAGTGCTAAAACCAAGGATTCAGATAGAATTATCGGCCTGGAATTAGGTGCTGATGATTACGTGACGAAGCCATTTAGCCCTAAAGAAGTAGTGGCCAGGGCTAAAGCCGTATTAAGGAGAATTAAACAAGGTGATGCGGGTAGTTCTGAAGTGCTTGAGTTTGGCAAACTTAAGATTAACAAAAGTGAGAGAACGGTAAAGTACGAAGATGAAATTATCGACCTTACCCCGAAAGAGTTCGATTTATTGTGGACTCTAGCTTCTTCTCCCAAAATTGTCTTTGATCGAGAAAAATTATTGGATCAGGTATGGGGTTATGAATATTTTGGGGATATTAGAACGGTGGATACTCACGTAAAGTCTTTACGGCAAAAATTAGGTGAAAAAGCCGGTAATTACATTAAAACGGTCTGGGGGGTAGGTTATAAATTTGAAATTGAAGGATAAAATAAAATCAAAATTTAATTTTTTGGTTGATAATCGTTTTTTTTCATTTAATACGCTCTTTTCAAGGTTATTTATCAGGTTTATCTTGCTCTCCCTTTTAATTATAATGATTCTGGGTATGGCAACGATTTACTTTTTTGATGATTTTTATTTTTCTAAAACAGAAAACGATATAATAAATAATAGTCAGGTTTTAAACCAGGCCTTGTATGGGGCGATTTCAGAAGGTGATGATGATGCTGTTGAAAATACGCTGCAGTTGATAGCAGAAATTAATTCAGGTCAGGCCTGGTTGGTTAATGAAGAAGGCTTGATGATTAATAGTTATCCTAAATTAGAGTCATTAGATTCGGCTATCCGTTTTTTAAATTCTGGTGCGATCTTTGAGGGGAATGTTATCTCTCAACGGGTTGAGACCCAGCATTTTGAAAGGCCGATGTTATTAATCGGTATGCCAGTTAGGCAGATGGAAGACGTCGCAGCGGGTTTACTTGTTTTCACTTCGGTAGAGGGTGTTAATTCTACAATTAGGCAGGTAATTATGTTCATGCTGTATTCTTCGCTTTTGGCTATTATTTTAGGGTTGATTTTAGCCTATGGGTGGTCCAAAACTATGGCCAGTCCGCTTAAGCATATGAGTGAAGTTGCAAAAGAATTGGGAGAAGGGGACTACGGCCGTCAGGTTGATTTTGCCGATCATAATCCCAGTAAAGAGATGAGTAATCTAAGAGACAGTTTTAATACTTTGTCTGTTAATTTAGAAGATAGCATAAGTGAGCTAACCCGGGAAAGAAATAAGCTGAAATATATTTTAACCGGTATGGAAGAAGGAGTACTGGCAGTTGATAGTCAGGATGAAGTTATCGTTGCCAATCAAGCTTTTAATAAAATATTTAAGCTTAAAGAGGATCCGGTAAATAAAGATTTTCAAGAAGTTAGTTTTTCCAACCGGATTAAAAACAGTATAGAGAGTTCTTTACAAAACGAGGAAGCGATCAGAGAAGAATTTACTATTGAATATGATAACGAGAATTCTAAACAAGAGCGCCGGATAATATTGAAATGTAATCCCGTATTTATCCACGATGAAGTTTGGGCAGTAGTGGCTCTTTTTCAGGACATCAGTGAGAGGTGGAGATTTGAAAAGCTACAGCAGGATTTTGTGGCCAACGTATCCCATGAATTGAAAGCTCCGTTATCTTCAATCAGGGGCTCTGCTGAAATATTATTAGATGGTATCGTTAAGGATACTGAAAAAGAAGATGAATATCTTGAAATGATTTTGAATGAGAGTGAGCGGCTTACAGAACTGGTTGATGAGATCCTTGCTTTAGCAGAATACCAGGATTTTGATTTGTATCAGGATCAAGAGACTATAAGAGCAGGAGCTTTACTGAAAGAAGCAGCTGGCACATTTCAAAAATCAGGACCTTTAGCTGGAAGGATTGAAGTTATAGATAACGCTAAGGGAGTTGAAGTCTCAGTTAATAAAGATAGCATCAAACAAGTGTTGTTTAATTTTCTAGATAATGCTCATAAATTTTCTCCTGAAGATAGTCAAGTTTTCTTGAGTGTAGAAGCTGGAGATGAAGGTGTTATATTTAAAGTGAAAGATCAGGGTCTGGGTATTCCCCCCGAAGAGCAGGAAAATATCTGGGAGAGATTTTATAAGATCGATAAAGCTAGAACTCCAGGTTCGCCGGGAAGTGGATTGGGTCTGGCTATTTGTAAAGAGATAATAACTAGTCATGGAGGTAAGGTTTTTGTAAATAGTGAATATGGCGCGGGATCTACTTTCGGGTTTATTTTACCTGAAGCCGATTGATTCTTTTAAACTAGGAGAGGTGAGTATGAAAATTAGACAGCGTGCAGAAAAGATTTTAAAAAAATATAATATTAGATTGACCAAACAGAGGTGTTCAATAATGGGGATCTTGCTGCAAGCTGCTAGACCTCTTTCTGCCGCTGAAATCCATAAGGGTTTAAGTCAAAATGGAGAAAAAATTAGATTATCGACAATTTATCGTAATTTGAATAAGTTTAATCTGGCGGGGGTTTTAAAGGAGATTAATCCTGGCCGGATGAATAAAGAAAAACTTTACGAGTTGATGCTGGAAGGACATCATCATCACCTGGTCTGTACCGATTGCGGCAAGATTATCCCACTTGATTGTCCTTTAGAGGGTTATGAAAGTAAAATTGCAGCTAAAACCGGCTTTAGAATTAATGATCATAGTGTTAACTTTTATGGGATATGTCCAGAATGTCTGGATAAAAATCAAAAAAATATTTAAAAATTTAAAAATAACCCTTGCATTATTTAAGTGTTGTATGTATAATGTAAATGACTTAGTAAGAATAATTAAATTATTGATAATAATTATTAAATTATTGAATATAAAAAATATGAAAGGAGGGTCATCCGATGATTAAGAGTTATCAGAATTTAGTAGTTGGTTTTAGTGGTATAGGCTTTAATGCAGTAACAGAAAATGTAAACCAAGGGGATAATATGCCTAAAGGTATCGTACCCGTCAGAGATAGAATGACATTGCTTTCACAATTTGATAACTTAATTATCGATACGACCCGACTTTATTATCATAAGTTCAAGGAGAAATTATCTGGAAGTACGGCCTTGAACTAGATAAAAGGTTAAATCTTACATCAAGATTATTTCCCGCGGGTGGTATCATACCTGCGGTTTTTTTATGCCAGAAGTATCTAATATTTCTGTATTTTTCTGCCGCGGGGAAATCCGCGGTTTTTTTATTTTCTGATATGATATATTATTTTGAAAGAGTCTAAATACATACGCGAAGGAATGTTTACTTATGAGAACATTAACAATGATTTGGAAATACATGGAGGGGAAGCATCTCAAATATGTTTTGTCGGTATTGTTTGTAGGATTGGCGTCAGTATTTATGTTAATTAATCCCTTGATCATCAGGGTCACTATAGATTCGATAATTGGAGATGATCCTTTGAATCTGCCTGCTTTTTTACTGAGAGTTATTAATAGGTTCGGGGGCAAAGAATTTCTCCTTAATAGCCTCTGGCTGCCAGCTGGATTGATTGTTTTATTAACCTTGTTGAGGGGAATATTTCTCTTCTTAAAAGGTAAATGGTCGGCGGAGGGAGCGGAACACTTTGCTCGGAATTTAAGAGAGGAACTTTTTGAGCATCTTCAGTATCTGGATTTTAGTTATCACATCAAAAAAGATACAGGAGATTTGATTCAGCGGTGTACTTCAGATCTTGAAACGATTAGAAAATTTATGGCAGTTCAACTGGTTGAAGTTGGTAGAGCATTTTTTATGTTAACGAGCGTCCTGTTAATAATGTTGCGATTGGATAAATTTATGACTTTGATCTCATTGATTTCAGTTCCGATGATCTTTACTTTTGCTTATATTTTTTTCAAAAATGTCAGGAAAGCATTTAAGGATTCTGATGAAGCTGAGGCCAGACTGTCAACGGTTATCCAGGAGAATTTGACAGGAGTGAGGGTGGTTAAGGCTTTCGCCAGACAGCCTCATGAATATGAGAGGTTTAAAGAAAAAAATAGAGAGCATAAGGAACTGACATTTAGATTGATTAAATTATTAGCGTATTACTGGTCTCTATCAGATATAATTTGTTTTTTACAGATTGGGTTAGTTTTAATAGTGGGTGCAGTTCGGGCAACTTCAGGTCAGATTACTTTAGGAACGTTAGTAGTTTTCACCACATATATTGGCATGCTGCTCTGGCCCGTTAGGCAGACAGGTAGAATATTAACTGATTTAGGTAAAGCAGTGGTGGCTGTGGAAAGAATCAATGAAATTTTAGCTGAACCTAAGGAAGATTTCCGGGGTTATGGATATAAGTCAGAAATTAAAGGCAATATTGAAATTAAAAATATATCTTTTGCCTATTTAGGAGAAGAAAAAGTGATAGATAACATGAGTTTCAAGGTTAGGGCGGGAGAAAAATTAGGAATTCTAGGACCAACCGGATCAGGGAAAAGCACTTTAACTTATCTTTTGACGAGGTTACTTGATTATCAGGAAGGTTCAATCAAAATAGAGGGAAAAGAATTGAAAGAGTATGATCGGAGCTGGATCAGAGAAAATATTGGATTAGTACTCCAGGAACCGTTTCTCTTTGCCCGGGACATCAAGAATAATATTGGGATAGCTGTAAATGATGTCACAGAAAGTGAGATCGAAAGAGCTGCTTCAGTTGCTGCTTTTGATCATGTCGTTAATGATTTTGATAAAGGTTACGCAACGGAAGTAGGAGAAAGAGGTGTTTCTCTGTCGGGGGGCCAAAAGCAAAGATTGGCTATAGCTCGAACTCTCATTAGGGATTGTCCTGTTTTAATTTTTGATGATTCCTTGAGTGCAGTTGATACAAATACAGACGCTATGATTCGGAGCGCTTTAAAAGAAAGGTACGGTGAAAAAACAATGATAATTATATCTCACAGGATAAATACATTAGCTGATTCTGATAGGATATTGGTTATTGATAAAGGACAGGTAGTTCAACGGGGCAGGCATGAAGATTTAATCTGTGAACCAGGTTTATACCGGAACACGTGGCAGATGCAGCAGAGCAAAGTTGAGGTAATTTAGATAGAAAAGATGTTGAGGTGATTTGTTATGGAAAATATAGAATCTAAAATAAAGAAAAAACGAATTGATCTTAAATTATGGAAGGATTTATTGGTTTATAGTCTTCCTTATAAAAAGATTATAGGTATATTAGCTTGTATTATGATATTTGTGGCAGGTATTGATGCTGCTTTACCGCTGCTGACTAGATACGCGATCGATAACTATGTAATCCCTGGAGACCTTAGCGGTATTTGGGTTTTTGGCCTGGTTTATCTTGTTTTGATTACGATCCAGTCAATCAATGTATTTGGCTTTATCTATTTTGCCGGAAAGCTGGAAACAGAAATGGCAGCAAGCATTAGAGATAAAGCTTTTGCTCGCCTGCAGGAATTATCCCTTTCTTTTTATAATGATAATCCAGTAGGATGGTTGATGGCTCGTTTAACTTCTGATGTTCATAGGCTGGCCGCTGTAATTTCCTGGGGTGTAGTCGATTTGGCCTGGGGATTCACAATGATGCTGGCGATCATGGGGGTTATGCTGGTATTGAATTTTAAATTAGCTCTAGTAGCTTTAACGGTGGTTCCCCCTTTGATTTTACTCAGCATCTTTTTTCAAAAAAAGATATTACGAGAGTTTCGCCAGGTTCGCAAGATAAATTCTAAAATTACTGGGTCATTTAATGAGGGTATTTCCGGAGCCAAAACCAGCAAGACTTTGGTTCGGGAAGAAAGAAACTGTGAAGAATTTGCTGGATTGACTGACGAGATGGCTCATTTTTCAGTAAGAGCAGCTATTTTCTCCTCATTATTTCTTCCAGCTGTCCTGGTTTTAAGTAGTATTGGCACGGGCCTTGCACTCTGGCAGGGGGGATCTCAGGTAATCACAGGGGCATTAACTTACGGTACTCTTGTTGCTTTTATCAGCTATACGATTCAATTTTTTGAGCCTGTACGAGAGATGGCTCGAGTGTTTGCTGAATTGCAGTCAGCTCAGGCTGCAGCAGAAAGAATCATTTCGTTAATAAATACTGAAGCTGATATTAAAGATACTAAACAGGTTATGCAGGAATATGGAACAGTTTTAAATCCCGAATTAGCAAATACGCCGGGAATAAAGGGAGAAATTGTATTTAAAGGTGTATCTTTTTCTTATAAAAATGAGGAAAAAGTTTTGCAAAACTTTAATCTTAAAGTAAGAGCAGGCGAAAAAATTGCTTTGGTAGGTGAGACTGGTTCAGGTAAAAGTACTATTGTTAACTTAATCTGCAGGTTTTATGAACCTATTACTGGGGAAATAATGATAGATGGGATAAATTATAAAAGTAGGTCCCAGAGTTGGCTGCAGTCACAAATTGGGTACGTTTTACAGGACCCTCATTTATTTAGCGGAACTATTGCGGAGAATATTCGCTTCGGCAAGACCGATGCTACTATGGAAGAAATTAAACAAGCAGCTCAGCTAGTTCAGGCGGCAGACTTTATAGAGAGATTAGTGGATGGATATGAAACGGAAGTAGGAGAAGGCGGAGATCTATTATCTACTGGAGAGAAGCAGTTGATTTCATTTGCTCGTGCTATCATAGGTAATCCAGCTTTGTTTGTATTAGATGAAGCAACTTCATCTATCGATACAAAAATGGAATTTTTGATTCAAAAGACGATTGCCCGGGTTCTAAATAATAGAACCAGTTTCATTATAGCTCATCGACTTTCTACAGTTAAGAATGCAGATAGAATTTTGGTGTTGAGTAATGGTAAGGTTATTGAAGAGGGGAGTCATGAGCAGTTAATTAAAGAAGGGGGTTATTATTATGATCTCTATCAAAATCAGTTTCATGATTCAAGAAGAGAAAAATTCAAAACAAGAGTCTCAGCCAATGTCGGAAAGTAAATCTGTTCAGGAAACTGAAAATACTTTAGAAACAACTTGAAGAAAATTCAAATCTAAAAGCAGGAGATTACATGGTTTCAGTAGAAGTATAAATCTAAGTAAACAATATATAAAATTAGATGCTAAAACTGGAGGTATGATATATGCTTAGTCAAGGTGATAAAGCTCCTGAGTTTTCTCTACCAGCTCAAGATGAGAAGATTTATTCATTGGCTGATTTTCAAAATAATAAATTAATATTATATTTTTATCCCAAAGATAATACACCTGGTTGAACTAACGAGGCTATCTCCTTTAGAGATAACCTTGAGGCCCTGGAAGGGCTTGGTGCTAAAGTTGTGGGTGTAAGTAAAGACAGTTTAGATTCTCATAAGAAATTTGCAGAAAAGTATTCTCTGAATTTCCCGCTTCTTTCTGATTCTGAAGGGGAGCTGTGTAAAAAATTTGGTGTGCTTAATATACTTGGTATTATAAAACGATCTACTTTTATTATAGATGAAAATGGAGAAATAATTAAAGTTTTTCCGAAGGTAAAAGTGAAAGGTCATGCAGCTAAGGTTATTGATTTTTTAGAAGAACTTTAAGATGAAACCAGGGGAGTCAGGTGGTTAATTTTAGCATCTGACTTCTTTGCTTGCTGGTTGATTTTAAAAAACCAAAAAAATAGGAGGGGTTAAAATGGCGGAAAGAAAAAGGTTGTACAGGTCTCGTCGGGACAGGCTGTTAGCCGGCGTATGTGGAGGTATAGCTGAATATTTCGAGATCGATCCTATTTTGGTCAGGTTATTATTTGTCCTGTTGTTTTTTACTGCAGAAGCTGGAGTAATTGCTTATGTCATTGCCTGGATAATAATTCCCGAAAAGCCTGTAGAAAGAGAAGAGGGCGATGCAGTATCAACTGAAGATGAGGATGAAAGATTCTTCTCTGAAGGTGGAGCCCCGGTGAATAAAGCTAATCAACGTTTACTGGGTATAATTTTGATCATCTTAGGTGGGTATTTTATTGTGAGCCAGTGGATTCCAGCGTTTTCCTGGCGGCCTGTGTGGGCTGTAACTTTTATTGTCATTGGATTAGTTTTATTAGTTAAGGGAGTTAAAGGCAATGGCTGAAAAAGATAGGAGCAAGAGCAATATAACAGTGGGGCTTATCTTTGTAGCTGTTGGATTGATATTTTTATTAAATACTTTTAATATTATTGATTATAATATTTGGCAGTTGGTATCTATGTTCTGGCCTGCGCTTCTAATAATTATAGGTTTGAATATACTTTTTAAAGGGACGTTTCTCTGGTGGATAAGTCCAGTCTTAATAATTATACTTTTGTTATTTTTGCTGTTCGCTCCAGCAAATTATACGCCAGCATTATTCGAATTTTTAGAGCGGCCTGATAACAACCAGGTTACTCAAAGAGGAAATACTTATCGTTCTAGTATGGAACTTCGTCCGGATTTACAACGATTATATGTTAATATGACAGTGGATGCTGGTAGGATAGATATTGAAGCTTTAGAGGATAATGATAATCTATATGATATGGCTTTTCATTTTCAAAAAGAAGAGCCGGAAGTAGATTACCATACTTCTCAAGGAGAAGCAGAGGCCAGGCTAAATATTAATCACATGCGCAGCTTCGAACTGGAGAGCATAGAGATAGTTAATTATCTTGATTTAAGGTTAAACAGGGATGTGGTTTATACCCTGCAAATTGAAGCTGGAGCTGGGCATTACAGTTTAGATTTGAAAGAATTGCAGGTCTCGGATTTAACCATAAATTCTGGAATAAGCGAGATCAAAATAGATTATAGTAATTATGATAATGTAACTAGAATAAATTCTGGGGCTTCAGATATTACTATGAATTTTCCCGGAGATATTGGAGTGGAAATTCAGACAAATAACTTAGTTAATAATTTAGATCTTATAGAAGCTGGTTTTATTAAGATAGAGGATAACTTATATCGGTCTGATAATTTTCGAGATGCAGAGAGAAGGGCTTTGGTTTATATATCCAGCCCAGCTATAAGTATTACTGTAAATTTCGAATGAAACTTAAATTATTAAGTCTTTTATTTAAGATTATAAGAATTATTATCTTGAAGATATCGCCAGGGATAAAAGGAACTACACCTGCGGTAAGAGCACCTGCAGGGCTAAAATCCCATCCTATTATCATAAAGATAACTCCAGAAAGATATATAAGGCTGGTAGCGGCTGCTAAGATCCCGGTGATCTTATAAGGACTGGACATGTTCTTTGCTGTCCCGGTTATGTAAGCTGCTATTGGAAAGCTTAATAAGAAACCTCCCGTGGGCGAAAAGAGGATACCGATTCCTCCGGTACCGCCTGCGAAAATAGGAAGACCGATACTACCGATTAATAGATAGACTAGTTGGCTGGTTAGACCTACTTTTTTACCTCCAATAAGTCCAGCAAATAAAGTGAAAAATGTTTGCAGGGTGATCGGGACTGGACTGAAGGGTAGGGGTATGAGTAAATAACTGCCTATGGCGGTTAAAGCGGTCATTAAGGCAGAAAAAACTAAGAATTTAAGTTTGAAATTTATCATGACTCTCTCTCCTTTTACACGTAGGTTTATTTTTCAATTAGCATTATAACATTATGATGAGGATAAGGAAAGTGTTTTAATTTTTTATTAGCTGTGATATAATTTCACATATAGAAATTAAAGAACTGAGTAGATGAGTAGAACTTAAAATATAGGGGGTAATACAATGGAGGAGAAAATGAAAGCTGTTGTTAAAGCAAAACCTGGTCCAGGGGCAGAAATGCAGACTGTATCAGTTCCTGAACCAGGCCCTGAACAGGTTCTAGTTAAAATAAGGGCAACATCTATTTGTGGTACTGATTTTCATATTTATAAATGGAATAAATGGGCTGAAAATAATATCAACCCACCTCAGATTATGGGCCATGAACTAGCGGGAGATGTGATTGGTGTAGGTGATAGAGTCAAATCTGTCCAGCCTGGTGATTTTGTTTCGGCTGAAACCCATATACCCTGCGGCCACTGCTATCAATGCAAGACCGGGTTACAGCATATCTGTGTAAACATGAAGATACTTGGAGTTCACACGGATGGAGTTTTTGCTGATTATGCTGTAATAGAAGAGGTTGATATCTGGAAAAATGACCCTTCGGTTTCGCCTGAATATGCTACAATCCAGGAGCCGCTTGGTAATGCGATAGATACGATTAAGGCAGGAAATGTAGATGGAAAATATGTTTTGATTACTGGAGCCGGACCAGCTGGACTGCTTTCAGTATCAGTAGCTAAAGCTTTTGGAGCCGCCAGTGTAATTGTAAGTGAACCGAACCAGTATAGAAGAGAGCTTTCTTTAGAAATGGGAGCAGATCATGTGATCGATCCCATTAATGACAATCTAGGTGATTTGGTTCATGATGTTACTGGAGGGATAGGTGTTGATTTTGTGGCTGAGATGTCAGGTAGTGAGGCAGCAATTAACCAGGGGCTTAAGCAGATCACCCCAGGTGGATCTATAGCCTTACTTGGTCTACCCGCCGGTGAAGTTTCATTGAATCTAACTGATGATCTGATTTTTAAAGGGATCGATATGATTGGTGTAACTGGTAGAGAAATGTTTAAGACCTGGTATATTGCTCGAAGATTACTTAAAGAAAAGTTGATAGATCTAGAACCAGTGATAACTCATAAGTTTTCACTTGAAGATTATGAAAAAGGTATGGATTTAATGGAAAGCGGTAATTGCGGTAAAATAATTTTGCTTCCATAAGGGGATGATATAATGAATAAAGAACTTCAAGAATTTATGCAGGAAGAAATCGAGAGTTTAAAGTCTGATGGACTTTTTAATACTATAAGAACCTTAGAGAGTCCTCAGGGCGCCTGGGTAGAGATTAATGGTAAAGAAAAATTAAACTTTAGTTCTAACAATTACCTGGGTTTGGCCAATAACGATAAGATGGTTGATGCTGCTCAGAAAGCTTTGGAAGAATACGGAGTTGGACCAGGGGCAGTGAGAACTATAGCTGGTACAATGGGCTTACACAATGAACTTGAAGAAAAATTAGCAGATTTCAAAAAGGTTGAGGCAGCCTTAACATTCCAGTCTGGTTTTAATGCAAATACTGCGGTTATTCCGGCGATTGTCGGAAAAGGAGATGTAATAGTTAGTGATGAATTAAATCATGCCAGTATTATAGATGGTTCTCGATTGTCGCGAGCCGATATTAAAGTATATAATCATGCAGATATGGAGTCATTAGAGGAAGTATTAGCAGAAGTTGAAGGGCAGAGAATTTTAATTGCTACTGATGGGGTATTCAGTATGGATGGGGATATTGCTCCCCTACCTGAAATAGTTGAACTTGCTCAGGAATATAATGCCATTGTAATGGTTGATGATGCTCACGGAGAAGGGGTATTAGGAAGTCATGGTCGTGGGATCGTAGATCATTTTGAGCTTCATGGTAAAGTAGACATAGAAGTGGGTACATTTTCGAAAGCTTTTGGTACAGTTGGCGGCTGTGTAGCGGGAAGTGAAGTTTTAGTGGATTATTTAAAGCAAAAAGCTCGGCCATTCCTTTTTAGTTCAGCTGCTACTCCAGCAGATATAGCTGCGACCATTGCTGCTGTAGATATTCTGGCTAAGAGCGATACGTTGGTGCAGCAATTATGGAGTAATGCGGAAAGGTTCCAACAGAGCATGAAAGATATAGGTTTTGATGTAGGAAAGACAGAAACTCCCATCACTCCTGTTATGATCGGTGATGCTGGTAAAGCCAGAGAGTTTAGCGATCGACTTTTTGAAGAGGGAATATTTGCTATGGCCCTTGGTTTTCCTACAGTCCCAAGAGGTAAAGCTAGAATTAGGGTTATGATTTCGGCTACGCATGAACAGGACGACTTAGAATTTGCTATTGATAAATTTAGAAAGATAGGTAATGAATTGGATTTAATTTAATAAGTTCATGAAAATAAGTAATAGTAAGTAAGATTAAAATCCGTCGGGGTTAACCCCGACGGATTTTTATTCGATCTGCTTTGTAAAATTAAAGTTCAATTTTATCTCCAGGCTGTTTGAATTCTGGGATCAGACATGAGATCTGCTGATAAGTTTGATTGAATCTTTGAATTACGCTATAGTCAGTTTGAAAATGAAGCGGGATTAAAATCTTGGGTTTTGTTTCTTTTATAAAATACCTGGCAGCCAGGTGGTAACTTTCTTCTAAGCGGGGATCTATGGCCAAACAAGCGAGGTTGATATCCTCGGTTTTTATTTGTTCCACTGCATTTTTAAAGTCTGTCTCTTCTTGCCTTCTTTCTTCCGGGCTGAAACTGGACCAGTCCCACCAGTTTAGATCTCCACCATGGAATATGCCTCGATCGAAGTCTTTTATATAAAAGGAAACACCAGCGTCTGTACTAGGATAAGCTTTTATAAATAAGTTATCTTTTTGTAAGCTATCTCCCACTTTGAAATAATTGATTGTTTCTTCAGTTTCAGTATTTTCAGGGATCTTATTTTTGAGCCCGATATCAAAATAATAAATGTTCGGAGCGGTAAAATTAAGCTGAAAGATTTTTGGACTGTAATGATCATGGTGGGCGTGAGTAACATAGACATGAACAGAATTAATTTCCGATAAAGATTGCTGGATATCTTCTATTGCATTTTCTGGGTCCTTATAGAGATCAAAAATGTGAAGGTTTTTACTGGTTTTATTAAAAATTGCGATACCACTATGAAAGATGTGCCAGACAATGTAATTCTTTTGCATCTTGATCACCTCTCTTTTATTATAGCAATAATTAAATTTGATTTCTAGAAGGATGAAAGAAATGGCCATAATTTGCCTTAACTTTTTTTAAAAATGATGTTATAATTAACGATATGTATTTACTTATAAGGGAATAAAGGTGGAATAAGGATGATTATTTCGGAAAAAGCATGTGCCAAAATCAATCTATCTCTGGATATCGTGGGTCGATATCCAGATGGTTATCATCAGATGGAAATGATAATGCAGTCTGTGTCTTTAGCCGATCATCTTTATTTAGAGAAGACTGCTGGAGGCATCGACCTGGATATTGAAAGTTCAGAATATCTTCCTGATAATGAAGATAATTTAATCTGGAAGGCTGCGGCTTTGATGCAGGGGAAATTTTCTGATCAAGTGGGCGGAATTAAGGTTAAATTGGATAAGCATATTCCCGTTGCAGCTGGTTTAGCTGGGGGTAGCACAGATGCTGCGGCAGTATTAAGAGGCGTTAATCGGTTATACAACTTAGACCTTGATTTGACTGAACTGGAAACTTTGGCAGCTACTTTGGGTGCAGATGTTCCGTTCTGTGTTCAGGGAGGGACCGCCTTTGCATATGCTAAAGGAGATAAACTAATTCACCTTCCTGACCTGGAAGAGTATAAAGTAGTTCTGATTAATCCTGATTTTCAAGTCAGTACGGCAGAGGTATTTCAGGCTTATGCTGCTAGTTCGATAGAATTGGATATTCCCACCTGGAAATTAATTGATAAAATTAAAAGTAAGAATAATATAAATTGGCAGGAAGGCTGGTCTAATAAGCTTGAGCCTGTGGTGATTAAACGTTATCCAGAAGTTGGTAGGATTATTGCTGAATTGAAGGCTGAAGGTGCCTGCCACGCCCAATTATCCGGGAGTGGGCCTACAGTAATAGGATTTTTCAGGAAAGATAGAATAGCGGAAGAAGTATATAACCACTGGAAAAAAGGGAATAAGTACATAGTGAAATTTACCGGTGGTTTAAATAATAACAAAGGTTGGTGTAAAAATGACAGCGAATGAGAAGAAGAAAATTTTAGAGAAGGCAAAAGGCTGTAATGTTAAGTTCATAAGACTGCAATTTGTTGATATTTTAGGTATAATTAAAAATGTAGCGATAACGATTGATCAGCTGCCGGCAGCTTTAGATGGTGAAATCATGTTTGATGGTTCTTCTATAGAAGGCTTTAGTAGGATTCAAGAATCAGACATGTATCTGCACCCTGATCCGAAAACATTTGCTATTTTCCCCTGGGAAACGGGAGATGGCTGTGTGGCTCGATTGATGTGTGATATTTATACTCCTGCAGGCAAACCTTATATTGGCTGTCCGCGGAGTGCCCTGCGTAAGGTGATAGAAGAATGTGAAGAGATGGGATATACTATGCATGCTGGTCCAGAACCTGAATTTTTCTTATTCAAGAAAGATGAAGAGGGTAATCCTACAACAAAAACGAATGATAAAGGCGGCTATTTTGATCTTTCTCCTGTTGATCTGGGGGAAGAAGCACGGCGGAGTATTGTGATGGCTTTACAAAAAATGGGTTTTGAAGTAGAAGCGGCTCATCATGAAGTTGCACCGGGTCAGCATGAAATAGATTTTAAGTACAAAGATGTCCTTCACACCGCTGATAATATAGCTACATTTAAGTTCGTCACAAAAACGATAGCAATGAAACATGACCTTCATGCGACCTTTATGCCGAAACCTATATTTGGGATTAATGGATCGGGAATGCATGTTCATCAATCTTTGTTTAGGAATGGAGAAAATGTTTTTTATGATCCTGATGATCAATTAGGGTTAAGTGAGGTAGCATATTATTACATCGGTGGTCTGTTAAAATATGCTCCTTATTATACGGCTATAACTAATCCAACAATCAATTCTTACAAAAGGCTGATGCCAGGATATGAAGCTCCGGTTTATATTTCCTGGTCGGCTACTAATCGGAGTGCTTTAGCTCGAGTACCTTCTACCCGGGGGAATGGAACCAGGGTTGAATTGCGCAGTCCAGATCCATCTGCTAATCCTTACTTAGCTATGGCTGTGATGTTGAAAGCCGGCATTCAAGGGATTAAAGATGAAATAGATCCAGGCAAGCAAACACTGAAAAACATCTATAAAATGACAGATGCTGAACGAGAAGCTGAGGGGATAGAAAGCCTGCCTCGAAACATTTTAACGGCTGTAGAATTACTAAAATCCAGTTCTTTAATGGAAAATACTTTAGGATCACATATTTTAGGTAGATTTATTCGAGCAAAAGAAATGGAATGGGAAGATTATTCAACTCAAGTTCATGAATGGGAGTTAGATAGATATTTGCTTAATTATTAATTCGGCTCGCATTAAATAGCTTGGAAATGTTTTAATAAGGAAGTGAGATTTTTGATGCAGATAGGTAAATTGTCCAGCAGTAGGTTGCAGAAAACGGTATTAAATAAGATCAGTAATCATAGAAATGATATATTAGTAAATTCAGCACTAGGTGAAGATAGCGCTGTTATAGATTTTGGTGAACAAGTTCTAGCGATATCTTCTGATCCCATTACTGGGGCAGCTAAGAATGCAGGGTATTTGGCTGTGCATGTTGCTTGCAATGATCTGGCAGCAACAGGTGCTAAGCCTCTTGGCATTCAAGTAGTTTTATTATTGCCTCCTGAGATTTCAGATGAAGAAATTAAAAATTTGATGACAGAGATTGATGAAACTGCTAATAATATTGGTGCCCAAGTGTTAGGAGGCCACACAGAAATACTAGACCAACTGGATAAACCAATTATTGTGGTTACTGCTATAGGAAAAGCAGATAAAAATAAATATGTTTCAACCGGAGGTTCACAAGTCGATGATGATATAATTATCACTAAAGGCTTAGGCTTAGAAGGAGCCTATATTTTGGCGAATGACTATCCAGATCTTCTTAAGCAGGCCGGGATAAGTGATGCAGTGATTAAGCGGGCAGAATCTTTTGATCAACTAATTAGTGTGCTCCCGGAAGGAATGTTAGCTGCTGAATTTGGGGTTCATTCCATGCATGATATTACCGAAGGAGGATTGTTTGGAGCTATCGATGAAGTTAGTAGAGCTTCTGATCATGGCTTTTTAATTAATATCAGTTCTAAAGTATTGGATTCAGCTGTGGCAGAGATAGTCGAAAAATTGAAGTTGAACCCATATGCGCTTATTTCTTCGGGTAGTATGCTTATCACTACAGATAAAGGTGATGAGTTGGTTCAACTCCTTGAGGATAAAGGAATTAAGGCTTTCAAAATAGGTAAAATAATCGAGACCGGTCAGAATGTTGATAATGGAAAGGATGTTAAGCATTTTGATTGGGATGGCAGAGATGAATTGTGGAAGTTTATCGAAAAAATTTGAAAATAATTCTTGACCTCCTAAAATTTTACATGTATAATAATGGTAATAAAATTAAGGGAGGGGTTTGTTTGGAAATTACTGATGTAAGAATTTATCCGGTAAAAGGTGAAGGAAAGGTCCAGGCTTATGTATCTTTAACTCTAGAAGATCAATTAGTTATTAGAGGTATGAGAGTGGTAGAAGGAAAAAATGGCTTATTCGTAGCTATGCCAAGCAGACAATGGAAAGGTGAATTTTATGATATTTGCTTTCCTCTAACCAGTGAATTAAGGGATGAAATCCACGACAAAGTATTGGGTAAATTTGAAAAAGAATTAAAAAATGCAGGTTAAGGGATTAAATTAGGATAATTATCAGATGAGCCGGCCGTATGAGCCGGCTTTTTATATGAATCTAACTAGATTTGACAAACTAATTGCTGTCTGTTATACTTCATACGATTAGGCAGATAATGATATCTGGGAGGGAAATTATGGAGGATACCCTGGTTATTATATTAGCAGCAGGTATGGGTACGAGAATGAAATCGGAAAGAATAAAAGTACTACATAAATTAGCGGGTAAGCCAATTTTGACTCATGTGTTGGATAAAGCAAGCCGACTAAGCAATAAAATTGTTTGTGTGGTTGGTCATCAGGCAGACGAAGTTAAAAAACAGATGAATGTTTATGATAATTTAGACTTTGTTTATCAAAAAGAGCAGCTGGGTACAGGTCATGCAGTTATGCAGGCTGAAGAATATATAAGAGGCCACAATGGTCCAGTTTTAGTTTTGTATGGAGATACCCCTTTATTGAGGTTAGAAACCTTGCAGCAGCTTTTGCAGCAGCATACTGAGCATTCAGCCGGAATGACTATTTTAACATCTTATTTAGATAATCCAACTGGTTACGGAAGGATTATAAGAGATGAATCAGGGATTCTTCAGGATATAGTTGAAGAGCAGGATGCTGATAGTAAAACAAAAGAAATAAAAGAAATAAATACTGGTTTATACTGCTTTAATGCTGACTTATTGGAGGAAGCCTTGCAAAAACTGGATAATGATAATCAACAGAATGAATATTATCTCCCGGAAACTATGAATTATATTAGGGAGAAAGCAAAAATCACCACTTCTGAAGTAAAAGATAGCGGTGAGATAATTGGCATCAATGATCGGAGAGACCTGGCTGATGCTGAAAAGATAATACGTAAACGAATTAATAACCTGCATCTGCGGCAGGGTGTAACTTTAATAGATCCAGATAATACATATATTGATGCAGATGTGGTTATCGGGGAAGACACTATTATTTATCCGAATTCAATAATTAAAAGGGGAACTCAAGTAGGAAGAAATGTTAGGATCGGTCCAGGCTGTCAATTAGATGAAGCCATTATTAGTGAAAATACTGTGATCAAACAGGGTAGTATCATCTTAAATTCTAAGGTAGGAAGTGAAACAACTGTAGGACCATATGCTTATCTTCGCCCCGAGACGAAAATTGGGTATGGTTGTCGGATAGGCAATTTTGTCGAGTTGAAGAAGACCTCAGTTGGAAGCAAAAGTAAGGTTCCACATTTGAGTTATGTGGGAGACGCTGAGATAGGTGAGCGCTGTAATGTTGGAGCAGGTACTATATTTGCAAATTATGATGGTAAAGATAAACATAAAACCGAATTGGGCGACGATGTTTTTATTGGTAGTAATACTACCCTGGTTGCACCGGTTAAGGTTGGAAATTTTGCTAAAACAGGGGCGGGTTCTGTCGTTACTAAAGATGTAGCAGACAAGACCACTGTATTAGGCGTGCCGGCCCGGTTATATCGGAGTAATTAAATTTATTTAGTGATTAAAGGAGTTGAGCATATGGCTGGATATGGAGATAAAATGAAGATTTTTACTGGTAACTGTCATCCAAGACTGGCGGAAGATATCTGTAGTTATTTAGGAACAGAATTGGTATCGTCTGAGATAGGAAGGTTTAGTGATGGCGAGATTTCGGTTAAGATTGAGGAAACGGTTAGAGGGGCAGACGTTTTTGTGATCCAACCCACCAGCCCCCCGGTTAACGAAAACATAATGGAACTGCTGGTAATGATCGATGCTTTGAGAAGAGCTTCGGCTAGAAGGATTACTACGGTAATTCCTTATTATGGCTATGCTCGTCAGGACCGGAAAGCTCAACCTCGGGATCCGATCACTGCAAAATTGGTAGCTAATTTGCTGCATACTGCGGGAGCGCGCAGAATTCTTTCTATAGATTTGCATGCACCTCAGATTCAAGGTTTTTTTGATATTCCTGTAGATCATTTATATGCTTCGCCGATAATGGTAGATTATTTTAAAACCAAAGACTTAAGTGATTTTATCGCAGTGGCTCCAGATGTAGGTTCAGTTAGACGAGTAAGAACATTTGCCAAGCAGCTGGATATTCCTATGGCGATTATCGATAAGAGGCGACCAAAGGCTAACGTCGCTGAGGTTATGAATATAATAGGTGATATAAATGGGAAAAATGTAATTTTAGTAGATGATATTATTGACACTGCTGGGACAATGTCAGCAGCAGCTACGGCTTTAAAGGAAAATGGGGCTAAAGATGTATTTGCCTGTGGAACCCACGCCTTATTCTCGGGTCCCGCGCTAGAAAGGCTAGAGACTGCTCCTTTTGAAGAAGTTGTAGTCACTAATTCTATTCCCCAAGATAATCATGAGGGATTAAGTAAATTGAAGGTTTTATCCATTGCTCCGTTATTGGGAGAAGCAATAGATAGGATCTTTAAAGATGTATCAGTCAGTGTGTTGTTTAAGTAAGTATTGCCTGTAGGACAGATAAATGTTATAATGAAAAGTGTCTGATTAATTTCGGCGATAATAAAATTTATAGATAACAAATGCAAGGAGAGGATATTTTATGGAAAGGTTTCAGCTGCAAGCAGAAGCCAGAGAAGAAACTGGAAAGGGCGTTGCCCGTAGACTAAGAAGAGAAGGTAGAATTCCCGGGGTAGTTTATGGGAGAGATAGACAACCTCAACCATTAGTAGTAAACCCAGAGATGCTGAAGGGTAAATTAGATACTAATGCAATTGTGGATCTAACGATTAAATCTGATGAGGAAGAGACTACAGAAACTGTAATGATTAAAGATTATCAGAAACATGTAATTAAAAATTATTTACTTCATGTGGATTTTCACCAAATTTCTATGGATGAAACGATTACGGTTACAATTCCGGTGAATTTGGTCGGTAAAGCTTTCGGTATTCAAGAAGGTGGGGTTATGCAGCAGTTAATGCGTGAGGTCGAAATTGAATGTCTGCCTTCGGACATACCTGATGAATTCGAACTTGACATTACTGAACTTGATGTTGGTGATTCGCTTTCAGTTTCTGATATTGAAGTAGGAGAGAATGTAGAACTGGTTAGTTCTCCAGATGATGTAATTGTCACTATCGTTACTCCTAGTGAAGAAATTACTGAAGAAGTCGAAGAAGAACTGCTTGATCTTGAAGGTCTTGAGCCAGAAGTAATTGGTGAAGAAACTGAAGAGGTTGAAGAAGAGCTTGAGGGTGAAGAAGAGGAAGAAAAGCCTGAGTAAAGATAGAGAAGCGTAATCCCATGGGATTGCGCTTTTCAATATTATTTTAGTTGGATGGTGCTGGTTATGAAGTTAATAGTGGGATTAGGTAATCCTGGTCAGAAATATACCAGGACACGACATAATGTGGGCTTTCAGGTGATTAATCGCCTGGCAGAAGCTTATAATTTAAATCCTAAGCAGCGCTGTGAAGCCCTGGTGGCGACAACTTTTATTGATAATGAGGAAATAATTTTCGCTCAACCCCTTACTTACATGAATAAAAGTGGCAGAGCAGTTAAATGCCTGGTTAAGAAATTCAATCTAGATTTAGAAAATATTTTGATAATTTATGATGATTTAAATCTAGCGCCTGGCAAAATAAGATTGAAAACTTCTGGTAGTAGTGGAGGACATAATGGCATGAAGTCCATTATAAACCATCTTTCTACTAACGAATTTTCCAGGTTGAGAATCGGGATAGGACGGCCAGAACCTGGCTTTGACGTTGCTCACTATGTGCTGGGGAAGTTCACTCCTGCGCAAAAAGAAGTCATAGAAGAAGCACTGAACGAAGCGGTAGAAGCTGTAAAATCATTTGTTACCCTTGGTCCAGTTGAAACGATGAATAAGTTTAATTAATGGCCCGTACTGATAGGTAGGGGTCATTTTAGTATTTCATTTAAAAGCTTGGAGGCAACATGATGGAATTAATCGGTATTCAGGATGATAAAATTAAAAAAATTAGCGATGCTGTTAGAGCAAAAGATAATTTGAAAATTGCTGGTTTACCTGGTTCCAGCTTAGCTTTTGTGGTTGCTTTGTTTGAGGTGAAGCTTGACTCGGATTTAGTAATTATATCTGCAGATTCATATCGAGCAGAAGAGTTATATGAAGATTTCTTGAGGATTTTACCTGAAAATAAGGTGCATTATTATCCTGAAAAAGATATATTTCCTCATGAAGATATAACTATCCCTGTCTGGCAGAAGGGAAGAAGACTTCAGGTTTTAAATGCCGCTAGAAGAAATGCGGGCAATGTTTTTATCATTCCTATTAGTGCGGCTATTTCAGCTCTTACCCCGTTGTGGCGGTGGGAGGAGTATACCAGAACCCTAAACTTGAATGAGGAGTATAACTTAGATGAGTTAGGTTCTTTTTTGGTTGAAGCGGGCTATTCTAGAGAAGATATGGTAGAAAATGAAGGGCAGTTTAGTGTTAGAGGGGGGATTTTAGATGTATATCCTCCTGGAGTAGATAATCCGTTCCGAATTGAATTTTTTGGAGATGAAATTGATTCACTCAGAACATTTTCGGTTGACTCTCAAAAATCTATTGAGAAATTGAAAGAGGTTGAATTATATCCAGCAACTGAATTTATTCTCCCTGATGATTTAGAAAATAGGGGAAATTCTATTGCGGGAGTTATCAAAAAAAGAATCGAGAAACTTAAACATAAAAACAAAACAGAGATGACTAATGAGTATAGTGCTCAGTTGGCTCAATTGGAAGAAGCTTTACTAAATGAAAACAAGGTAAAGCTGAGACGCTACTTACCTTTTTTATATAATCGTTTGGCTACTATTTTCGATTATTTCAACGAAGACGCGGTTTATCTTATTGAAGATAGAGCCCGGTCTGAAAAGGTACTTCGGCAAGCTTATGAAGAAGTTTCTGATATATTTACCGATTTATTGGGAAAGGGGGAAGTGCTTCCCTATTATTTTGATAATTTCTGGGCGCCAGAACACTTGAGCAGCAGGCTCTATTCTCAGCCATATTTGGAAATAGTTGAAGAATATGGCCCAGAAGATGTTTTAGATGTGGTATTTCAATCTCAAGGAGTTGAATCATACCATTCCAGGCTTCCAGCAATGCGCCAGGAGTTAAGGAAATTGATTCAGAAAGGTTATAGAGTTGTTATAACTGTTTCTACAGAGAAAAAAAGAGGCAGGTTAGCGGATTATTTATCTAATCTAAAAAATGTTTCTACTATATCGAGGATAAAAATTAATGAACCAGGGCTTTCTATTATTGTTGGAAACTTAAAATCTGGCTTTAAATTTAAAGACTTAAAAGTAGCCTGTTATACTGAAAAAGAAATATTCGGCCAAAAGAAAAGAAAGAAGTTAAAGTTGGAGGATCTAGAATCAGGAGAAAAAATTAAAAGTTTTTCTGATTTAAAAGAAGGAGATTATGTAGTTCATGAGAATCATGGTATAGGAGTATTTAAAGGGATTAAAACTCTTGAGGTACAAAATAAGGTTCAGGATTATTTGCTTCTAGAATATGCTGAAGATGATAAGCTGTATGTGCCGCCTGAGCAAATTGATCTTGTTCAGAAGTATATAGGAGGAGAAGCTTACCAGCCCCGTTTGTATCGTCTCGGGGGTAGTGAATGGCAGAAAACCAAGGAAAAAGTTAAGGCCTCGGTAAAAGAACTGGCGATTGATCTGATAGATCTTTATGCGGCAAGGGAGACGGTAACAGGATACGCCTTTAGTCAGGATACCGTTTGGCAGCAGGAATTTGAAGATGATTTTCCTTATGAAGAAACTCCCGATCAAAAGAGAGCTATTACAGAAGTTAAGGCGGATATGGAGAGCCCCCATCCGATGGATAGATTATTGTGTGGGGATGTCGGTTATGGTAAAACTGAGGTAGCTATCAGGGCCGCTTTTAAGGCGGCTATTGATGGTAAACAGACCGCTGTTTTAGTTCCTACTACTATATTGGCTCAGCAGCATTTCAATACATTTTTAGAAAGGATTGCGGATTTTCCTATCACCGTGGCTATGTTAAGTAGATTTAAGAGTCGGGCTGAACAGAAAGTCATCATGCAGCAGCTTGCTTCTGGCAAAATTGATATCGTTATAGGGACTCATCGGTTATTATCTAAAGATATTAAGTTTAATGATTTGGGTTTACTGGTAATAGATGAGGAACAGCGATTTGGGGTAGGACATAAGGAGAAGTTGAAGGATCTTAAAAAGAAGATAGATGTATTAACCATGACTGCCACTCCGATCCCCAGAACTTTACACATGGCACTTTCAGGTGTGAGAGATATGAGCATTATAGAAACCCCGCCTGAAAACCGGTATCCTGTTCGGACTTATGTGAAAGAATATGACCGGGCTTTGATTAGAGATGCAATTCGGCGGGAGCTTGCTCGAGATGGTCAGGCTTATTTTGTTCACAATCGGGTAAAAGATATTGATAAATATGCTCAAATCATTAGAGATGAGGTGCCTGAGGCGAAAGTAGCAGTTGCTCACGGTCAGATGGCTGAGAATAAACTGGAAAGAATAATGTACGATTTTTACAATCAAAAATTTGACGTATTAGTATGTACTACTATAATTGAAAACGGTTTGGATATTCCTAATGTGAACACGATAATAGTAAATAGAGCAGAAAACTTTGGTCTGGCCCAGCTTTATCAAATTAGAGGTAGAGTAGGCAGAACTGATAAAATAGCTTATTCTTATATGCTGTATGAAAAGGATAAGATTTTACCAGAAGTAGCGAATAAGAGACTCCAGGCGATTAAAGAATTTACAAGTTTGGGTTCTGGTTTTAAAATCGCTATGAGAGATATGGAAATTAGAGGTACAGGTAATTTGCTCGGCGCTGAGCAGCATGGACATATTGCTAGTATTGGATATTCTCTGTATTGCAAACTTCTGGATAAAGCAGTAAATGAATTAAGAGGAAAGAAAAAAGAAGAACCTGTAGATGTAGAGATGAAGTTGGATATAGAAGCATATATACCGGATGAGTATATGCCATCATCCAGTCAAAAGATTGAGTTTTATCAGAGGATTAAAAACGCGTACAGTGATGAAGAAGTTGATGACTTACTGGAAGAAATGATCGACAGATTTGGAGATCCACCTCCTGAAGCTTTGAATTTGTTAGCGGTTAATAGATTAAAAGCGAAGGCTGCGCAATTATATATTATAGAGATATTAGAAAAAGAGCAGAAGATAAGGTTCACTTTTAAAGACAAAATGGCTGTAGATGGAGAAGCTGTAATGGCTTTAATTAATCATTATCCTCGGCAAATTCAGGTGAAATCAAGAGAACAGCCTATTTTGAATTTGAAAAAATCAGGTAAATTTGTTAAAAATAGAAAGCTAATTTATAGCCTGGTTGATTTTTTAGATCATCTGCTTTCCCTTCAGGAAAGTTCAGAAACTGTAGAAGCTAGGGATGGGTGATAGGGGTGGAGAGCAAAGATAAAAATAATTTTGTAATGGGAGCCGCTATTTTAAGTGCAGCTGGAATATTATCTCGAATAATGGGTTTAGGTTATCGGGTAATTTTAATCCGTTTAATAGGAGCAGAAGGGATGGGAATTTATCAGATGGCCTATCCCCTCTATACCATAATGCTGGTAGTTTCTCGGTCTGGTATACCTGTGGCGTTAGCTAAAATGGTTGCGGGTAGGGTTGCTAAAAATAAAAGCCGAGATGCTTTTAGGACTTTTACTATTGCTCGCTGGTTAAGTGTTATTATTGGGTTGTTGGCATCAGTGACGATGGCGTTATTAGCGGGTCCTTTAATTTCTATATTGAGTTTAGATCCGAGAGCATATTATGCTATTTTGGCTATTTCACCTGCCGTGTTTGTGGTTTCTGTGATGGCAAGCTATAGAGGTTTTTTTCAGGGTATGCAGAATATGAAGCCTACAGCGATATCGCAATTGGTAGAACAGTTTGTTCGAACCATAACTATGATATTTTTGGCTTACCTCTTTTTACCCATGGGATTAAATTTTGCTGCGGCTGGAGCCTCATTTGGAGCTGTAACCGGGGCAATTGCTGGACTTTTAGTCTTATTTTATATATACTATAAAAAAAGAAATGATATCTTTGAATTTATTGCCGAGGGTGATGAAGTTAGTGAATTTAAGACCCGCCCAATAATTACAGAAATGGCAAAACTCGGTATACCTATTACAATTGGTGCCATGGTTCAGCCGCTTATGACTTTTGTAGATTGGGTTTTTGTGCCGCAACGTCTGCAGGTAGCTGGCTATGCAATGGACCAGGTGACCACTCTTTATGGGCAATTGACAACCGTTGCTATGCCGTTGGTTCATTTTCCTACAATTATTACAGTATCTCTAGCGACCAGTTTAGTTCCAGCAATATCTGAAGCTTTTGCTCTTAATAACAAAAGGCTGATTAAATATAGAACTTCTACTGCGGTACGACTGACTTATCAATTAGGATTTCCTGCTGCCATTGGTTTGACTGTATTAGCGAAACCCTTAACAGAAATAATTTTTAATGAACCGGCAGCTGCTAGTATTCTGGCCGTAGTTGGGTGGGGAGTAATATTCATCACTTTACAGCAGACTTCATCGGCTATTTTGCAGGGGATAGGAAGGACTGATTTGCCTGCTAAAAACCTATTTATTGGAGCAGCATTTAATGGTGTTATCAATTATACCCTAACAGGAATACCTGCATTCAATATTCATGGTGCAGCTTTTGGAACGGTTATCGGCTTTGCTGTGGCAGCTTTTTTGAACTTGCTTTCGGTTTATAAAGAATTAGGTTATATAATTGATGATAAAAAGAGATTGCTTAATACAACGGTACTTGGTTTAGTTATGGGAGGCTCTGTTTATGTTTTAAGGATTTTCTTATTTAATTATTTTGCCTTAACAAATATATTTGGAGAGCTAGTCATCTTGATAAGTTTGGTTGGAGCAGGAGCTGTTATTTACTTATTTTTATTAATCTATTCTGGAGAGGTCGCTTCTCAGGAATTAAAGTTGATTCCCTGGGTTGGGGGAAAATTAACTGCCGTATTAAAGAAATGGGGTGTTTTAAAATAGGTTTTGAAGAAAAACTTTGTATATCAATAAAAGAATTGACGGATATCATGTCAGAATTAAGGGGAGAAGATGGGTGTCCCTGGGATCGTGAACAGACCGCTGATTCATTAAAAGCCTATATACTGGAAGAAGCTTACGAAGTCGTTGAAGCAATAGATGATGATGAAACTTCATTAAAAGATGAACTAGGTGACCTGCTTTTACAGGTTGTATTTCAAGCACGTATAGCAGAAGAAGAAAATAAATTTAATCTGGCGGAAGTGGTAGAAAATTTAAATGATAAGTTAGTCCGACGACATCCCCATGTATTCGCAGATTCTAAAGCTGAAAATGCTCAAGAGGTAAGGCGGATCTGGCAGGATGTTAAGAAAAAAGAAAAACAAAATGATAAGAATGAAGGAACAAAAAGCACTTCGGCTTTGGCGGGATATAATAAAGGCCAATCGGCTCTAATGCAGGCTTATATTCTTCAAGAAAAAGCTGCAGAAGTGGGGTTTGATTGGGATGATATTGAACCGGTTATTGCAAAAATTGAAGAGGAATTAGCCGAATTGAAAGAAGCAGTGGCAGCTGCGAATCATGCATCCGCAGCTGCAGAATTAGGTGATCTTATTTTTGCAGCAGTAAACTTATCCAGGTTTATAGATGTTAACCCAGAATTAGCTGTATTAGGTACAAATATGCGATTTATCCAAAGATTTAACCATATTGAAGAAACTCTTGAGGATCGGGGCGAAGATATCTTAAAAATGGATCTTGAGGCTTTAGATGAATTATGGGAAGAAGCTAAATTAAAAAATGAGGAGATGAATTAATTTTGAAATTTAAGGTTTATATTGTCTTGATTTTAATGGCGGTACTGTTAACCCCTGCGGCAAATCTGTCTGCTTTTGAATTGCCTGTGCCTTCAGCTATATTGATTGAAGCAGAAACGGGCCAGGTTTTGTACGAAAAAAATGCTGATGAAAGAATGCCGCCTGCTAGTATTACTAAAGCGATGGCTATGCTTTTGGCTATGGAGGCAGTTGAAAACGGTGAGATTGCCTTGGATGATACCGTTACTGTTAGTAATTATGCACAATCTATGGGAGGATCACAAATATTTTTGAATTCAGGTCAAACTTTAACTATAGAAGAATTACTTAAAGCTGTAACGATTGCTTCAGCAAATGATGCCAGCGTTGCCCTGGCCGAAGGTATTTCAGGTTCTTATTATGCTTTTGTAGAAGAAATGAATGAAAAAGCTCAAGAATTGGGTATGAATAATACAAATTTCAGAAATTCTACCGGTCTTCCTGAACCAGATCATTATAGTACTGCCCGAGATATAGCGATTATGTCCAGGGAGGTAGTTAAATATCCCCAGATACGTGAGTGGGGACAGATTTGGGTTGATTATATCGATTTGCCTAATCGACAGGCGATGTTAACCAATACAAATAGATTGATTTTGTCCTACCCGGGTTTAGATGGAATTAAGACCGGGCATACTAATGAAGCAGGCTATTGTTTAGCAGCTTCGGCTGCCCGTCAGGATTTTAGATTAATCTCTGTGGTTTTAAAAACCGACTCAGAAACAGAGAGACAGGAAATGACAACACGACTATTAGATTATGGATTTAATAATTTTAAGCAAGAAACATTGTTAAGTGCTGATGAGATTGTTCAAAATGTTGAATTTCCTGGGAGTAAACAAGGTCAAGCTTCCGTTCGGGCGGCTAAAAATGTTAACGTCATTTTGCCTCGGGGCAACACTGAAGAGCCTGAGTTAGAATATATGATAAAAGATGAATTTGATTTTCCGATTAACTCTGAAGATGTTGTAGGTGAAGTAGCAGTTGTTTTAGAGGGAGAGGAAGTTTCCAGAACAGATATTTTAGCGGCTGAAAATATTGAAAGAGCAAATATATTTACTCGTTTATTTAGAAATGCAGCTGATGTTATTAGAAATTTCATCAGTAGAGATTAAGTTATATTTATTAAATTGTAAAGATTATTGATAAGGGCGCAGTCTGCGCCCTTATCTTTTTTTATTAAATTT
>JBNJDR010000005.1:0-59047 GCA_051745085.1 Bacillota bacterium | reverse complement strand
AGTAATATTTATTTCTTTTGATATTTATAATTTATCCCTTAAATCAAATTACTTTCAGCCAACGCCCGGACATCCTTATCGCCCCGCCCGGATAGATTAACCACAATAATCTGATCTTTATCCAGTGTAGGGGCCAGTTCATTAAGGTAGGCCAGCGCGTGGGAACTCTCCAAAGCCGGAATGATGCCTTCTTTCTCGGAGAGCAGCTTCAAGGCAGCTACCGCTTCCTGGTCTGTCGCGGATTTGTAGACAGCCCGCCCGGAATCCTTCAAATGGCTGTGCTCCGGCCCAACGCCAGGGTAATCCAGGCCAGCGGAAATTGAATATACCGGAGGCACCTGCCCATCCTCATCCTGCAGCAGATAGCTTTTGTACCCGTGGTGGATGCCAGGCCGCCCCCTGGTAAAGGTAGCTGCATGTTTGTCAGTATCGACGCCCTGGCCGGCCGCTTCCACCCCGATCATCTTAACGTCCTCATCATTTAGAAATGGATAAAATAGACCGATGGCGTTACTACCGCCGCCGACGCAGGCCATGAGATAATCAGGCAGTTTACCTTCACTCTCTAAAATCTGGCGGCGAGCCTCTCTCCCGATAACCGACTGAAACTCCCTGACCATCACCGGATATGGGTGGGGACCAACTGCCGACCCTAACAGATAATATGTATCATTGACATTCTCCACCCAGTAACCCAGGGCCGCATCAACAGCATCGGTTAGGGTTGCAGTACCAGCCTCAACTTCGTTCACAGTAGCTCCCAGCAGTTCCATCCGGTAGACGTTCAAAGCCTGCCGCCGGGCATCTTCTGCCCCCATGAATATTTCGCAATCCATGCCGAACATGGCTGCTGCGGTAGCGGTGGCCACCCCATGCTGACCGGCTCCAGTTTCAGCTACAACTTTTTCCTTACCCATCCGCTTGGCCAGCAGAATCTGGCCCAGCGTATTGTTTATCTTATGGGCCCCCATGTGGTTGAGGTCCTCTCTTTTCAGATAGATCTTTGCTCCTCCGAAGTGATCGGTCAACCTTTCTGCAAAATAAAGAGGATTGGGCCGTCCAACAGCTTCTTTCAAATAATACTGGAATTCTTCCTGGAATTCAGTTTCATTGTAATGTTCAAAAAAAGCTTCTTCTAGTTCCTGTAAAGCTGGAACCAGGGGCTCCGGAACAAACCGGCCCCCGTAATCGCCAAACATACCATCCCTGTTTTTAACCTGTCTCATCTCGTCTACTTGCTTTACTTGCATTGTTATCTCTCCTCATCTCATCTTATTTTTCCCAATATAAAAAGCCCCAGGAGATAAATTCCTGAGGCATAATAGGGCATAGTTAGACATATACATATTGCTCGTCTCTGCTCCACTCAGCTCAAACTCATCTCATCTAGTCTCGTCTATTCTGATTTTAACTGACCGTGTGCGGTCAGGATCTCGGCTTTTCCTCTAATTTTCATAGCCGATGTATTCTCGGTAAACTGGGCGATCATAACTTCACCTTCATCTAATTTCTCTGTATGATGAAACTTAGTCTGCCTGCCGCGAGTAAGCCCGATGATGGTCACCCCATCCTCTAAAGCTTTGATGGTAATATACTGACCGACAGGTACATCCATGAATCCACTGCCATTAGACATTTTCATTCCCCCAATTTAATAAGATGATATCCTAAAGTGCCAATAAAGTCAAGCACTTTTTTATATTTTATCATAAAAATTATTTTTAGAAAACAGAATTAAGTACAAACAAGCAGGAAAATCCTGATATGACGAGAACCTTATGCCAGGAGGTGATACCATGTGCGGCCGATATTTCTTAACTGCCAGCGGGCAGCTGTTAGCCCAGCTCTATAGCGCCATCCCATCAGAAGATGCCTTTTCCTTCGATCAGGAAATCTACCCCGCTCAAGAAGCACCGGTTGTTATCCAGCCGGTTCCTGAAGCTGGTCAGACCGAGAGACGTTTAGGCTTAATGAAATGGGGTTTCAATCCTCCCTACGCCGACCGGCTCATAATCAACGCCCGAGCTGAAACCATCGACCAAAAGCCTACGTTTAAAGAGCCTTTCCAGCTGCGGCGCTGTTTAGTTCCCGTCTCATCTTTCTTCGAGTGGAGCGGGCAGAAGGGTAACAAAACCAAACATGAAATAAAAGTGACAGACAGGGATATTTTCAGCCTGGCCGGGCTTTACGCGAAATTTAAAGATGAAGCGGGCGAGGAAAATTGGGCTTACACTATCATCACCACCGAGCCCAATTCCGATATCAAACCTATCCATGGACGGATGCCGGCGATACTGCAACCCGAAGAAAGCGAGAAGTGGCTGGATCCAACAGCTCAATCAGATCATTTAAAGTCCCTGCTTAAACCTTATCCCAGTCAACTTAAAATTAGAGCCACTTAATTTCTACAAACCCCAGAAAATATAGATCCCGGCTGTTATAACTACTGTAAGGATTAGTTGTAAAGGTAATCCAACTTTAAAGTAATCGCTGAACTCATACTGACCTGGACCGTAAACCATTAGGTGAACCTGGTTACCGATGGGACTTAAATAGGCTGTGCTGGCAGCGAAAGTTACCGCCAGGATGAAAGAAAAAGGCTCTACACCCAGACGCATAGCAGCATCAACGGCCACCGGGGCCATCATCACAATGCTGGCCCTATTACTAACCAGGTTGGTAATAAGGGCCGTAAATAAGTAGAAAATACCCAGGATAAGCACCGGTGGAAGATCGCCGGTCAACTCTAATATTTGAGCAGCCAGGTAACCGGCCGTACCGGTGGCTTCCATGGCTGTGCCCAGAGGGATCAAACCAGCGATCAAGATGATTATCTCCCAGTTGATCGCCTCATACATCCGGGTCGGACTAACGCAGCCGCTAAGGACCATAGCCACAACTCCTGCCAGAGCCGAAATCGCAATCGGGAGTACTTCCAATACGGCCAGAAGGATCACGACCAGCATTATCCCAACTGTGAGCGGAATCTTCTCCTGATTGTAATCCTGCTTTTCCATCTCCCGGGCCACGATAATGTCCCTTCGTTTCCTCAATCTTTCCAGAGAATCATCATTAACCAGCATCAAGAGCACGTCCCCTGGTTTTAAGACAATCTCCCGGAGGAGATAGTGGGATAAATCGCTCCCCCGGCGGATGGCCAGGATACTGCAACTATATCGATCGATGAAGTTTATCTCTTCCAGCGTCCGACCAGCAAACTGAGAGCCGTTAGTGATCACAGTTTCGACCAGTTTTCGACCTCCCCCCGGCTCCTGCAGTTGTTCTTCGCTCACCTGCATCTCACCGGGGATTACTTTTAGGCCTTCTCTACTCATCAATTCCTGCAGGGCTTTTCTATCGCTTCTAATTACTAATTTATCCCCAGCCTGAAAAACTTTAGCTTCCAGCGGCTCCATAAACTCTTCGCCATCCCGGGTAATCATAACTAAATCCAGGTCTAATTCCGACTTAGACAGGGTATCTCCCACGCTCTCTCCCACCAGAGGAGAATTCTCTTCTACTTCAACTTCGGCTATAAACAGACCCATCTCGTACTCTTCCACCAAACCTTCCTCGGGCTGAACGTGATCTGGCAGCAATTTTCGCCCTATGGTTATAAAATATATCACACCGGTAATCAATACAATTATACCTAGATGAGTAAATTCGAAAATTCGGAAAGGCCGGTCGAGCAACCGAGCCGAGATATCGCTGGCCATCAAATTAACTGAAGTACCCAGTAAGGTTAAAAGGCCACCCATGGTAGAAGCATAAGATAATGGGATTAACAATTTAGAAGGAGAATTATTGGTCGAACGAGCTAAGCCAGTTACCATAGGAATAAATACGGCCACTACCGGTGTATTGTTTAATATTCCGGCCGTGGTACCGGATAGGGCTGAGATCATCCCAATCTGTTTGGTTTCATTATCCCCGGTAACCTTGATAAGTTCATCTTTTAATAACTGAACCAGACCGCTGTTCTGGATGCCCTCACTAAGGATGAACATAGCCAGAATTGTAATGGTAGCATTATTTGCAAATCCACTAATCGCTGTCTCTGCATCAACCTGGGTCCAGCGGCCTAATACCACCAGAATAACCGGAATCGAAATTGCGATTAAGTCAATTCTAATCGGCTCCAGGATAAATAAAATGAGCAGAGCAAAAACAATTATCAGCATAATAATTATCTCCAGACTCAAATTGGGTGCTTCCTCCATTTCCAGTCCAGGCCCCTGGGCTGACAAAGATCCGGGCACAGCAAGCAAAAAAATCATAAGTAAAAAGAGCACATGTATGAAAAATTTTTTGTTTGAATTAGCTGCTGCAGACATGACTAGCCCGCCTCTCTATTTAATAACTACTTTAATTATATTTTATCTTTATTAAGACCTCGAATCAAGCAAATTAAAGGATAATATAAGCACAAAAAAATAGGGCATCCCTGCCCTATTTCTAATCTTTCCTTAACATCATAATTTTATCGCCTATCCAGGCGATTACTTAAAGGCCTCAACCTCCGGAACTAGTTACGGCTGAACTGCAGCCCAATATCCCCACTCGATCGAAAGTTTGGAAGACATCTTCACTCCCACATTCAGGGCATTCAGTCTCAAAACCTTCACCGATCTCGGACATACGGGCATTAACACTGAATTTTTCCTTACAGTCACGACATTTAAACCTATATTCTGGCATGGAACAATATCCTCCTCGATAATTTTAATAAAAAACTTAAGTTGCTATTTACCGAAAATAATTATATCGATTTTTACCGAGCAGAATCTGTTAACTAGTTACCATTCTTCTGCTAAACCTAAATGCCAGCGCAGTAATTTCGGGGGGAGCGATCCTGCGGTAAGAATAGCATCGTGAATAGCGCGAAGGTCTTTTCCTGGATGCCTGCCTTTATACTCCTCGATTATCTTAAGTATTTCCCGTTTACCCATCAAGTATGACTGGGGCTGGGTAGGCGAACTTGTATACCGCTTAATTTCAGCTTTGGCGTTAGATCTTTCTAATTGACATTCATTGACCAGAAAACTTATCGCGTCTTCAATCTCCATATCCTGACAGTGCAGCTTCACGTCCAGAATAATCCGGCCGGCCCGCCAGAGTTGATCAGAAAGCCTACCCAATTTTTGCACCGGGTTGTCAATATAACCAAGTTCTTCCATCAATTCTTCGCAGTAAAAAGCCCATCCCTCAACAAAAAGAGTAGAAAGAAAGGTGCCTAATTTGCGGATACTGCTGCCGTTAGTAGCAGCATGAACTAACTGGAGGTGATGACCTGGATAGCCTTCGTGTAGGGTTGTAATCGGTAATTTAGCGTGATAGTGCCCCTTCAATTTTTCTTCCTGTTCTTCTGGCGCAGCCTCGGGATCAACCGGCGTAACGAAAAATAAGCCTTCCAACTCATCGGCGAAAATACCCGGCGGCATATAGGCGGCGTACGGAATAATCGGTCTTAAATAGGCCGGTGTTTCCACTATGGTTAACTTCTCTTCTGTGGGAATAGAAGCAACTTGATTGCTCTCTACGAATTCTCTGCTGAGCTTCATCGACTCTCGATATGCTCCTAACAGGTCCTCAGAACTGGGATGATCAGCTTTAGCCTCCTCTAAAATTTGAGAGACGGTTTTGGCCGGGTTTATCTCTTTAGCTACCCTTTTCATCTCAGCCTTAGTCTCAGCAAAAAGCTCCTCCCCTATTTCCAGCAGTTCCTCAGCGTCGTAATCGACCAGGTGGTTCTCAGCTAAAAGGATATTGAAATACTCTTCCCCCACAGCAAATTCGCCATCTGCTTTATATCCCAAATCATTCTTCAAATAAGCAGCAAATTTATCAGCAGCCTGAGCGGCATTCTGTCCAGCTGTTTCAAACTCATCTCTTAATGCAGGGGCATTCTCCTCAGCCATCCGGGGAATTAACTGCTCAAATAAAGCCGACGCCATGCTTAACTGCTCCAGACTTAACTCGATCCAAACCGGAGGAACTTCCTCTGGAATTAGATTATTCCGAGCCTGGTTCAAGACTTCTGGTACCTGTTTTATTCGGCTCAACAGCGCCTCCAGTCTTTGAGATATGGGAGCAAAATCCTTCAGGATTAAAGACATCACCCCAGAAAAAATCTCTTCCAGATAACTATTTGGATTGCGTTGATAATATCTCCTGACTTCGTGATCTCTTATTAAAGATTTCAGCTGTTGTACCAATAAAACATAGTCTATTTTACCTTCCTGACTGTAAGTACTGGGATCAACCTGTTCTAATTTACCTAGCTTAGTCTTTATTTTCTCCTGAAATGCCTGAATCGACTCGGCCCGGTAATCAGCCAGCAAACCATCCTGTTCATGCTGTCCCATCTGGGTTGCCAGCACAGGCCAGCGTTCCAGCATTAGCTGCAGAATTTCGTCTCCATAATCATAAAATTCTTTTTCCTGCATAAGTAAATCCCCCTAATTTATTGTTCTGATACCACTTCAACAGGACCCCTGCTCGTAATGATGCCCCATATTAAAGCCAAAATTCCTACTCCGATGAAAATTACCTCCAGCCCGGTAAACCCAAGGATTAAGCCTAACAAAAAAGGAGCCAGGGTCATCCCAATAAATTTCATGGTGTTAAATACAGATATAACCAGGCCGGCAATCTCTACCGGGGGCAGTTCGGTCGCCCTATTATATATAGTAGGCGAAACTATCCCCATCCCGGCGCCGTATATTATGAAACTTATGCTGACCAGGTAACTCCCCTCCGGCCAGAAGGGCAGGAGCACAAAGCAGACTGCAATTAACAAATACCCTAAACTTGAGCGCTGCCGCCAGTTTAAGTACTCAGCCAAAAAACTGGCCCGAGAAGCCAGTATGGCCGAAAACAAACCCTGGATGGAAATAGCCAATCCGGAGAAAATATCTGAAAAACCGTGGCCAGTCACCAGGTAAATAGGGATGAACGTGACCAGGGCGTAAAGCATAAAATAAATGGTCAAAGAATGAATCATGATATTCCTGATCTTAGCTATTTTTAAGATCCCGAACAAAGATTTGACGTATTCCAGAGGTGAATCTTCCGCATCTGCTTCTGCCCTGGCTTTAGCCTCTTCGGATAAACCTTCCCGGTGCCGGGGTGAGGTTTCTGGCAGCTTGAATAAAAATATTATCCCCAGAATAAATGAAAACCCGTAGACCGCAAAGACCAGCCGCCAATCCTGAGAAGCCAAAAATCCTCCTAGAGAGGGAATTATTACAGCTCCAATGGAAATTGCCCCGGTAAGATATCCCATCAAGGCTAATTTACGTTTTCCGGCGAATAAATCTTTCAAGATAGTCATTGCAACCGGGATCAAACCAGCAATTCCTATCCCCTGAATGAACCTAAGTACTAACATAAGGGAAAAGTTACTGACCAGGATGATCGCTAAACCACCCAGACCATCTATAAACAGGCAGGCTAATCCAACTTTGCGCCGGCCGATTTTATCGATGAAGTAGCCAGTAAAAGGCAGGCTAATCGCTGCCGCGAAAGTATATAAGCTTAAGACCAACCCGATCTGACTCTCATCTACAGAAAAAGCGGCCGCAATTGAAGGCAGGGCCGGAGCAACCAGCCCTCCCCCCATCACCCCAAATGCCCCCATAACCAAAATAAGCCCAATCAAATAATCCGGGATGGAGCCTTGTTCTGTCTGCATATATATCAACTCCTGTATTATTCTCTAAAAATCCTCTGCTATAAACAACTACATCTAGTTTAACAAATATTTTTCCTGTTTGCCACCAGGCAAAAACAAATTTATTCCTGTCCAACTAAAAAAGCCTGGCCCAACTTCTGAGCCAGGTCTAACATGTTTCCAATTAAATTTTAGCTGATTTGATAATATTCCCACTCCAGGTCCAGTTTCCTTAACTTATACAGCTTTTTACATTCATGTTTTTTATTAAGTTTACCTAACTTACATCGATTGCCAAGATTCAACCAGCATTCTTTCTTACTGCAATATACCGGTTCATAATTGTATTTCTCTTCAATCCTACTTATCACCCCAGATACATCCTGAGCTCTAATATTGGAGAGAAGCAAAATAAAATAATCTCTTTTAAAGCGGGTGAGGACATCACACTTACGAATATTATCTGTTAAAATATCCAGCAGCTTCCTGCTAGCTGCTTCAACATCTTCTTGCCGCAATCTCTTATATCTTAAGCGGAGTTTCGCAAGACAAGCCTGATGCCACTTTCTGCCTGCTCTTCTTTTTTCTATGGTGTAGATAAGTTGAAAAGTCCTTTTATTGCATAAATATGGTTCATTTTTTTTCTGCTGCTCGTATACTTTTTCGAATTTTTGCGGCAGTGATAACCGTTCCTCCCCCATAAATTCCCCTCCTCTCACAGTAATTATTCTATCTCTTGTATAATTATTATATTAATTAGAGGGAAATTCTTTAATGATTTTAAGATTATAAGGATGATTTCAAGATGATGCAAAAATAACTGCCGAGCAACATAAATTTTTATAGAGACTTACATTCTTTACATTTCAACTCGATCCCCTCCGGCAGACCATATTTTGCCTGAAAAGAATTTTTAATCCTCCGAGCAACTTCCGTCGCTTCCTCACAGGTTACATTCACCAGAAGAGCTACAAACTGCTTATGGTTCCAGCGGCAGAATATATCACCGCTTCTCAAATGATTAGACAGAAGTTGATACAAGTTCCCGCTTACTTCATGTAGTTTATCGCCCTGCTTCTCACCCTGCAGTTGAAAGTGGACCAAACAACGGCCGGGAACATCTCTTTCTGTTCGCTTTTTTTCCAATTCATATAACTGGATGAATTCATCGGTATTACAGACGAAAGCCCCTTCATTTTCTTTCTCTACTTGTAATTCCTGCAGCAGCTCCTCTAATTCTTCATCTCTCCTGGCATCCAATCTGTGCTCGATCTCTTTCAGCTCTTCCGGTAAAACGTAATCACGGTTATCGTAAATCTCTACTACTTCTTGATACTGCTGCCTGGCTTTGCCTATCTTATTAGCAGAAATCAACAATTTAATCGATCTGATCAATAGATCTTCATTGAAGGGCACCAGGGCTTGAACTTTTTGATAGTAATTCCAAAGAACATCGTACATCCCTTTCTGCCTGAGAAAATCATCCAGAGCAAATAAGGTGCGCAACAACATATCTCTATATTTGTTTCTGGTTGTCCAAATCCATTCTGCAGAAGGAGATTCCTGAAGAAAATCTCCTTTATACAGGGAAAGTGCTTCTGCAAAAGTGTCTTTTGCTTCTACAACGTTTTCTGTGATAAGATCTCTGCTTTTTTTACATGCTCTTGCAAATTCTTCTATATCGAGCCAGTAATCAGCCTCCTGGTTGAATTTATACGCAGATCCAATAGTTTTAATATAGTTACTCTCTTTTTTCCCAAAACTCAATGTACTGCGCAAACGATAAACTAAAGCAGAAAGCGCTGCCTGAGGATCATCATTATTATTTAAACCCAACTCCATGATCAATTCTTCTCGAGAAATTTCTCTCTCCGCAAAAGTCAGCAAATATTGTAATAGTTTCCACTGTTTACTGGTCTTTTTCCTGTCTTCGGTGAGGATTTCGTTCCCCCTTGATACTTCAAATCGACCAAGCATATATATCTTCAACTGCTGAGACATACCGACCCTCCTCCTGTTTAAAGCTGCAGTAAGTCTCTAAATATAACATTCAAGATATATTGCTATTTTCCTTTATCTGGATATTAATTATCGCCCGGCCATCCCTCAGTTTGAGATAGGTGCAGCAGCAGCCGGGCAAACAGCAAGCTGTCCTCCCGTAATTTCTCTTTTTCGACCTTATCCAGGGTATCCGCCCGGGTATGGCCCCAGTTTCTCCCCGTCGAAACCTCCTCCAGCGCAGCCAGATAACCACTGGGGACATTCTCTTCGGAAAAAGAATGCATATCAGAATGGCTGCCTGGAGAAACCCCAACCAGCAAATCTTCTCTCTCCATCTGTTTGAATATATCCCGAAATAGAGCCTGCAGCTCCGGCCAGCCCTGAAGTGCTACCCCTAATTGAGCCCCCGGTCGCCCTGGTCCTCCATCGGAATTTAGCATAAATATATAATCCTCTAGATTCGCCTGTTCCTGCACAAAAGCGGTAGAACCTACCAGTTCCACCTCCTCGGCAGCAAACAAGACGACATCGATAGACCTCTGCAGCGGCAGGTCATGCTCAGCTAACAGTCTAACCGCTTCCAGGACCACAGCTGTTCCACTGGCGTTATCCAGGGCACCTACGGCCACGTCGTGACCATCGTAATGGGCTCCTGCAACCAATTTCTTCTGGTCCTCCTGCTGGCCTTCCAGGGTACCATAGACGTTATAAGAAGTCGTCCGATAAAATTCATGATCCGCCTGCAGGCGAACAAAAACCTGAGCCTGTTTTATCCTCCGCTGTAGTTTAAAGCCGGTCTCCCGGGAGACTCCCACCGCAGGAATTTGCGCATCATGAGGTAAGCCGCCGGTCTCAGCCAGGTGACCGCCAACCTCTCGCATCCAGATAAAGCCAGCTGCTCCTGCCTCAACAGCGCGGAGATATTTATCTCGTCTGTGCATGTTATCCCTGGCATATATAGGCCGCTTGGCACTAACTAAAACAATCTTACCTTTAAGCTGCCCTTCTCTTTCTACAAAATCTTCGGGACTACCAAGACCTAAATCTACCAGTTCTCCTTCTATTTCACCCACAGGTGAATATGGCAGACCGATGCAATCTAACTCAACAGCTTCAGACGAGGTAAGCTCTAATTTTGATCCTCCCCGCCTCCACCCTTTATACTCAAAGGGAAGTAAAGTAACATTTTTCAAACCATAATCCCTCAATCTGGCTGCTAAATAACCGGCTGCATCTTGCTCCGCCTGCGTACCGGCGAATCTGGATCCAAATCTTTCACACAGTTCTACTACCAATTGATAGGCATTATCTGAAGTGAGAGCATCACCGATCAACTTCTTCTCTAACTCAGTTGTCATAAATTCAACCTCCACTTGTCTGATTATAAATCCAGCGAAACCTTTCTGATTTCATCCAGTTCCTCCGCGGTAAATAGCCCTGCTTCATACAATTTAAGATATTCTTCCGATAAGGTGCTGTGGAAAAGCATTAAATCATCTGTATTGATAGTAATTTTTATCCCTTCCTGCCACAGCCTGGGCGCTGGATGATTCTGCAAACTGGAAACAGCCCCCAGCTTAACGTTACTGGTCGGGCAGATATTCAAGGTGATATCCTTTGCCTTAACTAGTTCCATGGCCTCCCGACTGTGAACGGCCTGGATCCCATGCTGAATTGCCTCCGGTTCCAGGATCTCAATCGTCTCAATTATCTGGTCCGGACCACAAAATTCACCTACGTGGACCTTTGTTTTCAGACCTTCAGCTTTAGCCAACTCGTAATACTCACTATACAGTTCTAAATTATTAACATTTTCCATATCGTATAAATCGAAAGAATTAAAAACCCCACTTTTGATAGCTGGTTTCACCCAATCCTCCCATTTTTCTAAAGGGAGGGGACGGGCAGCACCTATTTCCGGCCGAAATTCCAAACGGTCAGAGTACTCTTTTTTTAATTGGGTAACAGTTTCGTAATATTGCTCTGGTTCCTGATAAAAGCTAACGAAACTTGCATCCAAACTAGTCTCTAAAACTACGATCCCATCCTGGACCGCCTGTTCCAAACTGGCCTTTAAACAAAACTCGATGTCTGCTTTTGTTTCTAAAAACTTTATAGTTTCTTTGTCCAGATAATCGGCCATCTCGGCTAATCCATCCATAGTTTCTGGAGGCGGCTGAACCTGGTTATCGTAGTGGCGGTTAAAAACTGAAAAGGGCATAGCCAGACCAGCATGGCTGTGATACTCGGCTTTTGGAACCGTTCTCAATACCTCAAGATCACCAGCCTGGAGAGCCCTAACAAATCTGCTCATTCATCATCTTCCTTTCTCTATTTCTAAACTATCGGACATTCGGTAGACGACCAGGCGATCAATCCCCCTAAAACTACTGTGGCTTTATCGAAGCCGTTTCGCTTCAATAAGCTGGCCGCTGTCATTGACCTCAGCCCACTACCGCAGAAGATAAAAATTTCCTTATCTTTGGGTAGTTCGTCGTAATGATCAGGGAGATGGGTTAAATGAATGTTAACAGCCCCGTGGATCTTTCCTTCTTCTGCCAGCTCATCTTCAGACCGGATGTCAAGTATCACTCTTTCCGACGGATCGCTGTCCAACCTCCGGCAGAGGTCCACTACTTTAATGGTATCTATCGACAGGCTGGAACGGCCGGACATATGCCAGCTGATCATACCTCCGCCTAGATAACCGGCAATGTTATCGTAACCCGTTCGATAAAGATGTTTTATAGCTTCCCGAGGATATCCACCCTCCGTGACGAGAAGAACCCTGGCTCCAACTGGGACAAACCAGCCGATGAAACTGGGTAGATTCTGGAGGGGAATCGATATTGCCCCGGGTAAGTGGGCTGAAGCGAAACCTACTTCCATCCTAGTATCAACGATATAAGTATAATCTTCTGTCATCATATCAGAAAACTCCCCTACTGAGAGGGTCTGAGGTTTAGGTTTCAAACCAAGCAGGTCTGCCCCCTCCATATTATTCTGCTCCATATTCTCAAAATAAGGGGGGTATTCCAGCATTTTGCCCACATTTTCGATGAATTCTTCTTTATCATCCACCTGTAATTTTGGATTGAGTTTTCTCTCGATACCCAGAGTGGTTAATTCCCTTTCCGCGATTGCACTGGCACAAACAGAACCCGCTCCATGGGCCGGACACAAGATAACTTCATCGCCTAAAGGTAGAATTTTATTGAAAATAGAATCATATAACTGACCAGCAGTTTCTGCAAGCTTATCTTCGCCAAGAAAATCAACTCGACCTACATCTCCGGCAAATAAAGCATCCCCGGTGAATACCATCCAGGGTTCTCCTTCGTAACCATAAAGAACATAGCTCATAGAGCCTGGAGTATGACCAGGAGTATGCATTGCCCTGACAACCAAACTGCCGAGCTTAAACTCCTGCCCATCCTGGGTAGGTTGACCATATTGATAATCCCACTGTTCATCAGCATGCCAGATTTCTGCTCCAGTTTTATTCTTTATTTCCACAGAACCGATAATGTAATCTTCATTGCGATGGGTTTCCAGTACGGCTGTTATCTTATAACCTGCTTCAACTGCTTTTTCTAGATAGATATCAATATCACGACGGGGGTCGATAACTATAGCCTCATTACCATCCCCGATCAAGTAGGAATTATGGGCCAGTCCAGGTGATTTGATAGTTTCAAATAACATATTTATCCTCTCCTTATTGATAGTTGTATTATATCTCTTTTAAACTTTAAATATAAAAGAAATATACCAGTATAGCTGACAGCAAGATGTACGATAAAGTAAGCAAACCGCCAGCCCTGAAAAAGTCTCTACTCTTATACTGACCTGCATTCATGAAAAAAGCATTAACCTGATGGGTGGGCAAAATAAACGAGTTAGAGGCTGACAGACCAACCAGTAGAGCAAGTCCAGATGGATCTATTCCTAATTCTCTCCCGATCACCATTACCAGAGGCACCAGCACAACTACAGACGCAACATTGGACATAAACAGAGTAAAACTACTGGCCAGCAAAGCTATGGCCAGGAGGATCACAAAAACGGGTCCTTCAGCCAGCGGTCCGATCAGGAGCCGGGCTAAAAATTCAGCGGCACCTGTTTTTTCCATGGCTATGCCCAGAGGAATCAAGCCGGTTAGCAAGAAAACTGTCTTCCAGTCTACAGCCTGATAAATTTGCTCTTTGTTAATTATACCAGAAAGCATTATTATCACTGCCCCTGAAAAAAAAGCCAGGGCAATATTTATACCAAATAAAATCAGCCCGATCGAGAATAAGAAAGCAGCCATGGCTAGCACAGGTTTATTATCTATACTACTTTCTTTTAAAGAAGTAAGCAAAAGTATGCCAGCCTGATTTTTTATATGCTTGATGTTAGATATAGGTCCATAAACGACCAGAGTATCCCCGGCATGGAACTTCATGTCTGAAAAATCGCCACTTATTTCTTTCTCCCCTCTGACCAATTTGATCGGATTTAATTGATAATTCTTGCGCAAAGAAATATCCCGGAGGGTTTTCCCCTGATAATCAGAACGAGGCGGGATCATCAATTCAGCAAATGCCGAATCTGCCAGGCCCGGATGGGCTTGATAATCCTCATATTCAGTTAATAACTCCAGCTCGTAATCATCTACAAATCTTTTCACGCAACCTTCTTCCCCCATCAGCACCAGTTTCTGCTGTGCTGCTAAGCGGGTAAAGCGCCAGGGAGCGTAAGTGAGATCATCTTCTTCCTGCAGGGCAAGCAAATAGAGATTATACTCCTCCCAGATACCTGCCCCGCTCTGGGTCATACCGGTTATAGTGCAGTCTTTGGGTATCTGCACCTCATATACTTTAGTTTCCAGTCCCCGGCTCTCTATTATCCTTTCTTGTTTTTCACTAAAACCCTCCTCCTGCTCTTCCTGAGAAGAAGGAAGCAGAATATCACCAAATAAATAAAAATACCCTACACCAAATAAAAGTAAGATCAAACCTATCGGCAGAGGGGCAAACAAATTGAAAGCCTCTGCCCCCTGCTGGAGCAGCAGGTCATTTAAAATAATTAAATTACCGGCGCCAACCATAGTTAAATTGCCGCCCAGCAAAACGGCGAAGCCAACCGGCATCAACATTTTCCGCAGAGGAAAATTTAATTTGCGGCTGCTCTTTCTGACCACAGGTAAAAACAAAGCTATCACCCCGATATTCTGCATAGCACCAGAGATAAAACCTGCAGTGATTGATAAAACAGCTGTTAACCGTTTCTGTTCCTGGCCAGCTAAAGCAATTAGAGGCTGAGCTAACTGTTCCATAGCTCCCGACTTTTCGATCCCTTCCCCTATAATCATAATAGCTATAATTGCTATAACTGCATTACTGGACAGACCCGAAAATACCTCCTGAGGTTCCAAAAGACCCGTCCAGCCTAAAGTTAACATCACCAGAATTGCGATTATATCTACCCGAAATGCTTCAGTGATAAATAAAGCTATTGTTATTAGCAAAATTCCTAGCGTAAGTCCGATTTCAAAGGTCAGGATATCCACCTCCGTTACCTTAAATCTCTATCCAAACCAGCAACCCAATTAAAATGATCACCGCACCTATAATCACGTACCACTGGTTTATCTGAAAATATTCTGGAATCGTATCTTCTTTAAATTTATTTTTCTCAAGCTGTTCTCCAAACCTTTCATAAAAGGCAGCAAACAGGAATGAACCTGTTACTATACCAGTTAACCCCGCAACCAAAGCATCAACACTACCCTGACCAATGGCTCCAGCGATCGTGCCCGGGCAGTAACCTAAAAAAGCAAAGCCTGCTCCAAAGATGAGCCCGCCTGGTATAGCCCGCCGAAGAGAACCTGATTTCGGCTTAAGTTTTATCAATTTAAGATCAGACAAAAAATATACTCCGATCATCCCGGTTATTATTGCGGTAATGATGATCTTAGCTACAGTGTAATCATCCAGCATCAATTGGCCCACCAGAACATTAAACTGAGTAACTCCCCCGCGCTGAAGTAAGAACCCAAAGATCACTCCTGTTAGTAAGCCCTTTAATAAACGAGATTTGCTCTCCATAAATATCGATCACCTTTCTTTCCTAAAACAAAAATTAGTATAACAATAAGGCTGTAACAACACCCCCGATAAAAAAACAGATCAAACTGATCCAGCTGGCAATACTCAATTGAAAAGCACCACTGATGCCATGACCGCTGGTACAACCGCCTGCCCATCTGGCCCCAAATCCAATCAGTATCCCGCCCCAGAGGGCGGCTAAGTATCTACCTACGATCGTTTCTGTTAAAACCGAGCTATATTCTGTTATAGGTAATACAGTAAGGTTGAACTGGCCAGACAGGAGAGCAGAAATGAAGCTGCCTAAAACTATCCCGATAACCAGCATTGACTGCCACTCCAGTTCAGGTTTATACTGTTTATAATATTTCCAATCGACAATTTGCGGACCACAGCAGATACTACCCACCCGGCCCGAAGCTCGAGCATAAGAAGTGGAGGTTCCTAGCGGTTTTTTAGAAATCAAAAAAGAGAGCCAGCTCAAAACTCCTATCCCAACACCAACAAAATAGGGCGACCAGCTCTCTGCAAACAAGAATTCTACCATACTTATCATCTCCTCATCAGAGTAACGATATAATATTCTCTTATTTTAACATTCAATATTAAATGGGAAATTCCTGCAATTCTTTATTTTCTATACTAAAATTGATTTACTCAGAGAAAATAATAAAAAATCTAAAAAGAAAAATCAAGAGATAAATAGGGTCTATAACCAGTTTCACTTACAGCCATACCTATCCTGGGGACAAAATGGAACCAATTAGCAGCCCCTACTTCAAACTGCAGTTCAACTCCAGCACTAATTACTTCCTCATCTAAATTGAGATAATCCAGATAAACCTGACCATAGATATCACCTAAAAATATATTCGGATTCCACCATCCCTGCCTTATTTCCTGCAGTTTAGTCAGATAATCTAAAGAAATCTTAATTCCGCTATTCCCGGCTGCCCTAAATTCCCTAATATCCTTGTCCGGGTGCAGGTGAACAAATCGGCTTCCTTTTAGCGTCAAATTTCCTTCCTGGTACAAATACTTATATTCCCCTTCTAGCCTATATTTATCCTGGGATAATTTATGGAGATAACTGATATACAGACGGTGGTCTGGGTAAGCCAGGCTAAAATTTAGTCCAGGAAAATAATTGGTAAAGTCGGTAAATAAACTGAAATCAACAGCTGTAATCCCATCCAGGCCAGATTGATACAGAGGATAGTTCAAGCTTAATTGTGTCTTTCTGGCTTCATCCACGCTGTAATTGCTTAGCCACACCTGCAGAGGAGTGAAAAATTTAGTAGATAGATCTACATCAAAGCTGCCCTGCTGGTTTAGCCTTATCTCGTAAGAAGTCGAAGCCAGCCCGTCCTGACCTCTAAAGTAAAAAGGAGGTAAGCGGACTGCTGGTCTGATCAGGTAACTCAAATTAGCTAGCAGGGTATTCTCTTTCCCTGGTTGAAATTTTATCTCGGTCAAATAATCCCCGGAGTTCTCTTTTGGTTCAGCCATCTCCCTGGTTACCTGGGTCGGATTATCTTCATCCAGATCTTTACGATATACGGCCATCCCCTCTGGCTTATAGGCTAGAAAATACAAATAACCATCAAGGAAAACCCCATTTTCGGCATAACCTAAATGGGTTAATCGCTTAACTTCATCTCCCTGAAGATCAGTTTGATAAATCGCCTCATAACCAGAATAATCGGCTGTATAGTAAATATTATCTTCTTCTACATAAATTGATCTCTCGGGGTTACCCTGGTTGGTAATCGGCCTAATGAGATTGTTATCTAGATCCAATCGGTTCAAGCTCCAACTGCTATACTGAGTCTTGCTGACCGCAATAATCTCGCCTGCATTAATCGTCAGTTCGGAGACTAATTCCGGAATGAAGCCAACAAATTCCCTGCGACCATCGTTATATTTATAGAAATTCGTCCCGTGTTCTTCTTTACTGGCCTGCGCGAAAAGCACTTCACCGTCCTGCACTACAAAATCTTGGATCTCAGCCTGAAATAGTTTTTCTGATTTCCCTCTGGTTAAATCGTAGCGGAAAAGAGCAGAAGTTACTCCATATCCTCGTTTATGTATATTAGAGTAACCAGAATCAATATCCCTTAAAAGATAATAAATATAATCCTCTGTTATCTCCATAGTCCCGTAATTTGCAGCTATGGATGCCAGAAGTTCCTCCCTTTTACCAGTCTCGGGGTTCAATCGGAATAATCTAGTTTTCCCCGGGTAAGTAAAAGGTCCCGTACTTAAGCGATCGCGTTGAAAATAATAAAGTTTACCCTGAGCGGCGGTCAAGTTGGAGATATATCCCCCTTCTGCAGACTGATACTCATCCCCATCCACCTGCCAATCTTTCTTGCTCTGAACTTCAACATCCTGCCATTCCTGATAAAGAGCAGCCATGGTTTTTCCGTAAACCTCTCTAGCCGCTTTATCCAGACCGAGAGCGGGAAGAATGTCCCCTAAAACGGGAGCCCAAACATAGGAACCGTAAGTTGTAAAAAGTTGGGCCAGGCTTTCCCGCCCGTACTCGTTCACTAAATAACGCAGAAAAGCTGCTCCATAAAGATACTGCTGTCCCGAGGGAAAGTGGTTATGGGTATAAGTAATTTCTGCAAGGGAAGGCAGACTGTTCGCAGCAGCATTTGTATCCAGAACTCCATCGTAATAACCACCATTTAGTCTTCCTTCATTGGGAGATACATGGGACTCACTTAAAACCGAGGTCCCTTCAATCAACCAGAGCGGACTGTGCAAATTAGGGGAAAATAAATCTCCAAACCAGGTGGTTGTAAACGAACTCAAACCAGAAGAATTCTGCATATGACCCAGGTGGGTTAACTCATGGACACTAACCATTCTTAACCAATTCTCATAAGTACCCAATTGAGATTGACTGGATGGTTCGCCAGCGAAAATACCTAACTTGTTATGAACCGGATCGGCATAACCATTTGCTTGTAAGCCCAGGTCTTCTAAGGTTAAATGAATTTGATAATCCAGGGGATTACCAGTTAGTTCTATCACATTCTGGCGCTGCTCTTCTAAATGAGCCAAAGTTTCCTTAGCCTGGTTTTCATAACCTGCTGGATAAATGAGCCTGAAATTAGCCGTACTCATAGTCTGCCATTTGGTGGGGGTAACCGCTTCCAACCTGAAACCTGGAGATAAAGTAATAACAAAAACCCCAATTAAAATCAAAATATACCTAAACCATCTGGTCCTCATTTATAACCCATCCTTTCTTATAATAAGCAGTCAGAAAAACTTGATCTTTTTTTATAAAATTAATTTTATATTATCTTTTTTAATATATTGTAAAATTTTATTTGACTTAATTATAAAGTGGTGATATAGTAATAATCACTGGATGGAAAAAAATCTTGAAAGTAGTCCAGTGTAAAAATTAGGAGGAATATATTTAAATGACTTACACAGGTACAGTAAAATGGTTTAACGACCAAAAAGGTTTCGGTTTTATTGAAAGAGAATCTGGCGACGACGTTTTTGTACACTTTTCAGCTATCCAAGATGAAGGTTTCAAAAGCTTAAGCGAAGGCCAGGAAGTAGAATTTGAAGTTGTCGAAGGCGATCGCGGTCCTCAAGCTGCTAACGTTGTTGCATTATAAAAAGTAAATAATACTTTTATATAGAGCAATAAAGCTTTTAAAATCCCGACTATCTGCAAAGATGATCCGGGATTTTAAATTTTATTTAGAAAAAAATCTTGACTTAATCAAAATGCTATGTTATTATAGTATTTGTTGGGTGAAAAAAATTTAGTAAGTGGCCCAACGTAAAAACTAGGAGGAATTTATTTAAATGATTTACACAGGTACAGTAAAATGGTTTAACGATCAAAAAGGTTTCGGTTTTATTGAAAGAGAATCTGGTGACGACGTTTTTGTACACTTTTCAGCAATTGAAGCTGATGGTTTCAAAAGCTTAAGCGATGGCCAAGACGTAGAATTTGAAGTTGTCGAAGGCGACCGCGGACCACAAGCTGCTAACGTTGTTGCATTATAAATAGTATATAATTACATTTATATAAAACAATAAAGCATGTAAAGCCCCTGACATCCTCTCGGATGGGCAGGGGTTTTTGTATTTATCTATAAACATTATATTTTTTCACCAGCAAGCCAGACCGATTCTACTTCGAAACTTTTTGAGAAACTGACCAGATCTGCCTGAGCCCCTGGCTTTAATGTCCCTACAATGGGAGAAAGTCCTAATACCCTGGCCGGATTATAACTGGCTAACTGCCAGGCTTGATACAAAGCAAGATCCGTATTATTAAAAATAAACTCAACTGCTTTAAATAATGTTAAAGTTGAACCAGCCAAACTACCATCTTTCAGTCGGGCTTCACCTTCTTTAATATTCACTTCCAGTCCGCCCAACTCATAATGGCCGTCTGGCATACCTGCCGCTCGCATAGCATCAGTTACCAGCACAATTCTTTCTTTACCTGCTGCCCTAATCACTAATCTAATCGCCGCAGGATGGATATGGATGCCATCCGCAATCAACTCTAAGCTGGTTTGACTGCTATCCAAAAATGCACCTACAGTTCCTGGCCTGCGGTGATGCAGTCCCCTCATTCCATTAAAAAAATGGCTGGCATGGCCAATGCCTTTAGTAATTGCTGCCTTCATAGTATCGTAATCCGCGTCCGTATGAGCAGCTGCTGGTAAAATTCCTTTATTTAGAAGCTTTTTAATAAGAGTATCTGCTTCCAATTTTTCTGGCGCTAAAGAAATAATTCGCAAATTATGACCCAATATCTCCAGCCAGGAATCAACTTCCGTCCAGACTGCTTCTCTTATATACTTCGAGTTTTGAGCTCCTTTTTTAGCCTCGCTAATATAGGGTCCTTCAATGTGAGCCCCAAGCAGATTAAAAGCCTGACCAGAAGTAATCCCCTGCTGAATCTCTCTACAGACAGCTTGGATCTTTTCCGCGGAAGCGGTTAAAGGTGTAGCCAGCCATCCGGTAACTCCATGTTTGGCTTTATACTCACTGATTTTCACCAGAGGCTCTATTCCATCCACTGCATCCATTACATCAGCACCTGCTCCTCCATGACAGTGGATATCGATCAAACCAGGGCCTAAATAATCCCCTTTAAGATCATATTTCATACATTCCTCGTAATAGCCCGGCGGTTCGCCAGAACCAATATCATCAATCTCATTATCACCTATTAAAAGCCAGCCGTTAGTAATTATTCCGTCTACAGTAATTAAGTTCGTGTTATGTAATAAGGTTGGCATCTTCTCACCTCAGTTACTTATATTTTAAACCTGACCCAGTCAGAGGAACAACCGTAGTACCAGAGTGATACTCTTGAGCCAGAAATTTTTTAGCTCCAGCCGGAGCCACCGCAGCTGTTGGTTCCACATATATACCTTCCTGCCATAACTCAGTTAGAGACCTTCTAATTTCTGCCTGACTTACCTTTATGACCTCTCCTCCACTTTCTCTGACAGCTGCCAGAATTTCTGGCAGCCGGGCTGGCTCGGAAATCGCTATACCTTCAGCAATATTTTTTGTTCCTCCCAAATCATTATATTGAGAACTCATTAAATTTTCGGATCTTTGCTCTGGCTGAACCTGCTGCCAGTTCAGGTAAACCGGCAGAACGGGTTCAGCCTGCACCGCTATTAGCTTAGGCCTCTCAGCAGGAGCTAACAATTCTTTAAAACCCTGCCATGTTCCTAACAATAAAGACCCATTACCAACCGGTAAAATAATTTTTTCTATATAACCTAACTCCTCTATTAACTCTTGAGCCAGGCTGGCCACCCCGGCAAAAAACAAAGGGTTATATACATGGGAGGCATAATAAGTAGAGGAAGCGGCCTTTTTAATAGCTTGAGCTGTCTTATCTCTATCACCTGGAACTTTATTTATCCGAGCCCCGTAGGCCAAAATTTGAGCCAGCTTGCCAGTACTGGTATCTTCAGGGAGATATATTTCACAATCAATATCTGCAGCAGCAGCATAACCAGCCACCGCCGCGCCGGCGTTCCCTGATGAGTCTTCAATAATTTTCTTAACTCCAGCTTCAGCTAAATAACCCACCATCAGTCTGGCTCCCCTATCTTTAAAAGAACCAGAAGGTTGATAGTAATCTAATTTAAAATGAACCAGCTTATCGGCTAGTCTCCGTTTGAGCACAGGTGTAGCAACTTCTCCTAAAGATAAATCTGTTTTCAACTTAAGGCTATGTCTGAGAAGCTCAAATAACCCCCCACATTTACACCGATAATTCAGACCGGAAGCTTTGTATTCTTCACCACAGGCCTGACAGATAAAATTCATCCCGATAAACACCCCTTTTCCTTACTACCACCTACATTCTCTTTCCCCTGACTCAACTCCTGCAATTAATTCTAATTAAAATTTATGCCACAAAAGAGCCTTTGATTCTTATCTCGTCGCCAAGAGATTTACCTGCTGCAAAAATTATTCTAGCCTCAGAGGAAAATGGAGTTACTTCCAGGGATGAATTAGGCGCAACAAGTAAAGCTTCACTTTCTTTCAAAGTAAATTCAGCCTTAACAGCTCCGTCTATTACATAGATGAATCCCTGCATATCAGTACCTAATTGAACATTATAAACCCCATCTCCAGAGATAGTAACATCCTGCAGTATCACTTCTGTCTGCAGTTGTATTTTTGAACCAGGGCCGATCAAACTGGCGATAGTTAACCCTTCCTCCTTCTTAATAGGAACATCTTGAGGTTTTAGTTGTTGATAACTAGGGTCACTTTCTTTTAAGTTCCGAGGCAGGTTTACCCAGATCTGCATCCCATGAGCGTATCCAGCAGTTCCAGGTGCTTCAGAATGGATTATCCCACCGCCGGCATTAAAAGCCTGCAGCCCTCCCTGAGATACCTCTGCTTCGTTACCGATATTATCCTCGTGACGAAAGTCTCCCCCCAATAGATAACTAACCGCTTCAAAACCTTTGTGTTCATGCGGGGAAAATTTGTTTGGGGCCTCTACAAAAAACTCATCTATCAAAACAAAAGGATCCAAATGTTTATGATATTGAGTTGGGAACAACCTTTTAACAACTGCTCCTGCTCCTTCGGGTTTCTCTACTGCTACAATCTTTTTATTTTCTTCTAACATCTTAATCACTCCTCGTAATATTAGCATTATAATGCTGGTATTATTTAATTTCATTTGATATCATTATATATAGTTATTATACTATGCACAGTTAAACAAGAAACAAATTTAGGAGGTATTTATATTGCACACTTGGCGTTTACTAAAAACAGAACCTACAGATGGTTTTTATAATATGGCTGTTGATGAAGCTATCATGCAGCAGCACAGTAAGGGTAAGGTTCCTCCAACTCTTCGCTTCTATAGCTGGGAGCCTGCCGCCTTATCTTTAGGTTACTTTCAGAGATTAGAAACAGAAATAGATGAGGATGCCTGTCAGCAGGCTGGTATAGATATAGTGCGCAGGTTAACCGGCGGAAGAGCAATCCTGCACGATAAGGAATTAACTTACAGTATAACTCTACGCGAAGATTATGACTTACTCTCAAGTTCAATCGTGGTCAGTTATAGAGAAATAAGCGAAGGCCTGGTAGCCGGGTTAAAAAAATTAAATATCCCTGTTCAGCTAAAACCAAGGGGTAAAGGTAAATCTCCCCAGGGTAATTCCGCCGCTTGTTTTGATGCCCCTTCATGGTATGAAGTTATTCTCCAGGGGCGAAAATTAATAGGGAGTGCCCAGACCAGAAAAAATTCCACTATTCTCCAGCATGGCTCCCTGCCCTATGCTCTAGACCCGATTAAAACATTCAAATTATTTAATTATACTTCTACCAGAGCCAGAAAAAAAGCCCGCCGACTTTTCTCTGCCAGTTCGACTTCCCTGGCTGCAGCAGGCTATGAAGTTGCCCCTGTCCGTTTGGAAGATGCTTTGGCCCAGGGACTTTCTGATAAATTAAACATAAAATTAGAACCTGCTCCTTTAACTCAAGCTGAAATAATCCTCGCCGATCAACTAAAAAAAGAAAAATATAATACCGAAAAATGGAATAAGAAGCGATAATTCATGGAAAGATTAAATCTAGGAGGAATACTATGGCAAGAAAAAGACTGCCGGAATGGCTGCGGGGTAAAAACCCTCTGCAGCGAGGAATGGTAGACACAAAAAAAATGCTGGATGGATTGAAGTTAAATACAGTCTGTCAGAATGCCCGCTGCCCCAACATCGGAGAATGTTACGCCAAAAAAACCGCGACTTTTATGATATTAGGGCAAAATTGCACTCGAAATTGCCGTTTTTGTGCGGTGAATAATCATAAACCAGAACCTGTGGATCAAGAAGAACCTGCGAGAATAGCGGAAGCAGTTGCCAGGCTTGAACTTAGACATGCTGTTATAACCTCAGTTACTCGAGATGATCTTGAAGATGGAGGAGCTGAACAATTCATCCAGGTTATTAGTGCTATTAGAAATAGAACCCCTGATGTAACGATAGAGATCTTAACTCCAGATTTTAATAACGACCGGAATGCGATTAATAAGATCATTCAGGCCCAACCTGACATCTTCAATCACAATATTGAAACGGTACCATCTTTATACGAGCAGGTTAGACCAGAAGCGGACTATCAGCAGTCCCTGGATGTTATTGCTGCCGTCTCATCAGCCGGTATTATCACCAAATCTGGATTAATGTTGGGTTTAGGAGAGACCGAAGCTGAATTAAACCAGGTCTGGCAGGACCTTTTAAAGGCAGGTTGTCAGATCTTAACTTTAGGTCAGTATCTCCAGCCAGGTCATGAAAATATTGAAGTCAAAGAATATGTCCATCCCGACAAATTTGCAGAACTAAAAGAAAAGGCCCTAACTCTTGGATTCGAAACAGTAGCAGCCGGCCCTCATGTGCGCAGTTCTTATCTGGCTGAAGAAACAGGAAAAAAGCTAATGCAAAAACTATAATTAAACTCTAAAGAATTTAAACATAAGAAAAGCCTGCTGGGCAGCAGGCTTTTTAACTTATTAAGTTATCTATTTTTCCGAAATAGATCCAGGAAGCGATCTTCATACAGATGATAAACACCCCAACGATCAAGCTCCTGTTTTAAAACAGAAGGATCTTTCTCGCCAGCTTCAACCTTATTAAAAAGGTTTTCTATCTCATCGCGAGCGGCGATCGGTAGACCATCCAGTGTTCTTGTTACTCGAGGTCGACCATTATTACCTTTGGTTAAATATCCTCTCGACTCCATTTCCGGGAGCTGAGATTCTTTTGCACTTCTAATCATGTACTCTTGAATAAACTTCATCAAAGAAACATCCCATAAATCTTCGACCCCGGCCACGATGGCTGTTAAAAACTCATCAGACTCATCCAACTCATCTTCGAGATATCTCGCGGTTTCCTCGATGGTTTTACTCATTGTTCTCACAGAATCAACCTTTTGCGTGTAACTCATTCGGTAAGCTATACTTGCAATATCAGGGTTCTCACCGGCTAACATTTCCAAAGCTTTTCTGGCTTCATCACTAAAACCATCTGCTTTCAAAAGATAACCAGGAGTGATTAATTTTGGTTTTTTCCAATTAATCCAACCCTCTCTAATCCTGGTTTCCGGACCTTCTTCAGGATAAATATCCAAATATGCAGGTTCTGTTAAAATAAAATACTTGAGAGTCGTACTCTGATCACTAGACAATAATCGGCGGGGGGATTTAATTATCTCAGTCGCTTCCAGCGCATGTTCAATTCTTTCTTCATATTCCATCTTGATTACCCCCTTCTTTATCACATTTGTTTCATTTTAACATAGTTATCTTCTGGTATCAATAATACCGGGCTAATTCAGTTTTTTCTGTAAAGCAGACACAAATTCTTTAATACTTTCTTCTTCAAAATTATCCTGGGAGCCGAAAGCCTTGTTAGTTAGTACCAAAGACGCTACAGGATCTTTCTCTGCCAACTCCTCCAGCTGCTCTAATGATTTAGAAGCGCCGCCGCCTCCGTGAGTAAGAAAAAAAGCAACTTCAGGAAGAACTTCACTATTTCCAATCAAAAAAGTTCGAATAGCCGGGGTTATTTGACCCGCCCAGACAGGACTTCCAACTAAAACTAAATCGTATTCTGTTAAATCTTCTTCAAATCCTTCTATTACTGTAACGTTAGCTGTTATAGCATCAAACCCGGATCGGATTAAACCGAAAAAACCTCGGCGTTTACGCTGATCTTTAATTTCCAAAAGAGAAGCTTCCAACTCACTCTTAAGGATTTTAGCCAGACGATCTGTAGTGCCTGTCCTGGAATAATATACTACTAAAGTTTTCATTGGTTACCCCTCTCCCATCATATCTCGGTGAAGATTCTTATTTAAGACCGGATCACAGGGAACCATAAGTAGCGGTAAATCAGCTTTACGGACGATCCTATCTGCGGTGCTCCCGATCTTCAACTCTTCTAAATGATGAACACCCAGAGTGGGCATCATTATTAAAGTAGCCTGCTCCTCTGCAGCGGTCTTCAAGATAAGATCAGAGGCGGTTCCGGTATCTATTACTACTTTTACGTCTTTAATAAAGCTGCTCTCTTCTAATTTCTGTCTATAAACTGCTAAATCTTCAGCAGCTTCACTCTTTTTTATCAGCATTTCTTCTTCGTTAAAACTTCTCTCTACCGAATTAACTAATATAACCCTCTGCAGGGTATGGTCCAGGGAAAGTATGTTATCTATCATTACGTTAGAACATTCGGTACAATCTATTGGGATAACAACCCGGCTGAACTTAATCTGGCATACAGGTTTCTTTTCCTTGCCTTTGCCTTTTTCATATCGCTCTATAAAGACAGGAACATCACTTTTGCGTAAAACTTTATAAGTGGTACTTCCTAATATGATCTGCTTAATGATACTTTGACCATGAGAGGCGATCAATATCATCGAACAATTTTGTTCTTTAGCCGCTCGAGTTATTTCATCAGATGGCTTTCCCACCACCACATCATATTCTACCTCTAAACCTCTCGCTTCGACTACTTCCCTGGTTTCTTCCATCATCTCTTTATATTTTTCCAGGACATCTATACTTACTCCGCCTCTCCGAGTCTCTACAACATGCAGTAAATAGACGGAGTTTAAACCTAAAACTTTAAATTCATCTAAACAATTTATCAATTTATTCGCCGACTCAGAAAAATCAGTTGCCAGTAATAACTTATCTTGAAACACAAAATCACCCCCATGGTATCTTTAAACTTATATTGTTAATAAATGTCTCAGTTCCGAATTTATCTCTCTGCTTCCTGCTACAACTTCACTGCTACTATTAACTATTAAATCCCCGGCGAAATCTGTAACGATCCCCCCGGCTTCTTCAATTAGAAGCATACCAGCGGCAATATCCCAGGGCTTCAATTCAATTTCCCAAAAACCAGAAAATATCCCCTTAGCAACCTGACAGAGATCATAGGCAGCTGCTCCAGTCCTTCTGATTCCGCCAACCTTAGGCAATACTCTACTAAAAATTTCTAATGCCTGGTTACTTTCTTGATGGGTGTAGGGAAAACCTGTAGCTATCACGGCATCAGCAAGTTTATACTCTGTTTCTACCTGCATCTTCTCCTCATTATAAAAACTTCCTTCCCCCCGGGAAGCTGAATAAACATCATCAAAGTAAGGTAAGTAAACCAGGCCATATTCAGGTCTATCTTCATATAATAAGGCTATAGAAATAGCAAAGATGGGGAATCCATGCACATAATTTACCGTCCCATCAAGAGGATCAATCACCCAGCGGTAGGGCGAATTGCTCTTCTTGCTCCCACCTTCTTCTGCTAAAATCGAATGCTTGGGATAAGCCTTTTCTATCTTATTTATTAACATCTCTTCCGACTTTTTATCGACTTCAGTAACCAGATCTATTTTTTGTTCTTTACTCGCCACTTTAATCTTCTGCTGGAATGACTTCATTTGAAAACTTCCTACTTCTTTAGCCCAGTCCTCTATTTCCTGCAGCATGTTTTAACCTCCTACTTCAAGCTATCGCTCTTCTTACTTCTTACTTTTTAACCCATTAAATGACCCAGAAAAAAGTTAACTAAATAGAAATATATGAAAAGTCCGGTAATATCTTTTATCGTAGTTATAATTGGATCTGCTCCCGCGGCCTGATCCAGATCTAACTTAAATAAGATAAAGGGGATTAAAAAGCCAAGGGTGCTGGCTAAGGTAACCGTCAGGGCCAGAGATAAACCCACTGCAAGGCCAAAGCCACCAATACCCTGCCAGATATAGGCCACCAGCCCGGCCACGATCCCAATTAAAGTGCCCATGGAAAACCCTACGCCCATTTCTTTAAACAGATGGCGGGTAAACCGGCGGATATTTATCTGGCCTAAAACCAGAGCTCTGGCGAAAATAGTGGAAGATTGGGTCCCTACATTACCACCCATATCCATTACTACCGGGATAAAGACGGCAATCGCTGCTACTGATTTTAAACTAGCTTCAAACCCCTGAATAACAAATCCGGCTAAGAAACCACCGATCAAAGTTATCAATAAAAACGGTAACCTTGCTTTCCAAATTTGGGGAATACTCCCCTCTATTAGAATTCTACTGCGGCCCTGTTCCCGCTGATTTAAGGTACCGATACCAACTTTATCGAATATATCTTCTGTTGTTTCTTCTTCAATAACGTCAAAGGCATCATCAACTGTAACGATACCGACCAGTCGATTTTCTTTATCGACCACTGGAACAGCCAAAAGGTCCTGCTCCTGCAACAGCCTGGCTACTTCTTCCTGGTCAGTATCTGTATGCACGCGGATAGGATCAGGGTGCATTATTTCTTCAATATATTGATCTCCGTCTGCCATGATTAGATCTCGTAAAGAAACGGTCCCCTCAAGCAAACGAGTTTCAGTGGTAACGTAAAGATTATAAACTGTTTCTCGTTCTTCTCCGATAGCCCTTAGCTTCTGCATTGCTTCATCGATTGTAGTACCCCTTTTAAACCTGATATAATTAGGGGTCATGATATGCCCGGCAGTTTCTTCTTCATACCCCATCAATTCAGAAGTCTGCTGCCTCTCATTTTTGCTTAAATTATTTAGTAATTTTTTTGCCACTCTAGCAGGAAGTTCATCCAAAAGCCGAACCCTATCATCAGGAGCTAACTCTTTAAAAACCGAATTAGCTTCGGTCTCAGCGAAATCAGAAATAAGATCTTCCTGAAGTTCTATATCCAAACGCTCAAAAACTTCCATCGCTGTATCTTTATTAAGAAGCCGAAAACAGATGACCCGCTCAGCTCTGTCTAGTTCCCGCATGACCTGCATCAAATCAACCATATCTTCCTCATTTAGCAAAGATTTCAGTTCCTTGACGTTCTCTTCATCTAATAACTCGATAACCTGATCATATACTGACAAATTTGGCCCTCCTTTTCTATCTCTTTCTCCATATTATATGGGAAAAGGCTTCCTGCTGGGGAAGCCAATTTAATTATCACATAGTTTGAGCATATTACTTATATACACTAGGAGGTACTAAATAAATCGGCAGTGGGAGTTCTCGAACCAATATATCTGAAGTACTGCCGAGAAACTTCTGCTCCTCAAAATTTTCTCCCGCTTTTGCAAGCATCACCATTGTACTTTCTTCTTCTTCTGCGACCCTGGTTATGACCGAAGAAGCCGAGCCTGTCTGCACACTGTAAACGATATTTTCAGTTACATTATGCTTGGTGAAATAATCAGCCAGTTCAACCAGTTTCTTTTCCGCTTCAGCCTTAAGTTCAGCTAATTCTTCTTCAGAACTTGAGCGTTCAATAACATGTAATAAATTTATCTGGGAAAAAGTTATATCATTCTTCATTGATTTAACCACATCTATCACTCTGTCTGCAGCAGGTGATAAATCCAGAGGTAGCAATAATCTCTCAAAAATTTGCTGACTCACCAATTCCAATTCATCATCGGTTGTTATTCCCTGGGTACTAGCTTGATCTGAGTAATTCTTAAATTTTTCTATTAATAAAGGGCAGCAGGTTATCCGGGATAAATTATAAGCAGTGTGACCAATCGGGATATCCTTCAAAAAACTCTGGCCGTGTGAAGCGATCAATATCAAGGGACAATCCCTGCAGTTGGTATAATTTTGAATCGCTTCCGCAACTTCGCCTTCTAAAATCGTAGTTTTAACTTCAAAACCCAATTCTTCATATCCTGAAGCTTCATGGGAAAGCCTGGCTTCAATAACTTCTTCCCCTCCCAATTTATCTGTGATTTCATCTTCTAAAACATGGACCAATAAAACCTCTTTTATTCCCATGTTCTTTAATTCTTTAGCTCTATGAATTAATTGCCTGGATTCAGCAGAAAAATCTGTTGCTACCAATAATTGACCTCTTATCACAGTAAGCCCTCCTCTGCAGATAATTACTTTAGTAAGTTAATCTATCAATCTTTATTATATCAAAATAATAGCAGGCTTACCAGCCTAACGAAAGAAATCAATAAATTTTTGTCCGGTAATAATCATCAATAAAAATATTACACTACATAAAATAATCGTACCACCTGAAGCCAAATCTAAATAAAAAGAAAGGATTATTCCGGTGTTAACAGATAACAAACTAAAAAAGACACTATAAAATATTGTATTTTTGAAGCTTTTGCCCAGAAGCATACCTGTAGCAACTGGTATAGTTATTAAAGAAGCGATTAATAAAGTCCCCACTATTTGAATAGAAAGAGCTATAGTTAAAGAAGTTATAACCATAAAGGTAATATTCAAAAACCTAACCTCTACCCCTGCCAACCTGGCTTCATTTTCATTGAAAGCTAAAAAGAAAAACCCATAATAATACTTGAATATAATCACGATAATTAAAAGAGCCAGGGGAATAATAGTATAAATATCTCTGCGCCCCACTAAAGATATAGAACCAAATAAATAGCTTTGAATCCCGGCAGTTTGAGCCGAAAGATTGATGAGAATCGTTGCAATCCCTAGACCTGCCGCCAGAATAATCGCTAAAGATAATTCGGCATAATCCTCGTAATCACGACGCAGTTTCTCAATAGCCAGAGCAGCCAAAACAGAAACCAGGATCGCTGAATAAACCGGAAAAAACCCGGCGTATAGTCCAATCGCTACCCCCGCTAAGGCCACATGAGAAAGAGCATGACCGATCAAAGAAAGCCGACGCAAATTTAAAAACACACCTACCAGAGGAGCGATGACCCCGATTAAATTACCAGCGAGCAGTGCTCGCCGCATAAAAGCGTAATTTAAAAAATCCAGTATTAACACCTCCTAATGACCGTGCTCTGGAATAATTCTTATTGATGTTTCCCTTAACCCCTCCAGATAATGATCATAACTAAAATCATCAGCATCATGAAAATAGGCTTTTCCTTTTTCAAAGCAGATTATATGGTTAGCCCTATCACTGATAACATTTATATCGTGGGAAACCATAATTACTGTCTTGCCCAGATTATGATTGATGTCGCCGATAATCTGATAAAAATCATCCTGAGCTCTTATGTCTACCCCGACCAGAGGTTCATCAAGCAGAATCAAGTCCGGATTATTGACCATCATTCTAGCGATAAATACCCGCTGCATCTGGCCGCCCGAAAGGTTGCCGATCTTGCGATCAATAAAGGCTTCCATCTCAACCAATTCTAACGCATATATTATCTGTTCTTCCAACTTGTTGTCCATCATTTTAATAAAACCCATCTTATTATAAAGATTGCTGGCCACTATCTCTCTAACCGTAGCGGGGAAACTGCGGTTAAAATCTTTTACCTGTTGAGATATATACCCTACTCCTGTCCAATCTTTAATCTTACTTACGGGCTTACCGGAAATTTTAATCTCACCTGTATCTGGTTTTAAATATCCTGTTATTAATTTGATTAAAGTGCTTTTACCTGAACCATTGGGGCCAATAAAAGCAGCAAAATCTCCATCTTTAAAGCTTAAACTTACATCATCGACAACAACATCATCATCATAGGAAAAGCTTACATTATTAATCTCCAGCAAAACTATAATCTCCTCCCCTCACTTCGGTGATAATGACCGATCTAATGATACAATTTTAATCTTGTAAGGCTTTTTGCAGGTTCTCTAAGTTATCGTACATTATAGTAAAATAGTTTTCTCCATTTTCAATGTCTTTAGGACGTAAACTAGCGGCAGTATTTAAAGTTAAAACTTCTAAATCTGCTTCTTCGGCGATCACTCTAACCGCCCTGGGACTGGCTAAAGTTTCCATGAAAATATATTCAACCCCTGTTTCTTCAGCTATATCAATTAGATCACTGATGGTCCGAGAAGAAGGTTCAGAATGAGGGTCTAATCCGGTTACCGCTAATTGCTTGAACCCATAATTTTCAGCCAGGTAGCCAAAAGCCGCATGAGAAACTATAATAATATCATGTTCTAAATCCTGTAAACTTTCTCTGTAAGCTTGATCTACCTCTTCAAGCTCAGCTTTTACCTCGGCTAAATTGGCTAAATATATTTCTTCACCAGCCGGGTCTAAGGAAATGAATTCCTCAACTAATAGATCAGCAATAATCTTCATGTTATCAACGTCGAGCCAGATATGGTTGTCATAAACATCATGGTCATCTTCGTCCTCATGACTATCATCTACCTCTTCTTCATAACCATGTTCTTCTTCATATTCTATTAACTCCACATATTCGCTTAATTTTATCGTATCGACCTTTTCTCCCCTCAAGTTACGGGCTGTACTCTCGCCCCAGCCTTCTAAATTTTCTCCTACATACACGAATAAATCAGATTTCTCAAGCTTGGCTAATACTCTCGGTGAAGGCTCATAACCGTGGACCTCTACTCCCTCTGGTACCACCTGATGAATATTTAATCTTTCTCCACCTAAACGTTCAGCTATCTCATATATTGGATAAATACTGATATAAACATCTGCAGCGGCAGAAGCACTGGTGATCATCGGCTGCAATAAAACCATAGAAAAAATCAACATTATAATAATTTTTTTATTCATCTTAATCCTCCCAGCTCTTTGCAAGTCATTTGCATATATCTAGCATAGAGGAAAAACATTTTTTTGTCAAATAAAATCATATATATTTCTATACCTGTTTTATTAGTTTGATTAGTCGGGGAAGAACCCGGGCTGCTGGGCCAGTTAAAACCAGATCAAATATTTCATCTTGTTCTCCTGATCCCTTATTATTATAGATGAGATCAGCCCCTCTTTCCTTAGCTAATGAAGGTAAAGAAGCTGCAGGATAAACAATCAAAGAAGTCCCGATTACTAACATTAAATCACACTTATTAACTTCCTTCCAGGCTTTATCAACTGTTTTTTGCGGTAATTGTTCTCCAAAAAAAACAATATCTGGTTTTATTCTTTTACTCTCACACTTATCGCAAATAGGAATTTTTTCTTCTTTAACAATAGGGGTTAACTCGGACCACTTATATTCCCGTCCACAGTCAAGACATTTAGCTTCCTGTAGAGAACCGTGCAGCTCAAGAACCGATTTACTACCTGCTTTTTGGTGTAAAAAATCGATATTCTGCGTGATAATGGTGTTAAGATATCCAGCACTTTCCAGCCAGGCCAGAGCTTCATGTCCAGGATTTGGCGAGGCCTCCTCCAGCAGAAGCAGATCCTGAGCAAATTCCCAAAAAGCTTCAGGATTTCTTCTAAAACCTGACATTGAAGCTACTTCTTCTGGATCATATAATTCCCATAAACCAGAACCGCCTCTAAATGTAGGAATCCCGCTTTCAGCAGAAATTCCCGCCCCGGTTAAAGCTACCAGATGCTTCGCCTGCAGTATCATATCTGCAGCTTCTTTTAACTGTTCATTTTGTATACCCATCTTTACCTCCTTATAACTTGAATTCCCTACATTTACTGCTATAATTAAATGTAGGAGGTTGATATCATGTCCAAAAACCCGATTGTAATGATATCTAATGCTGAACCATATGCTCATAAATATAGCGATGGTAAGGTTATCCAGGAAAAACAACCAGGCGGCTTAACTACAGGTCTTGATCCCCTCATGCAGGAATCTGATGACTGTCTTTGGGTAGCCTGGGGGCGCGGAGAAGCAGACTTCACAGTAACCGACAAAAATAACTCCGTTATGGTCCCAAACGAAGCTGGCTATAAGTTAAAAAGAATAAAGCTTGATGAGAATGAACAAAATGGATTCTATTATGGTTTTTCTAATCAGTCTCTCTGGCCCCTCTGCCATAATTTTATCACTATTGCCCAATTTTCTCCAATCAACTGGGAAATGTATAAAAAGGTTAATAAAAAATACGCCCATGCAGCGCTAAGTGAAATCACAGGCGACGAAATGATCTGGGTTCAAGATTACCAGCTCTCCCTCGTCTCTGGTGTTATCAGAGATGTAAATCCAGAAGCCAAACTTGCTCAATTCTGGCATATACCCTGGCCGCCAGCCGAAACATTTAACAACCTGCCCTGGCGCAAGGAAATATTACATGGCTTACTGGCGAATGATATCATTGGTTTCCATACCGATAGACATGCCCGTAATTTCATCGATTCTACCAGATATAACTCGGCTAATGTCAAATATGAAAAGCCTAGAGAAGAAAATAACGATGATCATCTAATTGGGATAATTGAAGATAATGGACATGAAACCCGGGTTATCGCTTTACCACTTGGCATAGATTTTCAGGGTTTAAAGGAGCAGGCTGAAAGCTTAGAGATAAAACAAAGAGCAAAAAACATAAAAGCTAATCATTCCGCTACTAGACTTCTAGTCGGGGTTGATAGACTTGACTACACCAAAGGTATATTGGAAAGGTTAAAAGCTATTGATAAACTGCTGGAATTACATCCTGAATATATAGGCGAGATAACCCTCCTCCAGCGGATAGCTCCCAGCCGAATTCATATAGAGGCTTATGAAGAAATGGAAGCAGAAATAGATAGAGCGGTGGGCGATATTAATGGCCGTTACCAGCAAGAAGGCTGGCAGCCTATCGTTTACTTTAAAGGTGGGGTTCCCCAAAAAGAACTTCTCCCTTACTTTTTAGCTGCTGATGCTGCTCTAATCACCCCGCTTATAGACGGACTCAACCTGGTGTCCAAAGAATTTCTGGCTATCAATGAAGGCGGACAGATAATTCTATCTGAATTTGCCGGGGCTGCCAGCCAGCTGGATGGAGCATATTTAACTAACCCTTATAATATTGAAGAAACCGCAATGACTATAGCTCAAGCCCTGGGCGCTGGTCCCGTGGAGAAAAAAGAAAGATACGAGGCAAATGCTGAAATAGCTCAAAAACAAGATATCGAATGGTGGAGAGACCACTTCTTCAAAGAATGGGAGAAATGTTATGAGTAATACTCCTAAAAAAATCATTTTAAACAAACCTGAAAGTTGGCTCGATACCATTAAATCTGAGCCTTTTCAGCTCTTTTTAGACTACGATGGTACTATAGCTCCTTTTAATTCTGACCCAGATAAAGCCTATCCAGCCCCGGGAGCTTTAGAAGCAATAAAAAAACTCTCTGATAAAGGAAGAGAAATCACTATTGTTACCGGGAGACATCCTCGAGATGTTAGAGATGAATTTCTCCCCGGTTATCTTCCTATTGCTGGCCTCCACGGTAGATTATATTTACCTGCCCGACAAAGCAAATTAAGAAAATTAGGACCCGAGGTAAATCCCCCTCCAGAGAATGCTGTAGCCTTACTCTATGAGATATCAAACGAAAACAACAATTGTTGGCTGGAACAGAAAGATGGAGCCTTTGCTCTGCATATTCCCGACAGTTCTGCTGATTTTATAGATGATTTGTATAATGACCTGGTTAAATTAACAAATCATAGCGACTGGGAGATCATCTCCGGTCGAAAAGTCCTCGAGCTAAGATTTGGGGCCTGGAATAAAGCTGCTGCAGTAAAAGAATTAAGAAATCCTGACCGATTGTCAATATATATTGGAGATGACCGAACCGATGAAGATGTTTTCCAGGAAATCTCCCCCCCTGCTTTAACTATTTACGTAAAAAATGAGGGTTCTATAAATACTAAGGCTTCATACTATTTGCAGGACACAGCTGAAGTTGTCATATTTTTGCATTATTTAGGAAAGATACATCCCTAAAATTAACTTAACTTCTTTACAATGTTTTAAAAATATGCTAATATATGAGATAGAAATAGAGCATCATACTCTATTTATTTTAGTCTTATTAATTCGATCGTATCTTTGTTTTTTTGGCAAATTTTTATTAAGGGGGGGATACTAGCTGCAGAGAAGTGATATCCACTTTTAAGTAAAACATTTAATTTCAGAGTAGAAAATATTTGGAGGAGTGATTAATTAATGTTTAAGAAAAGTCTATTTATCACCTTTGTTCTAGTTTTAGCGGTTGCCTTACTTGGAGCGCAGGCTCAAGCATTTGAGTTAACTGTAGCTCAGGGTGCTGACGCTGTAACTCTGGATCCTCATGGGGAAAATGATCAACCATCATCTCGAGTTAGATCCCAGATTTATGAAACTCTCGTCAATATGGATACCGATCTTAACTTAGGACCTGGCCTGGCAACAGACTGGGAACAGATCGATGACACCACCTGGGAATTCGAGCTTAGAGAAGGCGTTACATTCCATAATGGTAATGAATTTACCGCCGAAGATGCTAAGTTCACCCTGGAAAGATTAGCTGATCCTGAGACAGGTGCAGACGGCGCTCATATAGTTGACTTTTTAGATTCCGTAGAAATTGTAGACGAGTATACTATCAGAATCCACAGTGAATATCCTTTTGGTCCCTTGATCACCCACCTCTCTCACCCGGTCACAGGTATGCTGAACAAAGAAGCAGTTGAAGAAGCCGGCGCAGATTACGGTACCACTACAGTAGTGGGTTCCGGTCCATTTGAATTCGTTGAATGGTCAACCGGTTCATATATTGAACTTCAAAGATATGAAGATTACTGGGGAGAAAATGCTGAAGCTGAAACCTTAACCTTTAGAGCAATCCCTGAAAATACTGTTAGAGCTATCGAAGTCGAAACAGGTGGCGTAGATATAGCTTACGCGATTGCACCTACAGATGAAGAAAGATTAGAAGAAGCAGATGGCGTTTATTTAGACGAATATGATACTCTCTCTACACACTACATCGGCTTTAATGTTCAAAAAGAGCCTTATGACGATGTTAAGGTGAGAAAGGCTATCAACCACGCTATCGATATAGACGCTATTGTTGAATATGTATACACCGGGCAGGCTGTTAGAGCAAGTAGTCCTATCTCAGATAACGTTTGGGGAGCTAACACCGACCTGGAGCCGTACTCATATGATCCTGAATTAGCTGAAACTCTTCTTGCCGAAGCTGGCTATGAAGACGGTTTCACTACAACTCTCTGGACAAATGATAACCCTCTAAGAATGCAGATTGCCGAAATGGTTCAAAGTGATCTGAATAAAATTGGTATCGATGTTGAAATCGAGGTTCTTGAATGGGGCACCTACCTGGAAGAAACAGGTAATGGAAACCATGATATGTTTATCCTCGGTTGGGTTGCTGTAACTGGCGATGCTGATTATGGTCTCTATGCTTTATTCCATGAAGATTCCTTTGGTTCCGCCGGTAACAGAACTTTCTGGGCTGACCCTAGAGTTAACGAACTGCTTGATAAGGGTAGAACCAGTGGCGATCCTGAAGAGAGAATGGAAGTTTATCACGAAGCTCAGGAAATCATCCGTGACGAAGCTCCTTGGGTCTTCTTAATTCACACCAGTGAAGTTAATGCCCTAAGAGATAATGTTTCTAACTTCGAACCACATCCTGCTGGACACCACAAACTTAAGGATGTCGTCAAAGAATAGTTAACTTTCTCAGTTCAGATTAAATAAGAAATAAATAACGATAGGCGGTGTAACTCCGCCTATCGTTATAATTATTTACAGCTATTATTTTATATTTCATAATTTTTACTTACTCAATCCAATTTTGATATTTTTTTGCCAGAAAGGTGGCTAGTTTCTATGTGGAAATACGTTGTTAAAAGATTGCTGGCTTTAGTTCCTGTATTAGTCGGAGTATCAATCTTTGTATTCATGTTAATTCATTTAACCCCAGGAGATCCGGCCTTGATCATGTTAGGGGAAACGGCTCCTCCTGAACAATTGGAATCGATGCGAGAGCAGATGGGTTTAAATGAGCCTCTCCCTGTGCAATATGTTGTATGGGCTAAAGATGCAGTCCAATTAGATTTTGGTAGATCACTGAGGTCAAGAAAACCTGTTATTGTTGAGATTCTCGACCGTTTGCCTAATACCGCATATTTAGCATTAAGTTCGATAATCCTGGCGGTGGTTGTGGGCATCCCTGTCGGGGTCTTATCGGCGGCTAAGCCCAACTCTTTCTTTGATAATCTCTTTACGGGAATATCTTTTGCTGCAGTCGGGATGCCTGTCTTCTGGCAGGGCTTAATGTTGATTCTTATCTTCTCGGTCTATTTGGGATGGTTCCCCTCTTCCGGAATGGGAGATAATTTAAGTTATTTTGTTCTACCGACTGTAGCACTTGCAACAGTAACTACTGCCAGAATTGTCAGAATAACCCGTTCCAGTATGATGGATGTTTTAAAAGAAGACTATATCCGGACTGCACGGGCAAAAGGTGTTAAAGAAAATTCCGTGATTTACAAACATGCTCTCCGTAACTCTTTAATTCCTGTCGTAACAATCATAGGCCTTTCTTTAGGACGTTTAATGGGAGGAGCAGTTTTAACTGAAACTATTTTTGCCTGGCCAGGTATGGGGCGAATGATCGTAGACGCCATAAGAACTAAGGATTTCCCTCTAGTTCAGGGCTCAATCATGATATTTGCTGTCATATACGCATTAGTAAATCTTGGAACTGACTTATTCTATGCTGTTCTTGATCCACAACTTCGCACCAAATATGAATAATAAAGTAAAGGAGAATCAAAATGGCTGAGCAAAAAAACGGAAAACAAAACGAAGTTACAACTAAAAATAAACAGAGAAAGCGAACACTTAAGAGAATCCTGTTTAATAAAAAAGCTGTTGCAGGAGGGATCATGCTTCTGATCATTGCCCTTTCGGCGATATTTGCTCCCTGGTTAACCCCCCATAATCCCATTGAGCAAAACATGCGGGTTAGATTACAACCTCCAAGTGCAGATCATCCTTTAGGTACAGACAATTTTGGCCGAGATCTTCTCACCCGGCTTCTTTACGGCGGTAGAATTTCCTTGAGGATCGGTTTTATTTCAGTTGGAATTGCCCTGATTATTGGATGTACCCTGGGGATATTATCAGGATACTACGGCAAAATAGTTGATAGTGTAATAATGAGGTTTATAGATGTAATGCTGGCTCTTCCTGGATTTTTATTAGCTTTAGCTATAGTGGCTGCCTTGGGAGCTACTTTAAACAACTTAATGATCGCAGTCGGGATCTCCTACATTCCGGTTTTTGCCCGGCTGATGAGAAGTTCTGTACTTTCGGTAATAGAGAAAGATTATGTTTCTGCCGCCCGAAGCATAGGCGGAAATGATTTGCAGATAATCTTTAAACATATCATTCCCAATTCAATAAACCCGGTGGTAGTTCAGGCTACCTTAGCAATGGCTGGTTCTATCTTATCTGCAGCCGGCTTAAGTTTCTTAGGCCTTGGCGCCCAGCCTCCTACACCGGAATGGGGCAGTATGATCGCAAGTACCAGACAGTTTATTCGTATTTCTCATTATCCCGTTACTTTTTCAGGTATAGCGATCGTAATTACCGTTCTTTCCCTTAACCTCTTTGGTGATGGCCTAAGGGATGCTTTAGATCCGAAAACCCTGGAGCATAATTAAATACTTATTATTATATAAAAAATGGCGGGCAATTGCCCGCCATTTTTTTGTTGCTTATACTATTTTAATATTGGTACAACCTTCAGCTTGAGCAGTTTGAACTAGGTTCCCCATAAAATCATGCCCAGGTTCCTGATTTGAAAAACCAGCCCTTACCCCGTGATCTCTATAGCTGATCAATTTATAAAGAATACCAGGGTGCAAAGAAACTATCTTCTTAGCGATCATCTGAATATTTTTTTGATAATCAATCAAACCTGGAAGTATAACCGTCCTAACCTCGTAAAGTAAATTTTGCTCATAAAGAAGTTCCAAATTAAGAAAGGGATGCTGCTGCCACTTTTTGCCCGTTATTATTATATAATCCTCTGTATCAGCTGCTTTAAGATCAAGTAGAAACCCATCACTCGCTCTAAGTAAATCCTGCTTATCTGATAAAGGCAGCGAAGCGTTGGAGTCGATAAAATTAGTTAAACCCTGCTGCTCGGTTAAGGCAAATAACTCCTGTAAAAAATCGGCCTGAAGTAACGGTTCCCCTCCGGAAATTGTTATCCCCTTGATGTAAGGAAAATTAGGTTCAATTTTAGAAATTAATTGGGCCGCGGTCATAACTTTTAAATCTTCTGGAACATTTTCAGACTTATAACATTTAATCGTTTCAGGATTATGGCAGTAGATACAATCCAGATTACAGCCCTGGAGAAAGATTACGGTCCTATTACCGGGACCATCTATAGGACTAAAATCGATTATGCGATTAATAATGCCATCAGTCATCTCTAATCGCTTCTTACTTTACGCTGGGCCAGGGGCTGATGCTGCAGAGTATCTCTACCTAAGGCTGCTGTATCTTTATGAACCTGCTTACCCTGCTCTAACTTTTCCAGTTCTGATTTTTTAACCAGGTAACCTGTAATCCTTACCAATTCACTGTCAGCTCCGTAAAAAGAAAATAATCTTAATCCCTGCTGAAAACTACCTCGAATAATATCCAAAATAGCCCCGGGATTACTCTCATAAGTTTGATCAAAGGTAAATATATCGCTCACGCCAGCGGGAAAATATTTATGAAGAGGGGCAACGAAGTTTAACTGTTCGGGGAGAGAGGGTTCCTCTCCATAAGGGATCCGGCATCCTGGTGAAGTATCTGTATCCTCCCCTATCCCAGATTGAGCATGAAGCATAAATTTTCCTTTATTAAAAGGCGTATGCTCGTTATCGTGATCAGAAAGAATAGAATTCAACTCAGTTAATATCTGCTCTGTTAATTCTCGTGATCCTTCGGAATTCCCATAACTACCAGAATCGAAAGTTCCATCCAAAAGGTAATTAACCGTTTCGGCCATACCATAAATACCGAACATCGCAGTATATCTATCTTTATTTAATAAACCTTCCTGAACGAGAAAGTTTGAAGAAAAGAATGGACTCTTTTCACAAAGAAATTCTATCCGTTTATCCATTAAACTAAGTGTTGTCTCTGCAGCATCAGGCAGAACATACTGCAAAAATTGCTCTTTTTCACCTTCTGCTTTTGCTGCAGCTGCTTTCAAATTTAATCTAACCAGCGTCTGGCTGCCTCCCCCTATCGGTAAAGCATTATAGCAGCTTGCTATAGCATAATCATCTCCAAAGATTTGAGAATAAGCCTGATGATTAACAAAATAAGGTTTCGCCACTTTCAACCCGGTTTCAACAGCTTTGAGCGCAAAGCCATCCGGGGTAACCTCCGGATCATATTTCAAGCTTAAATTAGGAACCGAGTTTGCTAATTCTTTTTCCACCTCTAAAATAAGGCTGCCGGCCCTGGTTTCTTCCGGGCCTAAATCCGCATGAACAAAACTATCTGGCAGGGTGCGGTCTATAGCTGTCAAAAATAGCCGGATAGTTTCTTTATCTTTCAGAGCATCTGTAATATAAGGTTCTAATAATTTATCCAGATCGCCTATATAAACCGGCATTCCCGTTACTGATGGAATATGCTGATACAATATCACAAGATTATTGGTCGCTTCTGCCAGAGAACCAGGAGGATCTAAATTAAGAAAATCACTACCGTTTTTCATAAACCGAGCAAAATCTACTAAATTATATCTGGGCCGATAGGGAGCAGCCCCTTCAGCAAGATCACATATCAACCCAGAATGAAGATATTCCTTTTCCCTGGCGGACATCCCCAATACATCAAGATCGTTTTCAGCTTCCCGGGCCAGAGCGATTACTTTTTGCTGTTGGGTCAACTGACCATTTTTAATTATATCTAATGTATTATTTATCATAGTAAGTTCCTCCTAACAGACGCGCAAATGTTCTAAAGCAGCGGCAACCTTATCTCCAGGCAGCCCATAAGCAGTATTACCATCCCGGCCTCTGACAGTTGCAGCCATGAATAAAGAGTTTAAGACCGACTCTTCGGTGCTTTCTACTACTGCTTGAAATAAAAATTTAGTCAATTCTTTTTCAGTTAAATCTGCTGGTAAAGCCAGGGCAGAATCTGTTTCTTCTCTAGGCTTATTCAGTAATTCCCCTTTATTATTCCTCTGGTAAGTTCTAGAAGTAGAAAAGGCCAGTGCGAAATCACCACTACCATTATCGGCCAGTGAACCTACTCTGCCCAGGCCGATAGTAGCTCTAGAGGCCACCCGCCTGAGCTGATTGGTATTTAACGGAATATCTGTAGCTATTATTACTATAACAGAACCATCTCCTCCGCGAGCCTGATGGTACTTCAAAATATCCTGGTCAAGTTTATATAAAGGATAACCATTAACCTTTAACTCTTCTCTGCGGCCAAAGTTATTCAATACCAGGGTGCCCAGGTGAAACTCTTTATCTCCCAGCTTTAATTTCCGGGAAGAAGAACCAATACCACCTTTAAAACCAAAGGAAGTCATTCCGGTCCCGGCCCCAACATCACCCTCTCCAACTTTATCGGCCGAAGCTGAGATTATAGCTCTATGCACCTGCTGTGCTCCAACATGTCTCCCCTGGATATCATTTAAAAACCCATCATTACATTCTAATACCACCGGATTAAAACTGGGGTAACTTATCCCTATCTCGGGATTATCCCGCAGAACGTAATCTATCAAAGCATCAGCAGCTCGAGGAACATTAAGGGTTGAGGTCAGTAAAATAGGAGAAGCCAACCTCCCTAATTCCTCTACTTGAATCAAGCCAAGAGCCTTACCATAGCCGTTTATTATATCCAGGCCAGCCTCTACCGGCCGAAAATAGAGACCCTCTGCATGAGGTAAAATTGCGGTTACACCTGTTCTTATTGGCCCCTGGCCGGGTTTTAGATTACCATCTCCTCTAATCAGTGAAACATGTCCCACTTTAACTCCGACAATATCCGTAATGAAGTTCTTCTTACCGGTAGGCAAAACACCAGGTATTATACCCCACTCTCTGATCCTGCGCCGCTTGCTGCTTTGTTCTGCATCCATTATATTAACCCTCCTGTATGCTCACTCTCTGGAGTAAATCACAAATTCACTGTCTTTAAACAATATTTTATCATCAACCCGGCCAACTTACAATTATATCCACCAATTTAAAAACCTGATTGCTGAGTTTCCTGCAATCAGGTTCTGCTATTTATTAACTTTGAATCATCTAAAATCCTAATAAGCGGGGGAAGAACATTGAAATAGGTTCAATAAAGGTAATCGCGAATAAGACGATAACCTCTGCCACAATAAAAGGCCAGATGGCCCTGCTCACCTGTTCCAGGGTCAAATCTGTAATACTCGTGATTACATAAAGGCAAGCGCCCACCGGCGGTGTCATCAACGCCACATTTAAAGATAAAACCATGATGATCCCAAATTGAATCGGGGGAACTCCCATATTAACAGCTATGGGGTGAAGGATAGGTCCCAGAATAACAAGAGCTGCAGCTATATCCATGAACATCCCTACAAATAACATTAATAGATTAATCATCAGTAAAATTACATATTTGTTTTCACTGACCGATAAAAATATTTCAGCTACCTGGGCGGGAACCCGCTGCGAAGCTAATATCCAGCCTAATATACTGGCTGAAGCGATTATGATAAAAACCACTCCAGTGGTCCGCACCGTTCCTTCCATCAAATCCGGTAAATCTTTGATCTTTAGACTTTTGAAGATAAACATCCCCACCACAAACGCATAAAATACTGCCACAGCAGCTGCTTCGGTAGGGGTAAATACACCAGTTAATATTCCTCCCAGAATTATTACCGGCATTAACAATGCCAGAGTAGCATCTTTCAAGGCTACTAGCATTTCTTTAATCGTTGCTCTTTTATCTTTCTTGGGATACCCTCGTTTAGCAGCGATTATACTTGAAAGGACCATTAACACCAAACCAAGAAATACGCCGGGAACTAACCCTGCTGCAAACAGCCCGGCTATGGAAACACCCATTAAGGAACCATAGATAACCATCATATTACTGGGTGGGATGGTAGGCCCTATAATAGAAGAAGCCGCCGTTACTGCAGCACTAAAATCTTCATCATAACCATCTTCCACCATCGCCGGGATTAACATCGAACCGATCGCTGCTGTATCAGAAACGGCCGCCCCGGTCATACCGGCAAAGAAGATACTGGCTACAATATTTGCATGCGCCAGTCCACCCCGCAGGTGCCCCACCAGGACATTGGCGAATTTAACTAACCTTGTAGTTATTCCTGATTTATTCATAATTTGTCCTGCTAAAATGAAAAATGGCATCGCCATCAAAGTAAACATATCCAGCCCGGCAAAAAAGCGCTGAGGGACCATGGCTAGCAGTGGTTCCAGGCCCATCTGGTAGAAAACAAATAAGGCTGTTGCTCCTAAAGTAAATCCAATTGGAGTTCCTGATAATAATAACACAAAAAATGCTATACCCATTAGTGGCAAAACGTCCACATTAATAACCTCCTGTCCTTACTTAATTTATATCCTTAAGAGAAACTCTTTTAACATTCTCTGCCTCTTTTAAGGCACCTTCAACTTCAGTTTCACCAAATATATCTTTATGGCTTCTTCTGCGTGGATCAAAAGTTAAAATCATATGAAAAATTTGTTGTATGATTGCAAGAAAAGCTGTTGCCGGTACGCTAAATAAAGGCCAGAACATAGTAATCCCTAAAGCAAGGGACTCCTGCTCCAAACCGTTGATAGCCATTGTCCAACCCCGCCGGGTTAATTCAACCAAAAAGAATAATATGACCAGACCAGTCAAAAAATTTAAAACTCGAGCTACTTTCAGCGGCAGCCAGTTCACCACAAAGGTAAGGCCTACATGCTCTTTATCTCTAATTCCTACACTCACAGCCAGAAGAGCACCCCAAATCATTAAATACCGAGCCAGTGCTTCTGTCCAACCCAGAGGATCTCTAATTACATAGCGAAAAAATACCCCCACTAAGACTGTTACAGTCATTATTCCTGTCAGTAAAATAGCCAGTCTTAAAACTAGCCAGGATAATGCTCCAGCAGTTCTATCTATGATATCAAAAAACTTTTCCACCAGTATACCTCCTCATAACCATAAATTACTCCTCAAGATTTTCTTGGAGCAAATAATTTACTAAATAAAAAAGAGGCAGCCGGTAAGACTGCCCCTCTAATGTCCAGTCTTTATTCCATGCCTAGTTCTGCTCTAGCTTCATCAATTGCTTCAAGATATCTCTCAGCTAGATCTAAACCTTCTTCTCCATACTCTGATTCGATAAAGTCCATAGCAGCAGGTACGGTTACATCTCTAAATGCCTGCAGTTCTTCTTCGGTAGGGACATAAACTTCCATTTCTTCTGCCAGGAAGGGTAATCCCTGTTCAGAAGCTTCTAAAAGTCTGTTTACGCCTCGACCAGCCACGTTAGCTACTCTAGCTGCTTCTTTAACAACTCTCTGCTCATGATCGGTCAAACCATTCATAAATTCTTCATTGATAACCCAGACATAAGGAGCATACATATGATTAGAGACAGTCATATAATCCTGAACTTCATACAGGAGGCCCAAATGAATAATCGGAATCGGGTTATGCTGCCCATCTACTACGCCGGTAGACAAAGAAGTATAAACTTCAGCCCAGGCGATATCTGTAGGTGAGGCGCCTAAAGAACGCATAAATTCTCTATGCATACCAATGGACATAGTTCTAAAACTTAATCCTTCCATATCTTCAGGAGAAGTTATTGGGCGAACGTTATTGGTTAACTGGAAGAAACCTCCAGATTCGCCAAAGGCAAGCACTTCAAAGCCCCGGGTTGTTGCTTCAATATCTTCGGCCAGGTAATCACCGAAGTCTCCATCATACACTCTATAAGCAACACTGAGATCTGAAATTGAAAAAGGTATATCTACTATTGACATCAGAGGATAAAATGGTGTCAAACCACCGGCTGAAGATATAAAACTTTGAATAACTCCACCCTGAACCTGTTCCATCATTTCTCTTTCACTTCCCAGGACTCCATCAGGGAATATATCTACTTCTACAGTACCATTAGTTCCGGTTTCAACCATCGACTTAAATACATCAGCCATGGCTGCAGTCGCTACTTCCTTGGGATTCTGAGGATTCAAGTGTGCAAGCATTATAGTTTTTTCAGCCTGAACGGCTAGTCCTGTGCCAGCTACAAAAAAGGCCACCAATAAAATAAGGGTAATAATTTTTTTCATTATTAATCTCCTCCATTTTTTTTGAGCTTTAATTTAAAACAATAAACTGAGCTAAAATAGTTTTATCCTTGTTTTCTAGCTTAACTCACCTCCAAAATTAATCTGCTGTGCAAATATTTTTAATATAAATAACTTTTTTAACTCTTGTTTTATTAATTCGACTTATTTTGCTAAATTCCTCTTTTAAAAGTAAAGATTTTTATTTATTTCGATAGAAATTTATGGTATTATATAAAAGAATACGCAGAAGTATGATAATAGACCTATTCTCACCGGTTTTACTAACGTATTAGCAGGAATTTAGACAATCATGGTTAATAATATAATATGAAGAGGTGCACTGAATAATGAAAATAGTTTTGATGATTTTTTTGCTTTTATTTAGTTTGATCACTAGTCCTGGTATGGCTGTCGACAACGCTGATAGAATCGATGTTGAAGATCCAACTGCTGATTTTATTTGGCTTGAAGGATCTGAACTTAGTCAGGCCGGCCAGGAACTATATAAGCTTATCAATAATGCTGAGCAAAAAGGACTAAAAAGTGAAGATTACTTATTAAACGAGTTAAATAGTCACTGGATGGGATTAAGATATACAGCTAAAACAGCCATAACTGAATCTGATGTTATTGAGTTTGAAGAGATGTTGATGGAGGCTTTCTTAAGGTATGCAAGCGATTTAGCTACAGGTAGGTTTATTGGATCTGATCACCAAAGGCAGCACGTGGCTCCAGAAATATCTGTAATCATGCCAGAATTGATCGAAGACATTGAATCCGGCCGAAAAGTAACGGATATTCTAGCCGAATTAGAGCCAGCTCATCCTCATTATCAAGCTTTATTAGAGGGCTTACAAAAAAGATTATCCTCTTCTGAACCAGAAACTTCTCGGGAAATAGAAGAAATTATTCTGAATTTGGAAAGATGGCGCCAGGAATATAATGGGATAGAAGAAAATGACCATCTTTTAGTTAATATCCCCTCTTTCCGCCTGGAACTATATGAAAATGATGAGGTCATAATGGAGATGAAAACAGTAGTCGGGAGAAGTGAACGTCCTACTCCTGTATTACGCGGAGATTTAAACCGGATAACCGTTAGCCCCCGCTGGTATATGCCGACATCCATAGCAGTAAAAGACCATCTTCCCAAAGTGAAAAATGATGTTGAGCATTTAGAAAAGGGTAATTACAAGACCTACACTCTAGAAGATGGAGATTTTGTGGAAGTAGACCCCAGGGAAATAAATTGGGAAGAAACTTCTAAAAATAATTTCCCTTATTTCTTCTGGCAGGAGCCTGGACCATGGAATGCTTTAGGCGCGGTGGTTTTCAGATTCCCTAACACGCAAAACATTTATCTCCACGATACTCCAGACCGTCATTATTTTGACCGAGAAGATAGAGCTTTGAGTTCTGGCTGCATCAGGTTAGAACGCCCTTTAGAATTAGCCTACTACTTAATTGAAGACATGCCCAACTGGAATTCGGCCAAAATGCATCGTTTAATTGAGCAGCGAGATGAAACTACATTTAATTTAAAGTCACCAGTTCCCATTTATATCACTTATTTTACTGTAGTACCTGGCAGCACCGGGCAGCTAGAATTTCATGAAGATATTTATAGAAAGAATGACCGGTTAAGAAACATATTATATTAATTTAAAAGGTAGGTGTATATGGCAAAGTGAATTATTCGAATCAACGAACGAATGAACGTACAACGACAAGTTTATTGGTCTTCATCTTGATTTTAACATCAATATTTTTTGCCAGTGATATTAGTAATGCCCAGGCGCCCTTTTCTCCCGGCCAGGAAGGTCAGGAAGTTAAAGAGCTTCAGAGTAAACTAGAAGAGTTAAGCTTTTTTTCGGTAACCCGAACAGGCCTATATGGGGAAGAAACCAGACGGGCAGTAGAAAGGTTTCAGGCTGCTGCAGATTTGAAGCCCGATGGTATCGCGGGTTCCACTACTTTAAAATCTTTAAGCAGAGCTCTTAATAATATCGATGTATCTCAACGGAAAAACTTAAAAATTTATACTCATGACGTGGATGTAATCTACCTGCAGAACCTCTTAAATCAGTTGGGTTATTTTTCTTCAAATCCCACCGGCTTATTTCGAGAGGTTACCCGCTCTGCAGTGATAGAATTTCAAAAAGATAACGGTTTAGAAGCAGATGGAATTGTTGGAAGATCAACCTGGGAAGCTCTAGAAAAGCAACAGCGCCAGTTAACCGCAGAAACTGAAGAAGCTAATGAAGAAAAAGAAATAGCTGAAGAAAAAACAGAGCCTGAACAAGCAGAAACTGAGACTTCAAGTTCAGATACCGACACTGAAGAAGTTGCAGAAAGTAAACCCGATAAAAAAAATCTCGATCTCCCGATTATTAGACAGGGTGACAAAGGCGAAGCCGTAACCACCTTACAAAAAGAATTAAAAAGCCAGGGCCTCTATCCGCTTCCAGTTGATGGAACCTTTGGTTATCAGACGGGTATCGCGGTCCGCCAGTTTCAGCAATTAGCAGGATTAAAAGCAGATGGAGTTGTCGGGTCATCCACCTGGAATAAATTATTAGCAGATACTACTGGAGGAGAATCATCTACATATAGAGTCAAATCTGGAGATAGCCTCTGGGTTATTGCTAATAGATTCGATACCTCGGTAGGCGAAATTCAAGCAGCTAATAATTTGTCCGGTAATTCTATTCGAGCCGGGCAGAGCCTAAGAATACCTGGAGGAAGCATTAACACCCGAACTATAGATGCGATGGACTGGGGTCAGGTCACTCGCTTATTCCCCAGAAACAGCGTCGCTACTATAACAGATGTAAATACCGGCCTATCCTTTAGGATCCGTCGTTTATACGGAACTAACCATGCAGATGTCGAGCCTCTATCCTCCCGGGATACAAACATCTTAAGACGAATTTATGGAGGAGCCTGGAGCTGGGATAGACGAGCTGTTATAGTTAATATCAATGGCCGTTTATTGGCAGGTTCTATAAATGGTGTTCCCCATGGAGGACAGAGTATTTCTAATAACTTTAACGGCCACATCTGTCTCCATTTCAAAAATAGTAGAACCCACGGCAGTAATTCTATGGACAGAGACCATCAGAACATGATTCGCAAAGCCGCCGAGCAAAACTGGCCGCTTTATAGAAATTAAATCTAACTTCAAAAAGACCGCTGAAGCGGTCTTTTTTTATGCCAGGATTTATTTGTTAAATATATTACTGCTTTAGACTCAGGGAACAGGTAAGCTAGTAAATGGGTTAATAAAATTCAAAGGAGGTTTTTAATTCATATGTACGATATCGAAGAAGGAAAAATTATATTGAATCATGGAACTATAAATGAAGGAATAATCGCTGTAGCCAGCGGTAAAGGTGGAGTAGGTAAATCAACTGTTACGGTTAATCTGGCCACCGCTCTCCAGGAAAGAGGCAAAAAAGTAGGCATCATCGACGCAGATGTATATGGATTCAGCGTCCCGAGAATCCTGGGGCTGAAAGAACATCCTAAAGCCCGAAGTGAAGAGGAAATTTATCCTCCAGAAAGAAACGGCATAAAAGTTATGTCTATGGCTTCATTTGTTAAAGATGAAAGCGATGCTGTTATCTGGCGGGCCCCATTACTCCAGGGCGCTTTAAAGCAGTTTATGGAAGATGTGTACTGGGGCGATTTAGATTATTTACTTTTTGATCTTCCTCCCGGTACAGGAGATATGCCCTTGAACATCATGCAGCAGATTAGCGATGCTTCTCTCTTGTTGGTCACTACTCCTCAACTGACTGCCACCAGCGTAGCCGGTAGAGTCGGTAATCTCGCTGAAAAATTAGATATAGATACATTAGGCCTAGTAAGTAACATGGCCTACTACCGCTGCCCGGAATGCGGCCATAAAGATTATATCTTCGGGGAAGGAGGAGGAAAAGAGTTAGCTGACAGTCTCGGCATAGATCTGTTAGGAGAACTCCCGCTGCAGTCTTCGATTAGAAAAAGAAGTGACAGCGGTAACCCTCTGCTTTTCAGCAGTACAGATAGTGAGTTAGCTCAGGCGTATCTTGATATCGCCGATGGGGTGATCAACAACATCAAAGAAATCAAAGTATAAGGCTAAAGTTAATCAACAACCTCGGTTTCTGCATAAACTTCTATCCCATTATCGATTAACAGTTCAGTTGTCATACCTTTTCCCGGGATAACTTTTCCGCTGAATGTACCATCATATATCCGGCCAGCACCGCAAGAGGGGCTTTTAGCCTTTAAGATTGCGGTGCTGGCATTTATAATTTTTGCGATCTCCAGGGTCTTCTCCGCCCCGCGTTTAAATTCCCGGGTATAGTCGTTTCCATCTTCACCTATAACCACTCGCTCTCCGTTAACAACCTTTATCTCACATGGTATCCTCGGGATACCCAGGCCGCCCAACACCTCCGGACAAACAGATAAAGCTTTCCCTTCCTTTACCATCTTGCTTACGTGAGTAATTTCAGCAGCAGTGCCATCATGCCTGCATTTCACTCCTGCCAGACAAGCACTAACTAAATAAATTTTCTCCACCTCCCCTGCTGTTAATCCAGTTAATAAAAACCTCGCCCCTGCTCAGGGGCGAGGTCCACTTTTTTCCTGCAGATTTATTTATATTCTTTTTTCAGCCAGCTGAACAAACTTATCTATATCATTTTTAATAACAGCCAGGGAATCCTCCCAGAACTTAGGATCGTGCAGATTAATCCCGACCATTTTAGCCACATCCAGGGCTTTTTTCTGCCCTGTAGCCCGCAGAAGTTCTTTATATTTATCCAGGAAGTTTTCTTCACCTTTAAGATAAAGCGCATAAACGCCCAGACCGAATAACAGACCGAATGCATAAGGGAAATTATAATAATTGTTCCCGGCAGAATAGTAATGAGACTTATTTATCCACATCTGCGGATGCAGGTAGTCATGATCCAGACTATCTCCGTAAGCGTCCTTTTGCGCCTGAACCATCATTTCTTTGATCTCTTCCACGCTGACTGAGGCTTCTTTTCTGGCTGCAAACAGCCTGCTTTCAAAGAGAAAGCGACTGTAAATATCAACGATTACCTGGCTGGAACCCGTAATGCTATTTTCTAAAATAGCGAAGGTCTCGTCCTCATCTGCCTCTTTCAGGGCAGCGTTGGTAACTATGGTCTCGCTGAAAATAGAAGCTGTCTCAGCCAGGGGCATCGGATAACTGGTATTCAAAATGCTTTCATCTTTAAGGCAGTAACCATGGTAGGCGTGGCCTAATTCATGAGCCAGAGTAGTCATATCACTAAAGCTACCTGTGAAGTTACTCAGTATTCTGCTTTCCCCAATCGGGTTAACATTATAGCAGAAAGCTCCTCCTCTTTTGCCATCGCGAGGTTCGGCATCTATCCACTGTTCCTGGAAGGCGGTTGTAAATAATCGGGCCATCTCCGGGCTAAACTGCTCTACATTGTCAATAATAAATTGGCTGGCTTCTTTATAACTAAACTCCATATTTACTTCTCCCAGAGGAGCAAAGATATCATAAAAAGGCAGGCCATCATCATGTCCTAAAACTTTAGCCTTGGTCTCGTAAAAACGATGAAAAGCAGGCAGGTTATTCTTCATCGCAGTCAACATGGCATCCAGGGTCTCTTTATCCATCCTGGAATTAAATAAAGTTTCATCTAATGGTTCTGCAAATCCTCTGCGTTCGGTAACAGTCAATACTTCACCTTTGATCCCGTTTAAAGCTGCTCCGACAGACTCCTCTATCTTATCGTAGGCTTTTAGCTCAGCTTCGTATGCTGTTTTTCTCACTTCTTGCTCGGGTTTATGGTAGAGATTCCGAACCACAGATAAAGGTAGTTCTTTTTCCTCTCCTTCTAACTCAATATCTACCAATAAAGTAGAGGTGAGTTTCTGCTGGAGTTTTGTCCAGGCAGATGAACCGGTCCGCTGTAATTCAGCTATTAAAGTTTCCTCCTTGTTAGAAAGAAGATACTCACTTTCTTCTAAAAGTTCCTGAAGCACAAAACTATGTTCCTGCAAAAGCTCAGAACCAGAAACAAATTCTTCCAGACTACCCAGGTCAGGTACGACCTGGTCTAACCAGATTTGAAACTCAACTTTAGGGGAAGTTAATTTAACTGATTCTTTTTCGAGTTGATCAATGACTTTTAGGGCTTCATTATTTCTTGCATCCACGCTCACTTCCAGCTGAGCGTAAGCCCGCAAAACTGAATATAGTTCATAATACTTTTTAAGGTTTTCGATAAACTCTTCTGCAACCATCTGTTCTTCTTTATTCGAATCAGGCTCCCAATCTTCCAGGCTATTAAGCAGCATGGTCAACTTATCTCTATCTTCCTTAAAAGCTTTGCTATCCAATCCAGGATATAATTTGTCCAAATTCCAGCGCATGTCCATAATTTTTTAACCTCCATGATTTAGTTAAGATTATTTTCTACTTCTTATTACTTCTTCATTTAGGTCTTAATACCTGCTTCTTTAAGGACGATTTCTAATTCAGGTTCAACTGCTTCTGGAGGACTCACTTCGCTTAAAGCCAACTCAGGATCCTTCAAGCCATGACCCGTTAACACCGCTACTACTTTACTACCCGAAGGTAACTGACCGGATTCTGCCTGTTTAATTACACCTGCCACCGAAGCAGCCGAAGCCGGCTCGGCAAAAACCCCGGCTGTGGCCGCAATTGCCTTATATGCTTTTAAGATCTCATCATCGGTAACTGAGGTGATGAGCCCCTGAGACTCCTGGGCAGCTCGAACTGCCTTCTCCCAGCTAGCTGGATTGCCTATCCGGATAGCGGTAGCCAGAGTTTCCGGTTCTGTAATGATTTTATCGTAAGTTATCGCTGCGGAGCCTTCCGCTTCAAAGCCCCACATCTCAGGAACACTTTCAGCATAACCAGCCTGATGGTATTCTTGAAATCCCTGCCAGTAAGCTGTGATATTCCCGGCATTGCCAACCGGGATGGCTAAAATATCTGGAGCTGCTCCTAATTGATCGACCACCTCAAACGCCGCCGATTTTTGACCTTCTATCCGGTAAGGATTCAACGAGTTAACTAGAGTAACTGGATATTCTTCTGTCAGCTCTTTAACTAATTCCAGGGCCTGGTCGAAATTGCCCTTGACCTGAATTATTTTAGCCCCATGGATGGCGGCCTGGGCTAATTTCCCCAGGGCGATCTTCCCTTCCGGAACAACTACGATCGCTTTAACCCCTGCTCTAGCCCCATAGGCAGCCGCTGCTGCAGAAGTATTCCCGGTAGAAGCACAGATAATGGCTTTGCTCTCTTCTGCTACTGCCTGGCTTACAGCCAGGGTCATACCCCTATCTTTAAACGAGCCGGTGGGATTTACCCCTTCATATTTAAGGTATAAATCGATATCTAAATCGAATTTTGCAGCCAGTTTTGGCACATAAAGCAGAGGAGTATTACCCTCCTGCAGTGATATCACTTCTGCACCTGATACCAGCGGCATAAACTGCCGATAGGCATCTATAACCCCCGGCCATTTTTTCCTGCTGTTTAGATCGTTTACTGAATTGGTCGGGCTCATCTTACCACTCTCCTTATATTTATAACGAAATTCGAGCACCAATAACATCGGGGCCAGTAATCACTGCTTCTGCTGTAACTCCTGCCTCTGCCCAGGTCTCCTGGATCGCCCGGGCTATTTCCTCTTCTTCACCCCGGGTAAAAGCTAATACAGTGGGTCCTGCTCCGCTTAAGACCAAACCTAAAGCCCCCGCGTCTTTGGCTGCTGTCTTTAATTCTGACCAGGCTTTTAGACCATCAGTTCGATAAGGTTGATGGATTCTATCCTGCAGTAACTCCTCCAGTCTTTCCCAGCGCCCACTGGAAAGAGCAAAAGGTAGTAAAGCGGTTCTGCTCTGGTTAAAGGTCATATCCTTCAGCGGCAGCTTCTCCGGCAGCACCGCTCTCTGCTCACCTGTTAGCGCTGTCAGATCCGGCACTGCCAGCACGAGTCCTAAATCCGGATGCGGATGGAGCCGTTCAAAGAATACGCTGTCTGAGTCCTCAGAACCCTTTGCTGCAGTAGTACAGGTGATATTTAATCCCCCGTTTAAAGCCGCGGTAATATTATCAGGGTGGCCTTCCAGAGCTATGGCCAGCTCCAAAATTTCTTGATCGGTTAACTTCTTATCATATAAGCTGGCCAGGCCCACCAGGGTACCCACGATAGCTGCAGCAGAACTACCCAATCCTTTGCCGGGGGGAAAAGGGAGGTTCTCTATTATCTTGATCCCATCCACATCAATGCCGGTCTTCTTACTAAATGCCCCCACCGCCTTCGTGATCAAACAACCTTCTGTATCTATGGAAAGGGGGGTTCGATCAGCACCTAGATTCAGTTCAACTTTCAATTTAGTTTCTAATCTCTTGGCCGCAAGATTAGATAATTTCAAAATACTAAACCGGTAGTAAACCTGCACTGCTAACCCCAGGCAGTCAAACCCCGGTCCTAAATTCGCCGAAGTAGCCGGCACTTTAACAACCACACTTCTGCTGTTTTCCTGGCTCTCCATTTCTATTCATCTCCTTGTCCTCATATACCTTACATGATATCAAAGAGTTCACTATTTTAAAAGTCAATTACTTTAATTGACTTTAATTTGACAGTTTTACCTCTTCAGAGTATAATAATTAGTAACATATTTTATATGTTATCATCAATTTAACTGCTTAATCTCAAAGAGAATGGGGAACCCAAAATTGGGGTGAATCAGAGTATATTTCTGTAGGGCTAATATTTCCCTTCGGCCCGAACCCGACAGCTAACCTCATCAGCAGCGTAAAAGAAGGGAAGTCCTGAGTATCTATCTATTACATGTGCTTTACTGTAATCTATTAGGTACTAATCAGTATTTTACTGCAGAGGCTTTCTCTGCAGTTTTTGTATTTTAACCTAATTTAATATAAAGGATAGGTGAACACAATGAACTTACAAAAAATAAGGAATTCCCTGGCAAAAAAGATCTATACGGGATTTATCCTGGTGGTTATTATTTTATTGATGGTGGCTTTATGGGCTATAAGTAACTTCACTGAACTTTCTACAGCTATCAACAGTATTATGGAGGAAAATTATCAGTCTATCCAGGCCTCCGAAAATATGGTCGAAGCCATCGAGAGACAGGATAGTGCGATCCTATTAATGATCAGCGGCCAGGAAGACGAAGGGCTCACTTCATTTAGAAATCATGAGCAGGAATTCTTCAAATGGTTTAGCCGGGCAGAAGATAACATAACTATCGAAGGGGAAGAAGATATCATCTCCACCTTAAATAATCAATATACTGAATATCTCGTGCAGTTCGACCGTCTCAGAGAACTTGGTGATGCGGAAAGACAGGAATTTTATAACGAATCTTATATAGCCGTATTTACTTCAACCAAAGAAATCATAAGAGAATTAAGAAGCATCAATCAAACAGAAATGATCTCCGCGCAGCAGGAAGCTAATTTCAGAGCGGAACGGGCCAGAATATCCAGTGGAATTATTTCAGTGATCGGTATTTTAATCGCCCTTTTTTCTGGTTATTACCTGACTCGAAAGATTCTGGCTCCAGTAAAAGAACTGCAGAACGGGATCCAAAAGGTAGCAGCCAAGAATTTCAACCAGAAGCTCCCTGTATCCTCCCAGGATGAAATTGGAGAATTAACCATAGAATTCAATAAAATGATCGATAAACTCCAGGAATATGAAAATATGAACGTCCGTAAACTGTTAGCAGAAAAAGAAAAATCAGAGGCTATAGTTAATCACATCTCCAGTCCTCTCCTGGTAACTAACGCGGATAACGATCTGATCCTTTTTAATGAAGAGAGCAGAAAATTATTTGACCTTAACGATGAAGACCTGGAAAGCCATTTTCTTGAGGCAATAAATAATCAAAAATTATTCAGGGCCATCTCCTTTGATAAACCAGACCAGGAAGATTCCGAAGTTGAAAATGGGGCAAATATTTTAGAGGTGACGAAAGAGGATTCTACTAAATACTATCGAATTGTAAATAAACATGTGCAAAGCCAAAAGCAGGATCTGCAGTTTTCTGTAACCTTACTTGAAGATATCACCCGTCTCAAAGAAATCGATCAATTAAAGTCCGATTTTATTTCTACGGTTTCTCATGAATTTAGAACTCCCCTTACTTCGATTACTATGGCGCTGAGTATGTTAGCGGCTGAAGATGTCGGAGAAGTTAATCCTGATCAGAAAGAATTACTGGAGAATTCCCTCGATGACTGTGAGAGATTAACCAATTTAGTAGAAGATCTCCTCGATCTTTCTAAAATGGAATCGGGCCGGATTGAGCTGGATATTCGAGATATTAACCTGAAAAACATGACTTCCAAAACAATGGACCATTTCCAGAATCAGGCCGAAAACAAATCGGTTAAACTCTATATAGATGAGATGCCGGATGACCTCAAAGTTCACGCTGATCCCAATAAGGTTAGCTGGGTTATATCTAACCTTGTCAGCAATGCCCTCAGATATACTCACGAAGGAGATGAGATCAAAGTCTCTGCAGCCAAGCGAGGCCATATGGCCTACCTGGAGGTGCTCGATACAGGCTCCGGGATCAACCAAAAGGAACTGGATAAAATATTTGATAAGTTTTACCGGAGCGAAGAAGAAGTCGCTGGAACCGGTTCCGGCCTCGGCCTGGCCATAGCAAAAGAAATCATCAACGCGCACGGAGGCAGGATCTGGGCTGAAAGTGAAAAGGGCGAATGGACGAAGTTCACCTTTTCCCTTCCTACTTCTCGGAAAAAATACAAACAAATAAATCAACAAAAAAATAATTCTTCTGGAGATAATAACCATGAGTAAAATTCTAGTGATTGAAGATGAAAAGAATATCCTGCTGGTCTATAAAAAACTGTTAAGCAAATATGGATATGACGTTATAACTGCTCAGGACGGCGTAAAAGGGTTGGAGTTAGCTCAAAACGAGATGCCAGATTTAATTATCCTGGACTTAGTCATCCCCAAATTAGAAGGCTTAAAAGTGTTAGAAGCTTTAAAAGAAGAAAATTCAACAGAAGATATTCCTGTAATAGTTGCTTCTGCTAAATCAGATAAGGACAGCATCGAAGAAGTTTTAAAGGCAGGCGCGGTAAATTATCTGGTTAAGCCGATCCAAAAGAAGGAACTACTTACAGAAGTGAAGAAATATCTATAAAAGCTCAAACAGGAAAGGTGATAATGATGACAGAAGATCTAAAAGCAAAAATCCTCATAATCGATGACGAAGAAAATATAAGAAAAATGCTGGCGAGAGCTTTAGAAGCTGAAAACTACCAGGTAGAAACCGCTCTTAATGGAGAAGATGGATTAGAAAAATTAAAAGAAAATGATTTCGACTTGATCTTGCTTGACTTGAAACTCCCCGGTATGGATGGGATCGAAATTTTAGAAGCGATGAGGAAACAGGATATTTTAGTACCTGTTTTAATCGTTACTGGATACGGCAGCGTGGAAAGCGCTGTTCAAGTAATGAAATTAGGCGCTATCGATTATCTACAGAAACCTTTCAAACCCCAGGATATCAGAGATCAGGTCTCAAGCATCCTCAAGAGAAAAGAAATAAGTGGTTCTGAACCTGAAGATAAAGAAGATCAAGATTACGAAACTCTGATCTTACGGGCCAAAGCTGCCATCAACGAAAGAAATTTTGACCTGGCAGAAACTTTATTGAAACAATCCGTGAATATGGTAGAGGAAAATGCCGAACCCTACAATCTTTTAGGTGTCCTGGCAGAGATGCGCGGAAAATCCTCGCGCGCAATGAAGATGTATCGAGCAGCCCTGGATATTAATCCTTCCTACAAACCTGCTCAAGATAACATAGAAAGAGCGAGCGATTTCAGCAGCAGACCAGCAGACGCTAATTTAGGCGATGATGAAACATCCAGGAACGATAATTAGGGGGTAGTCTTATGTTTATTGTAATTATAGGATGTGGAAGAACAGGTTCCAGATTGGCCGGTTTGTTATCGGCCCACGATCATGATTTAGTGGTAGTAGATAAAGATGAATCTGCTCTAAGTGATCTACCCGTTGAATTTTCAGGGTTTGAAATAGTCGGCAATGCACTAAACAGAGATATCCTGGACCAGGCCAATCTGGAAAGTGCAGATTTATTGGTTGCAGCAACAAACGACGATAAAATCAACTTTATGATAGCCCAACTCGTCCAGCTGAAATATCCCCACACAAAAATTATAGCCAGGGTAATAGAACCAGAGTTAAAAGAAATATATGACCCAAAAAATATTAATTTATTTTCGGAAGCAGAGATTTTTGTTGATAAAATCTTTGATGCTATCCACAAGGATGGTGAGACCTTATAATGAAAGTAATAATCGTAGGTGGAGATGAACTCGTCTACCACCTCAGTAGACGCTTAATCTCAAAAGGATACGAATTGATCGTAATTAATAAGGATCAAGAATATTGTAAAGAATTAGCAAGAAACATTAATGCCACCATCGTATGTGGAGATGCGGCTGATCCCGATGTCCTCGAAGACGCAAATATATATGAAGCCGATATGCTGGCAGCCCTAACTCACAAAGATCAAGATAACCTCGTCATCTGCCATTTAGC
>JBNJDR010000004.1:0-87523 GCA_051745085.1 Bacillota bacterium | reverse complement strand
TTAAGTTAAATAATTGCAGCTTTTAGTGTTAAATTTCAAGGAGGAATATATGAATTCACAGATGATCGCAAGCAAATTTAATTTACATCCTATCATAGGAGAACTTCTTGAGCAACGAGGCATGAACAAATATAGCGATATAGAAGATTTTTTTAATCCTTCTTTAGATAAATTACAATCTTATCAGGACATACCTAATATTAATCAAGTAATCAAAACTATCAAAAATAATATTGCTTCTGGTTCGATAGTTATATTTTGTGATTACGATTGTGATGGACTTGTTTCGGCTTCTATTTTATATAAAGCGATAAAAAAATATGACGCCCAGGCTAAGGTGGAAATAATAAGTAGTGATAGATATAGAGATGAATATAGTCTCTCTAAAGCAGCTGTAGGAATTATTAAAAAGAAAAAACCTAGTTTAGTTATTACTGTGGACTGTGGAATTTCCAGTTCAGAAGAAATAAAGCAACTGAAGGACAGTGAAATTGAAGTTATAGTATTAGACCATCATGAAAATGATGACAATGAGTCCATACAGGTTTTAGAAAATAATTATTTAGACTTAAAAGTGAAAAAAGGGAAGTATCGTTTTACAGAGCTGTCTGCTGGCGGTTTAACCTGGCGGTTAGCTCAAGCGTTACTTGAGGAATCATTTTTGGAAGTCTTAGATTTGGTAGCCTTATCTACAGTTGCCGATGTAGTCCCCCTTTTAGGTGAAAACAGATTCATTGTAGCTGCGGGTCTGGCCCAAATGCAGAATGGGGAAATTAATTCTGGATTGAAAGCACTTTTTACAGCTATGAATGTCACTTTAAATTCGCTGGATACTTCTGATCTTGGCTATAAAATAGGACCGGCTCTAAATGCAGCAGGAAGACTTGGTTCACCTGAGCCAGCATTAGATTTACTTTTATACTCAGAACGGAATCCCCACAGTAGAATTAATCAGATAGCTGATAAGTTAGTATTGATTAATGAAGAAAGAAAAAAATTGACAGAAAGAGTAATGAATATTGTTGACAAAAAGATTAATAATGAGTTAAATGTGATAGTAATTAAAGGGCCAATTCAACCAGGACTTGTAGGCTTGATAGCTGGGAAACTGGCGCATAAGTATAAGAAACCGGTAATAGTATTAGATAAGGATTCTTTAAAAGGAAGTGCTAGAAGTATAGAACCTTTTAATATGTACGAAAATTTAAAGTTATGCCAGAAAGAGGGTTTACTCGCTGCAGCTGGCGGTCATGAGATGGCTGCTGGGCTCAGGTTGAAACCAGGGAAGTTTCAAGAGTTTTTTGTTCGGATTAATAAGTTGGCTGAAAAGGTTGAGTTGATAGGTGATACTTATGATCTGTCCCTAGATCTTCAAGAAGTAGATGGGAAATTCATTAATGATATTTATAAGTTGGCTCCTTTTGGCAGTGGCAACAGGCATCCAATTTTTTTGTCTGAAGAAGTAAATATTGAAGAACCGTGTCTTATAAAAAATAAACATATCAAATTTCAAGCGAATGGAAAAGAAAGCATCGCTTTTTTTATGGCGGATAAATTTGAAGAAGTTAAAAGCGGTAAGGTAGATATCATTTATCAGCCTAAATGGTCAAAATTTCGAGGACAAATTAAAATAAATCTTATCGTTAAAGATATTCGGTCATAGCTGTTGAAATTATAATAGAAGTGGTGTATACTAATATTGAGATATAAATCACAATGTTTCCGGATTCAGGGGGTGTTAACCGCCGGATCGGGTAGAAATATTTATGATTAGATTTTTAAGGATAAGTATGTCCTTAAAATATTCTAAATATAAATTTCTGCCTGTCTTTTTCAGAGACAGGTTTTTTTCTTGTTAATATAATTAAAATTTTCACATGAGGGGGGTTTTTATGGTAAGCTCTAAACGAATCGGAGTGGTAGGGATAGTAATTGAAGATAGAAAAGAGGTAGCGAAAGATTTAAATAAAATATTGAGTGAACATGGTAGTATTATTTTAGGAAGGATGGGGATACCTTCGCGTGAATATAAGATTTCTATGGTCTCACTTATAGTGGAGGGAACGCCGGATCAGGTTGCTGCTATGACAGGAAAAATTGGAAATTTAGATGGAATATCGATAAAATCCACTTTAACTTCAAGGGAGATTGATAAAAATAATGCGTAATCAAGTAAAGAAAAAATTAAAGTTAGCTGAAATAGAACCCGTTTTAAGAAACACAAAAAGCCCTTCCTGGCAGGAGTTAGATGATATTATTGCTAGTGCAGAAGAAATGAACGGTTTAAGAGAAAGTGAAGTGGCCAGACTTTTAAAACTCAAAGATGGAAAAAAAATCAATCGGTTGTTGGAAGTGGCGGGGAAGATTAAAGAAAAAATATATGGGAAGAGGTTGGTCGTATTTGCTCCTCTATATTTAGATAATTACTGCAGTAATGACTGTTTATATTGTGGTTATCGAGTATCTAATCACAAATTGACGAGGAAAGAACTTACAGCAGCTGAGCTGGAGCGAGAGGTCCAGCAGCTGCTCAGGACAGGTCAAAAGAGACTACTCGTTTTGACAGGAGAACGAAACTCTACTGATATTGGTGCTCTCTTAAGGAAGATTAAAGATATTTACAAGATTAAAGGCGATAATCCGGGAGAAGAAGTAAAAAGAATTAATTTAGAAATTGCTCCTTTATCTGAATCTGATTTTGAAAAAATAACTGAAGCGGACATCGGAACTTATACTTGTTTTCAAGAAACCTATCACCCAGAAACTTACGATAAGATGCATCCGTCAGGTAAGAAAAAGGATTATTCCTGGCGGCTGGAAGTGATGGACAGAGCTCTAAAAGCTGGAATAGATGATTATGGAATAGGGGTTCTTTTTGGCCTGTACGATTTTCGGTATGAAATTTTAGCCATGCTAAGACATGCTCGATATTTAGAAGAACGATATGGTATAGGTCCGCACACTATTTCTGTCCCGAGATTTAAACCTGCAGCAGGAGCAGACATAGACAAGGCGCCTTATCCGGTAAATGAAAATCAGTTTAAACTTTTGATTGCTGTTATTCGGCTGGCAGTACCTTATACGGGATTAATTCTCTCTACCCGGGAATCGACTCAGCTAAGAAATGATTTGTTCGAATATGGTATATCTCAAATAAGTGCAGGCTCATGTACAAGTCCAGGGGGTTATAGTGAAAGTGACAAAGAATCAGGTCAGTTTAAGTTATATGATAATAGAAGTTTGGCAGAAATAATAAAAGAAGCGGTTGCAGCTGATTATCTTCCTAGTTTTTGTACTTCCTGTTACAGATCAGGAAGGACGGGGCGAGACTTTATGGAACTTGCTAAACCCGGCAATATTAAAACCTACTGTCAGGCTAATGCGCTTCTCACTTTTGCGGAATACTTATATAACTATGCTGATGATGAATTAGAAGAAAAAGGTCTTACACTTGTAAAAAATAATATAGAGAAGTTTAAGTTGGAAGAGCCTGAACTGGGTCAAAAATTGGAAGATAAATTAGTTGGACTGGAGAGAGATAAATATGACTTCTACTTTTAATACAACTCCCACTGGCGAGAGACTTCATATTGGCGTTTTTGGCAGGAGAAATGTAGGCAAATCAACTTTTATTAATTATCTTACTGATCAGGAATTGTCTCTGGTCTCTGAGGTTCCTGGGACAACCACGGATCCCGTATATAAATCCATGGAGGTACTGCCCTTAGGGCCTGTGATGTTTATGGATACTGCTGGCATAGATGATGAAGGTGCCTTAGGTGTAAAAAGAATTGCTAAAACTAAAGAAGTTCTCAGAAAAACTGAATTAGCTTTAATGGTTGTGAATAATTTATATCTGGATAAAGTTGAAAAAGAATTAATAACCAGCTTTAAAGAGAGGAGTATTCCTTACCTTTTGTTTTATAACGATATCGCTCGCGATGAACCTCAGAAAGAACAGGTTGCTCGGGCTTATGAGATCAGTTCGAGATTAATCAAAATAATAGATTGTAGGAATGAAGATAAAAGAAATAGTGTTCTAGATTTTATTGCAACTTACTGGAGGCAAAATCAACAAATTGATCTACCTGATCAGTTGATCGGTGATCTTATAGAAGATGAAGACCTGGTATTATTAATTATTCCTTTAGATAGTGGCGCACCTAAAGATAGGTTAATTTTACCCCAGATGCAGACTTTGCGTAGAATATTAGATCACGGCGGGCAGGTTATTATTTCTGAACCTAATTCTATAATTTCTACTTTGAATAAATTAAATCAGCTACCTGCTTTGGCTGTTACAGATTCTCAAGTTTTTGCTCGAGTAGACCAGAGTTTACCGGCAGAGATACCACTTACTGGGTTTTCTATTTTATTTGCCCGATATAAAGGTGATTTGAGAAGCTATTTAGCTGGGATTAAGTATTTAGAGAAGATAAAACCGGGGATGAATATTCTAATTGCCGAAACATGCAGCCATCGTCGAGGTCATGAAGATATAGGAACAGTTAAAATTCCAGCATGGTTAGAAACAGAAGCAGGAGGTAGTATTAATTTCAAGCACTATGCCGGCCGAGATTTTCCCTCTGATATTGCCGATTATGATCTGGCTATTTTATGTGGTGGCTGTATGGCTAATAGACAAGAAATAATGAGCAGAATAAATATCGCTATTGATTCGAATACTCCAGTAGTTAATTACGGTATGTTGATAGCATGGAAAATGGGGATCTTGACTAGAGCTTTACAACCATTTTTTCCAGGGGTGAATGTCTATAATGAAATTTTATGATTGGGATAAGATATATCAACGTGCAGATCGATTAAGAAAAAATATCCACGGCGATAAGGTTCATTTACGGGGATTAATTGAGTTTTCTAATTTTTGTAGGAGAAGCTGTTATTACTGTGGTCTAAGGAAAGAGAATAGACGAATTAAAAGATATAGGATGAAAAATAAGGAGATTATTGCTGCGGCAGAAACTGCTTTAAATCTTGGCTATGGCACTGTAGTTTTACAGTCAGGTGAAGATCCTTATATAACAAAAAACATGATGACAGAAATAATTAAAGAGATCAAAGTTAGAACCGGGTTGGCAGTCACCCTTTCTTTGGGGGAAAGAACTAAAGAAGAATATGTAATATGGAAAGAGGCTGGGGCTGATCGTTATTTGCTTCGGTTTGAAACTTCAGATCCAGATCTTTATCAAAATCTTCATCCATATGGTAGTTTATCGACTCGTTTAAAACACCTGCACTGGCTGAAGGAGATAGGTTATCAAGTAGGTAGTGGCTCTTTAGTAGGACTTCCAGGCCAATCAGAAAAGAGCTTGTTAGCAGATCTTGATTTATATAGGTCTTTAGAATTAGATATGGTAGGTATTGGACCTTATTTAGTTAATCCAGATACTCCTCTAGCTGATAAAGATAATGGGAGTCTAGACTTAACTTATAAGATGATAGCTTTAACTAGAATAAAATTACCTTATGCTCACTTGCCTGCTACTACAGCTTTAGGAAGTTTAGATAGGCAGGGTAGGGAGAAGGCACTGCAGATAGGTGCAAATGTGATGATGCCAAATGTAACCCCTAAAAAATACCGTTCTGATTATAAACTATATCCAAATAAGATTTGTACCGATGAGACACCTTTTGACTGTAGTTTATGTGTTCCAGGGCGCTTAAAATCTATAAAGCGTTATCCAGCAAAAGGACCAGGCCATGCTTTATTTTAAAATATATTACAAAAAAATATGTTAATTTAAAGGAATATTTTTTTGCCTGCATAAATATATATTAACACTATTATAAATTTTATGCTTGAAATATTATTATTTTTAAAAAAGGGGCTGAGAAAAATGAAAGATGTCTTCATTGCCGATACTCAAAAACAGGTGGAATTATTAACAGACCCTTTCGTTATGAATGTGATAGTTGCTCTAGAGAAAGATGAAAATAAGTCAATAACAGAAATGCTTAATGAGTTTCAAGAGGATGCTAACTATTTATTAGAATGTCTGGACGAGCTAGAAAAAATGGATATGATTACTGTCGAGATAAGGGATGATAACAAATTTTATAGAAAGAAAGCAGATTTTTATACTATCAGTCCTGAATTGATCAGTAAGGCTCCTGATAATGTATATGATCATTGGATATTTGGAGCTTTGCATTCTATTCAAGGTAATTATTATGATATCCTTAAAAATATTCAAGAACTTGGTTATGATAATTTTGAAGATGCTTTAAATGATATAGGTTATCCTGAATTCTATGATAGCTTTAGATTTTCTTTACAAAAACTTTACATTGAAGCAGAGGAATTAAAAGATTTTCATGAAGAAATCATGAACGTTTTCGATAAATATAACAAGAAGAAAAGTGGAGGAATAAACCCTCTTTTATTTGAAGTTCATTTTTCTACTAAGCCAGGCATTGTTGATTTTATGCGCAAATTGAAAGAACAGAAAAATTTGGGATAGTATAATGGGAATGTTTAGGAGGTGTTTTTCTTGGGGCTTATAAAAAGGTTATTTGGAAAAAACAAAGAGTATGGTGGTTTAATTGAAAAACTAAGGCTTAAAAATTTTTGGTCGGATTTATCAGAAAAAGAGAGAAATAAAATTAGAAATTATCACAAAGCTGGTTTTGATAGTTCCCCTCTTGATATAGATGATCCAGCCTATGATGAGGAGGTCAAGGAAACCACGAGTAGTTTTTTATATGGGATGGTGGATTGGGCTATTGCAAAAAAGGAATATGATTTAGCCAGAAAACTGCTGGATAAATCCCTGGAAGAAAGCAACAATCCCAGGGATTTGCATTATACTTATGATAACATGATTAAACTGTATTATAAGTTAAGAGAACTAGATGATTATCTGGAAAAATGCATAGAAATTTGTAAATATGATATTGTTTTATACGAAAATGTTCTTCAAAATAATGAAGAGTTCCAAAAAGAGGATAACTTTATTTTGGCATTTAAACGCCTGGCTATTATATATGAAAAACAAGGTGAATTTAAAAAAGCCCTGGAAGTTAGTCATAAGGCCTTATCCTATGGTTTGGGGGATCAGACCAAAACTGGTTTCCAGGGTAGAATATCAAGATTAAAGAAAAAACTATAGATTAGTATTTATCCGGAATTAGTGCTTTTTTATGATTCCCGATTAAATCTTCTCGGCCTTCTTTTTTGAGAGCTTTGTATACAAGGTGATAATTTTGAGGAAATTTATACTGGAGAAGAGCTCTCTGCATCTTTTTTTCTTTCCGATCTTTCGGCACGTAAACTTTCTCCATGGTAATGGGATTATATTCTGTATGATACATGGTAGTAGATAGGGTACCCGGAGTAGGATAGAAGTCCTGCACCTGTTCAGGATGATGGCCGATGTCTCTAAGATACTCGGCTAATTCTATCGCTGCTTGCATAGTGCTTCCGGGATGACTTGAGATTAAATAAGGAATTAAATATTGTTCTTTATCCAGGCTTTCATTGATGCGATAGAACTTTTTCCTAAATTTATCGAATAACCCTTGATCAGGTTTACGCATTAAATTTAAGACTTCTTTAGAGATGTGTTCCGGCGCTACTTTTAGCAGACCGCTAACATGATGTTCGCAGAGTTCTTTCAAGAAAGTATCATCATCGTCTGCCATAATATAGTCGTACCTTAAACCTGATCTAATAAAGACCTTTTTAACTTCGTCAAACTCCCTCAAAGTTTTTAAAATATCCAGATAATCGCTATGGTCAATGGTGAGATTGCTGCAGATTTCTGGGAATAAACATTGTTTATCCTTACATACACCAGCTGAAGACTGTTTGGCACAGGCAGGCTTTCTAAAGTTTGCGGTAGGGCCTCCCACATCATGAATATAGCCTTTAAAATCTTCGTCGGCTATTATTTTTTCGGCTTCTGCTAGGATAGATTCTTTACTCCTGCTTACTACCATCCGTCCTTGATGATAATTTAGAGCACAAAAGGAACAACCTCCATAGCAGCCTCGGGAACTGGTAATGCTAAACTTAACCTCTTTTATCGCTGGAACCCCTCCTTTTTCTGAATAAGTAGGATGGGCATCTCTTTGATAGGGGAGAGAATAAATGTGATCCATCATTTCTCTATCGAGAGGCTTTGCAGGAGGGTTCTGAACTAAATACCGATTCTGGTGTTGTTGAATGAGGAGGCTGCCCCTAATAGGGTCCTGTTCATCGTTTTGGATCTTAAACGCTTGAGCATATTTGCGTTTATTTTTGCTTACTTCTTCATAAGTATTTAGTTCTTGATATCCATAGAGATTGTCCAGATTACTGCTGATATAACAGGTGCCAGGGATATGCCGGATATATTCGATAGCAAGGCCGCTATCAAGGTTTTCAGCTACAGCCATAATTTGTCTTTCTCCCATGCCATAAACTAGTAAATCAGCCCTGCTGTCGAAAAGAATAGATCTTCTAACTTGATCATCCCAATAATCATAATGAGCAAATCTGCGCAGGCTGGCTTCTATACCTCCAATAATAATCGGGGTATTTTTATAAGCCTCCTTGATTCTATTGCAGTAAACTATGGTTGCTCGATCCGGCCGCATTCCGCTTTTTCCACCGGGTGAATAAGAATCCTTTCGCCTGCTTCGCTTATTTACACTGTAATGACTTACCATAGAGTCTATATTTCCGGCTGTTACTAAAAACCCCAGGCGTGGTTCTCCTAGTTTTTCAAAATCTTTAGTACTACGCCAATTCGGTTGAGCTATTATTCCTACTTTATATCCGCTATCTTCTAGAACCCGAGCTATAATGGATGCTCCAAAGGAAGGATGGTCTATATAAGCATCCCCGGAAACAAGAATGAAATCAAGTTGTTCCCATCCTCGCATTTTCATTTCTAGTTTGTCTATAACCATGAATTGATCACGATCAATATTCATTAATAAATCACCTGTCCTTAAAGGTTTATATGCTGTCTAATTATACCATTTGAATTGATAAAAATAAATGTTAAGTTATTCTGATCTAATTTCTTGAGTGAGGTGTGATCTATGAGTATTCTCGGTGTAGATGGATGCCGGGCTGGTTGGTTCGCCGTTGCCGAAGATCAAAATGAGAAATATATTTTTAACCTGTATCATGATTTTAAAACATTATGGCAAAAAAATGAAGATAAAGAATTAATTTTGGTAGATATTCCGATCGGCCTTAAAGAAACTGGGCCGGAAGGACGTGAGTGTGACCGGAAAGTTCGGTCTATTTTAAGTAAAAGAAGATCAAGTATTTTTCCGACTCCCTGTCGGCAGGCGCTGAGAGCTTCAAGCTGGCAGGAAGCAAATAGGATCAATAAAGAGGTATGTGGAAAGGGTTTGAGTAAACAGACCTGGGGGATCACAAAAAAGATAGCCGAGGTTGATGAACTTTTAGAGTGTCGGTCAAAAGCCGTTTCTGTGATAAAAGAATCCCATCCTGAGATTTTATTTTGGGCTTTAAATGGGAGAAAGGAAATGAATTTTAATAAAAAAGAAACTGCTGGTTATCAGGAAAGGCTGGAAGTTATAACATCCTGGCTGCCGGAGGGCAAAAAGATAGCAGAGAAAGTTCAGGATAACTACTTTCGCAAGGACGTAGCCAGAGATGATATAATTGATGCCCTGGTGCTTTTTTTAGCTGCCCGTTTAGTTCGATCTGAACACTTTGAATTGAAAAAAATCCCGGAGAAAGTTAAAAAAGATCCCCGGGGGATAAGGATGGAAATAGTTTTTCCTCATGGTAAGTCTAGCTGAGATTATTTTGGATTAAAATTTATTTGGCGAACTTTTTCGCAGCATCCCGCTAACCAGGCTTAAAATTATAGCGCCGAAGACAGCTGAAAGGAGACCTTCCACCTGAAATCCAGGAACGAAATAAGCGGTGATCATAAGTGAAAGTCCATTAATAACTAGAAGAAATAGTCCAAATGTTAAGATGGTTAAAGGGAGGGTTAGGATAGTTAGAATAGGGCGAACTAATATATTGACCAGGCCTAAAACCAGGGCTGCTAATAGGCCGGCCATAACTCCGGAAATATAAATTCCTGGAATTATAAATGCGGTCAAAATTAAGGCAAACATATTAATGATCAAACTAGTCAGCATAGTATTCTCTCCTTTGCAAAATAATATAATTATATGCTCTTTCTAATTATATTATACCAATTATGTCTAAAAAGACAATCAATCTTCGTGTAAATATAGGCTGAATCTTAATTTAATGGCTGAAATAGCAATAACGGCTCCTTTCTGGTTCAGATTATTAAAAAGATCCAATACTCCTATTTTGAAAATGTTATTTTCAGTGTAAAGATAAAATGCTAATTGAAGTAAAGCCTTTTCCTGCTGAGATAAAAGCTTTTGAAAAGCTCGAGGTTTTGCCTCCATATCTTCAAAATTAAAAAAGTGGCTTGGATTTTTCCGGACTTCTTTTAAACTGGCTAGAAGGTAAAGCAGAGTTAGTTCTTTTCTTTCGCCGGGCCCTGTATATGTTTCCTGGATCATTTGTTGATAATACTTTCTATGCTCTTTATCAAGAAAAAACAATGGCCCGCCCCTGCCTCCTGCGGGATTAAAGTTAGAATTTTTGTCTGAGGCATCGAGTTGATCGGTTATACCTACCATGTTATTAGTATGTGCCTTCATCTATTATGGCCTCCTATATTGCTGTTAAGTCTGGCTCTAATACTGCCGGAAGCCTGGCTCAACCCGAAATCCAGTTTGTCTGGTCCATATTTATCTCTAATTTTATCTCTTGTTTTAGCTAAGCGGATTGCTTTTTCTTTGTTATTAAATAAACTGAGTTGAATATTATTTTCTTCTATCAGGTCGCCTAAAGAAATACTTATTTTTCGGACAGGAGCTCCAGGTTTGTAATTTTCGGTTAATAATTCTTCACATATCTTCATAATATCATGTTCTAAATTAGTAGCTGCGGTCAGCTTTCTTTGACACTGGAAACCATTTTTGAAAAAGTGGCGATTGTAACGTATATTTAAGCTAACGGTAGTTCCAGCCAACCCTAATTGCCGGGAACGATAACCGATCTCTTCGCTTAAATTAAAAATGACTGTTCTAATTTCATTTCTTTTAGTATAATCTTGGTAGAGGGTTGCTCCCCGCCCGATACTCTTTCTTGTATCCTCATAGAAACCTCCAGGAATGCTGTAATCAATTCCCCAGGCTTGCTGGTATATTTCTTCCCCTACTACGCCTAACCTTCTTCGGAAAAATTCAGCATCTCGTCTGGCCACATCCCCCATAGTATAAATCTGCCATTTATTAAACTTATTGGCTGTCTTTTTACCTATCCCCCAAACTTTGTTTACTTTTAAAGGCCAGAGTTTTGTTTGGACATCTTCATACCGCCAATTAGCGAGACCAGTTTTTTTGCCCTCTATATCCATAGCTACCTTTGCGAGAAACATATTGGGGCCAATTCCGGCACTGCAGGCTAGGCCGAAATTGCGGTCGATATCCAGTTTTATTTTTTTGACCATATTTTCTGCCCCGCCATAACGTTCTTTAGTTTTATCAAGATCTAACCAACTTTCATCGATCGAATATATGAAAATATCTGCGCGGGGAACATAACTATTCAATAGGTTAACAATCTGTAATGATCTTTTAATGTATAAAGACATCCTGGGTTCCACCAGCATGATTTCTGGTACTTTAGGGACTTCAAACAGCCTGTTTCCAGTTCGAATATTATATTTTTCTTTTAAAGGAGGTGTAGAAGCTAGAATAACAGAGCCTTTTTGATCTTGATGGCCGACAATAGCAAGGGGCACCTGGAAAGGATCAAGACCTCGTTCTACGGCTTCTACGCTGGCATAAAAAGACTTCATATCTATGCAAAGTACATCTCCTTTAGGTAAGTTAGCATAATCAAAAGAAGCTTTCATATAATCACCCCAAACATATGTATTGATAATATTGTAACACAAGTTCGTGTGAGAGACAAATATATTATTCCGTTATAAAATTAATTCAACCATCTCTTGAAATGAATAGATTATCTTTAGTGAAAATAAATAAAAGCGGGATTTTATTTTAAAATCAAGCAGGAAAATCACTTGATTTTAAATAATATTAATATATGAAGTATTTGATTTTAATTATGTAAAGTAAAGGAGAAATTTAATGAAACCGATTATTGGTATTACGCCATCTAAAAGTCATGATTACAGCACATATCATTTAGAGGAAAATTATGCGGCGGCAGTATGGAAAGCAGGCGGAATCCCACAAATATTGAACTATCCATCTGCTGATTGGAGCGAACTGGTTAGTGACTATTTAATAAATATTGATGGATTGCTTTTATCTGGTGGTGTTGATCCGGACCCGTTAATTTGGGGTGAACAGCCGATCGCTGGCATGGGTAGAATAAATCCTCACCGGGATAGTTTTGAAATTGAGCTAATTAAGCAAGTTCAGGAAGTTGATATTCCGATTCTGGGTATATGTAGGGGATGTCAGCTTATCAATGTGGCCCTAGGTGGGGATATAATTCAAGATTTTGTTGGGGATGAAAATGAATATATCAAACATAGCCAGGACGCTCCTGGGTGGTATCCAACTCATACGGTAGAATTGATGCCAGATTCAAACTTGGCAGAGATGTTTTCGGTTAAAAGAAAGTTACCGGTTAATTCATTTCATCACCAATCCGTGTGTAAATTAGGAACGGGTTTACAAGTGAGTGCTGTGGCCGAAGATGGTGTTATCGAAGCTATTGAAGATAAGACCGGGAGGATTGTTGGAGTACAGTGGCATCCGGAGCGGATGAATGCTGAAACGGGAATGGCTCAACTTTTTACAAGATTAATCAAATTAAGCAAATTTTAAGCACCATATTTGCTTCCACTTAATTGGTTATAGACCATAATGCAAAATTTGATTTGACTGATTTAAAACTGTTAATATTTCTAGATTGTACTTGGCAATTAATAATGTTAGAATTAAGGTAAGAGGTGAGAAGAAATGGTTAAACCTTTCAATAGCGATATAGACAAAGAGGAAATACTTACTCAAGTGGGAATAATTAAAACTGCAGATCGGAGTGAGGCAGTAGAACGTAGTTTGCAATTGATCACTTTACCAGATGTTAGTGGACATAGTGTTTTAATTAAACCTAATTTTAATACAGCAGATGCTACTCCAGGTTCAACCCATGTTGAAACTTTAAAAGCATTAATAAAATATTTGCAAGAAAATGAGGCAGAGAGAATAATAATTGGTGACCGTAGTGGCCCTCCCGAAACTGAAGAAGTTTTACAAGAAAAGGGTATATATGAATTAGCGGAAAATATGGATGTTGAGGTGGTCAATTTTGATAAGCTTTCTCAGGAAGAATTAGTTACCTTTAATCAGAAGGGTCTTCACTGGAAGGATGGTTTTCAAATACCAAGGATACTTCAGGAGGTAGACCATATAATCGCTACAGGATGTATCAAAACTCACCAGTTTGGGGGAGAATTTACTATGAGCCTTAAATTAGCTGTAGGCATCATCCCTCGAGAAGGAACTGATTATATGAAACAACTTCATAATTCACCAGATATGAGAAAAATGATAGCCGAGATTAGCTTGGCTTATCAACCGGATATTTACCTGCTGGATGGGGTAGAAATATTTACTACAGGTGGACCTTCAACAGGAAATAGGGTTAAGGCCGATCTTACTTTAGTTTCCCGAGATCCTGTGGCAATTGATGCAACCGGGGTTGCTATGTTAAAGAATCTTGGTAGTACAGAGGTTATCATGAATACACCTACCTTTAAGCTCGAACAGATTGCTCGAGCAGCAGAAATTGGTCTTGGCGTTAGCGGGTCAGAAGAAATAGAGTTCATATCTGATAATCAAGAAGGTAGAAATTTGGCTGAAAAGTTAAGGAAACATCTATAAAAAATTATATAAAGATGAAAGAATAGCCAGAGCATCGAATGTGTTCGTTATTATCTACTCATAGATGTTTCTGGTTATTTTTATGCTTAATAATTATTAAGAGTATAAGTTATTTATAAAAACTAAGGAATCAGGAGGTAGAGGGAGATGATTAAAATATGAAAGTTGGGAAGTTATATCCATTGGTAGAGAAAATAGTGATATGTAAGGCTAAAATGATAAATACAAGTAATTAAAGACCCCTAATTAATAGATATCAATTGAGGGGTCTTTAATTATTTGTTTAATATAGTTCAATTCTCTTTTTCGGCAAGTTTTTCCATCATTTTTTGGGCGACTGGACCACCGGTATTTTGATTCTGCCCGGTTACAATATTATCATCTATTTCTACGTGACTGGCAAATGTATCTTTAAAGGAGGAACTACTTTTAAAATTTACTCCTGCTTTTTTGAGTTCTGTTTCGGGATGCATAGGAGTTTCTGTAATGCCGAGTTCTTTAACCTGTTTATCGGTTACTGCGGTGATATTTCTGTTTTTTAATAAAGAGTTACCTTCCTTGTTTTTAGCCTTAAGAAGCCCTAAGGGGCCGTGACAGACGGCTCCAATAATTTTATCTTCGACGTATGCCTGGCTAATTTTATCTCCTAATGCTTTCGATTTTCCTAGATCGTAGGCAGCCCCCCAGCCTCCGGCGATATAAATAAGATCATATTGGGAGATGTCAACATCTTCTATACACAAGGAGTTTTTTACTTTATCTTGGAATGATTCGTCTTGTAAAAATCGTTCATCGGCAGAAGTTTTTAAAGGCCATTTTAAAGCCCATTTTTCAAGGGGAATTTCTCCTCCTTTTATACTGGCCACGTCAACCTCTATTCCAGAATCATTAAACTCGTAATAAGGGACAGTCATTTCAGATGCATAAACACCGGTAGGTTTACCACTTTCATTTAAAGTGTCGTGGCTTGTAGTGATGATTAAAGCTTTTTTGTCTTTGAATTCAAATATTTTGGCAGGATAATCAGGATGTAATCCCATTTTTTTTAAAATTTTCGGTAGGGAGATAATAATCAAAAAGATAATTACAATGATACCAATTAAAATTTTCATAAATTTTCAACCCCTTCCCTTTTACCATGCTATAGTAAAATTGTATTGGTTGTTTATTGGAAAGTCAATAAAAAAACCTGGCTAAACAAGCCAGGTTTAAAAATGAATTTAGTTTATTGTCTGCATTTCCACCAATAAATTTTGTTGATAAAAAGTATCCAGTTTGGTTACTTCTAAAGAAGCACAGTATTTATCAGCGGCGATTATTACTAAAGACTCTTTATATTTAGGCGGTATAATAGTCATAGGCCACATGTGCTTTATAATTATGTCTTCTTCTTTTTTATTTAAATCGAAATATTTATTTGCATTTCTTAAAGCAGCGTTTGGATGCGTAAAATTATGCAGCCATTTTTTAGGTTTAACTGTTTTGCGATCATATAAATAAAAGTCATGAAGAAGACCCCCTCTAGCAACTGAACGGGAATCAAGGCCTAACTTTTTGCTTGCTTCAAATCCTCTATAAGAAACCTGAAGAGAATGATTTAATCGATTTGTGTGATGATGATGAACAAAGTTTTCTAGAGAAAGAATAGCTTTGTGTTCAATTATATCAGCCACATATTCTTTATACTCTTCATAATTATCAGGGTCAATTTCAAAGTTTATTTTAGTTTTAATTAATTCTATCATTAAATAATACTCCTTATTGATTTTTTTTAAGTAATTTAAGTTTATAAAACACTATCATTAATTATAGAACTCTAAATTTACTTTGTCAATAAATTTGTATTAGTAATTATTATTATTTATAAATATAGGCCAAAAGAGTCATATTTTTTGGAGGAAATTATTAACTAGTGCTTAATTATATTTAATAGAACGAATAAGATTTTAAATTATACGTTTTATAAGGAGGAAAAAATGAGATACAGAGAGCTAGGTAGAACAGGTTTACAGGTTTCTCTTTTGACATTTGGTGGGATAATGCTCAATGATGTTCCTCAGGTTAAGGCAAATGAGGTTGTGAAAAAAGCAATTACAGAAGGGATTAATTTTTTTGATGTTGGCCCTACTTATGGTAATGCGCAGGAGATATTAGGTTCTGCTTTAGAACCTTACCGTGAAATAGTTACCTTAGCTTGCAAGACAGAACCAGAGCAAACCAAAGCTGAAGTAAAAAAAGATTTAATGAGCTCGTTAAATTTATTAAGAACTGATTTTTTGGATATCTATCAACTCCATGAAGTGACAGATGAAGAGGCTTTAGATAAAGCTCTGGCGCCTGGTGGTGCGTTAGAAGCAATTCAGGAAGCTCAGGATGAAGGTCTTGTTAAATATATTGGGTTTTCAGCTCATAGTGAATGGGCAGCTTTAAAATTGATGGATGCCTATAATTTTGATACTGTAATGTTTCCTGTAAATTGGAATTATTGGTTTAAAGAAGATCAAGGCAAAAAAGTAATTGCCAAAGCAAGGAAAACAGAGAAAGGAATTATCGCTATTAAAGCTTTAGCCCAGCGCCGCTGGCAGGCCAAAGAAGATAGACATGATTATAAGACGTGGTATAAGCCGGTTTTTGATAATGAGGAACTGGCTGAATTAGCCTTAAGGTTTACATTAACTCGAGATATTGATACTGCAGTGACTCCTGGAGATATTAGGATGTTGGAATATAGCCTTGAACTTTTTGAGAAGTATGAAGATTCATTATCTCTTTCTGGAGAAGAGTATCAAAAACTGCAAGGGTTTGTTGATACCCATGGAGGTAAGCTTTATCCTATTCCAGGATAAAGTTATCTTTTTTTAAAAATTGTAACTAATTTCAGAAAAATATTTTAATAGGTCTAAGGAGGAGGGATACTAATGGAAGTGAAATGGCTTGGTAATGCCTGCCTTGAAGTTAAAGGAAAAGAGATTATACTCATCGATCCAAGTTGCAAAATTAGACCAGAAAGTATTCCAAATAAAATTCTAGTTACTCATGAACATGATGATCATATTGATCCTAATTTACTCGAGAAGTTTACTAACGTTGATTTATATGCACCTTCTTCAGTTTGCAATAAGTTTGGTGTGGAAGGAAAAGAAGTACAGGGTGGGGATATTATAAATTCGTGCATCCAGGTTTTATCATGTGATTGCTATGGTTCGGAACAAGCTGTAAGTTATTATTACGATGGGTTACTTCACACGGCTGATGCAGCTGAATTTCCTAAACCAGAGGGAAAGGTAAAAGTTGTGTTTTCAGCTTGTTTTAAAGATTTTTATTCTGATTATATTGCTTCGTGTAAACGCTTGAACCCAGATTTAGTTATCCCTTATCACTATGATTATGAAGATGTTGATGAACTCGAAGAGGCTAAAGGACTTGTTACTAGATTAGAGGCCGAAGGTTTTGAGGCTAAAATAATAAAGCCTGGTGAAGAAATAGTAATTTAGAATATTTTATAACATATTTATTCTATACTTTAGATACTTTGAGTAAAAAAGCAATAAAATTAGTGGATAAAAATCAGCCGAATATGATCGGCTGATTTTGTTTTTTGAAAATCGAGGAGGGAAAAGGCTTTTTCTGGAGAAATATTACGATATGTTTAAAAAAGTCTAAATTAAGCATGTATCCTCTAATAGATAGTGAGTTGATAAAATGTCTTCTTTTAAATTAAAAATGATAGCAATAATTTCCATGTTAATTGATCATATTGGTGTAATTATATTTCCTGAGCTAATAGGTTTAAGAATAATAGGTCGGCTAGCTTTTCCTTTGTTTTCTTTTTTAATAACTGAAGGGTATCGCTGGACTTCAGATCTTCATAAATATTTTTTGAGATTGGTCATATTTTCGCTTATTTCTCAGTATCCCTTTTGGATTGCGTTTGGTTTTGATTCTGGACTTAATATATTTTTTACTTTAACAATAGGGTTATTAGCAATTTATTCAAGTGAAAAATATGATAATGAAGGTTTAGTTTTAATACTGGCAGCAGTTGCTGAGATTATTAGAAGCGATTATGGTTTTTTTGGGGTTTTATTAATATATTTAATTCATAGATTTAGAGATGATTTTTCTAAAATGATTATTTATATAGCTAGTTTATATGGTGTTATTTATTTGTTGAGCGGATTTTTAGCAGAGCAATACTCAATTTATTATTATATTCAGCTTTTTGCTTTAATATCTTTTGTTTTTATAAAATATTATAATGGTGAGCAAGGTATAAAATTAAAATACTTTTTTTACTTATTTTATCCAGTGCATTTATTTATTTTAGGGTGGTTTTTTTAAAAATTACAAAAGCACATAAATTCATAAAATCAACACATTTATTTTAAAAAACAGTCAAATATAAATCTAATAATGACTATACTTTGGCCAAAGGATTAACAAATTTAAGGAGTATACTTAATATGTAAAATAAAAAGACAAAATTCTTCCTGGAGGTGCCAAAAATGAGAAAATATCAAAAGTTAATTATCTTAGGTCTTGTTTTAACATTAGTTGTGTTTGGGACTGTAGCATGTGGTGTTCCTGATGAAGAAGAATTTGAAGAGTTAGAAGAAGAAGCTCCAGCAGATGATGACTTTGGTATGGAAAATGAAATTTCTGAAGAGTTAGTAGCATACAATTTGCAAATATACGCTTATAGTTAACAAAATAGACTTCTTCTATTTTCAGAATTATAATGGTTTTTAAGCCCGTCTTTTTGGCGGGCTTAATCTTTTCTAGGATGAACCATATGTGCATATTTAAAGCTTTTAGCTATTATATCAAGTTCACCATTTTATTTACTGGTAATCTCTTTCTTCAGCATGGGTAACCACATCTTCTATAGTTATCTTGTCTAAGTTATTTTTTAATCCATCTTCAAAATATTTATAAACCTGCTGCATTTCTTCATCATTAAATACCTTTTCTATCTGAAGATCTTTTGTAAAAATAATAGTATCACTGACCGACCATAAAGATAAATTTTTCACTGAAGTCAGAGGTATAAATTTCCCTTCTTTTGTTTCAGCTACTAAATTATCTTCTTTCATTTTATCTAATCTTTCCTTTATTTCTCTCTCAGGTAATTTAATTTTATAAATTAACTCTTTATATTCCACTCCTCGACTTTTTTGTTTAAGAAAGTTTTTATAAAGGATAATCAAAATAGCCATTGGAATTAATTCCTGCAATCCGCCTTTGATTTGTTCCTGGCTATTAATATAACTCAAATTATCTCTCTGTTGAAAAACATTTGAAATTACAGCTCCAAATAAGGCGATCAACCAGATTATATAGAGCCAGATTAAAAATATTGGTATCATTGATAAAGACCCATAGATTTGACTATAAGTAACTATATTTCTAGTGTAAAAACTATATAACCCCCGGCTTAAAATAAAAAGTGTACCACTAATTATTCCCCCGAATATTGCAGATTTTGCTTCTACATCTGTGTTTGGAATGAAGTAATATGCAAATATAAAAACAAAGAAATTTAGACTAAATGTAATTAAATTAAAAATACTACTGTCATCTAATTGCGATCCGGAAATTTCTGGGCTAAAATATGCATCTAAAAAGGTGAAGGTTAGACTTAAAAATAAGGTTACAATGAAAGTGCCTAAAGTAATAAAGGTCCAAAATGCAACGAAACGTTTAAATAAATCTCGATGCTTTTCAACTGACCAAATAATATTAAAAGTGATTTCTACTCGAGCTAAAAGAAATATAACCACCACTACAAGAGTTATAAAACTTATTACCCCTAATTGTTCAATTTGCACCCCTGTTACATATTTTTCTAAATATTCAAGTAAAGCTTCGCCTGTTCCCGCGGCTAAATTATTTAAGATTAATTCTTGTAATTGCTGAATTATATTTTCAACTCCGCCAAAGAAGTTGAAAAGAGTTAATATATAAAAAGAGAATATTAAAAAAGGGACAAAAGATAATAGAGTTGTGTAAACTAAACTCATTGCATGGACAAAAATATTACTATCTCTAGATTTCTCAAATATCTTTATGATGAATAGTTTCCAATTTAATTGGAACATATTTTTAATTTTATAGCTTATTTGTTCTAGCATTATTTTTTCACCTCACAATAACTTTATATAATAATTCTTTAATATAGATAATGGCTAGGAAGAATTAGATAAGTTGATGCGGAAAGACAAAATCCACTCAATTTGCTGATGGTAGATTTAAACGACTTGAAGTTGGTTATTGATGGTTGTAGTCACACTGTGGGGATTAATTTATTATCGTCTTTGCTCAATCGGAGGAAAAACTACCCACTGGATATATTATGAAATAAAAGAAGGGGCTGGAAAACAGTTTGCTCCAGAGTGAATTAACATGCATCTTAATCTCGAACAAGTATAAAGCCAGCAAATACAGAAGGCCCTACATGACATCCTAAGGTGGCACTAATCCTAGTGGTGAATATTTCTGTTTCAATATTTAATTGGGTATTTGAAATTTCTAAAAGATCATCTTTGAATTTAACCATATCATTTTCGCGGTTGCCATGGGCAAATCCAAGCCAGGCAGAATTAGAGTTTTTTAATTTTTGCTTAGCAATATCTAACATTTTTTGCATAGTTCTTTTTTTTCCTCTGGTTTTATCAAGAGGTTCTACTTGACCTGTTTTAGTACTTATTGAAATAATCGGATTAATTTTAAGGATACCACCGATAAATGCCTGGGCTTTACCGATTCTCCCTCCCTCTTTCATGTAAGTTAGGTCTTCAACTGTAAAATATAAAAATAAATTGTCTTTAGCCTGTTCTAATTGAGTTTTAATACTATTTACTGATTCACCGGCCTGAATTAGTTTGGCTGCTAATAATACCTGGAAACCAAGACCGAGGGAAATAGAGCTTGAATCAATAGGGTAGATTTCGGCTTCCTTAATTTGTTTTGCAGCCATTTTAGCAGAATTTAATGTGCCGCTCAGACCTTCGGATAAATGGATTGATATTATGGCGTCATATTTTTTTGCCATCTCTTGATATTTATTTATGAATTTCCCAACAGAAGGCATAGATGTCTGTGGAATAATACTGCTATTCTCAGTTTTATCGAAAAAAGCTTCAGGAGTTATGTCAACACCATCTATGTAAGTATCTTCCCCGAAATTTACGTTCAAAGGTATTATCTGGATATCATATTTTTCAATTAAGTTTTTTGGTAAATCTGATGTGCTATCAGTTAATAAGCCAATATTCATTTTAGTTCCTCCTTCAATATAAATATTATTCAACATATTCCTCGTAATTCCCTGCAAAACGAATGAAGTATTTATTTTAAATATTTAATAATATAAAATAATTTTTCTTATAGAAAATTCCATAATATGAGTTTTTTTATTTATATAGTTTTGATGGGAAAGTGGATCTGTTATAATAATATTAGAGGTGATTTCGATGTATTCAATTACTAAATTTAATATAACTTTAGAAATTACCAAAGGTAATATCGTTAATCAATCTGATTTGGATGCTGTTGTTAATGCTGCTAATGCTGAACTTAGGCCAGGTGGTGGTGTTGCGGGGGCAATTCATAAAGCGGCAGGCCCTGAATTGGATAAAGCATGTCGCCCTCTTGCTCCTATCCAGCCAGGAGAGGCTGTCGTGACGGAAAGTTTTAAATTAGAAAATGATTATATTGTTCACACTCTTGGGCCAGTTTATGGGCGGGACAAGCCTGAAGATAGATTATTGGCTGCTTCAATTAACAATTGTCTTATATTAGCAGAAGAAAACAAGTTAGAATCGATTGGTTTTCCAGCCATATCTACGGGAGCTTTTGGTTATCCCCTTGCTGAAGCAGCCGAGGTTATTTTGCAAACGATCCAAAGTACTATGATTAAATTGAATAAGATAAAGAAGATAAGGTTGGTATTGGTTGATCAAACTGATTTTGATGTTTTTAAAAATAAAGCTGAAGAAATATTTGCCTAAATAAAATTTGATAAAACATTTTTAATTATTGTTAAATTACGATTAAATATGGTATAATTAATAAGAGGTGGTTTATATGCCGGAAAAAAAATTATCGCAAGGAAATTTTGCGGAATTGGCCAAAGCTCTTGGCCATCAAAATAGAGTAGAAATAATTAAATTTTTAGCTCGTCAACCAGAAAACGATAAGTGTATGGTTGGAGATATTGTAGAAGAACTTCCCATTGCTCAAGCTACCGTATCGCAGCATTTAAAAATATTAAAAAAAGCAGGTTGGATAATCGGTCAAGTAAATGGACCTAGAACATGTTATTGTTTAAATAAAGAGACCGTGGGAGAATTTCAAAAATTATTCGATCATCTTTTATCATAACTAAAAATGTTTATAAATAAATTTTGGAGGTTACAGGAATGTATAAGATTAATATAGATGGAATTACTATCGAGTTTGTGAAAGGGAATATAGTAAAGCAGCCAGATTTAATAGCAGTAGTTAACTCAGCTAATCCCCATTTAATTACAGGCAGTGGAGTTGCTGGAGCTATCCACAATACCGCTGGGCCTGATTTAGAGAAAGAATGTCGGACCCTCGCTCCGATTAGACCTGGAGAGGCGGTAATAACTCAGGGGCATAATCTTCATAATGATTTTATAATTCATAGTGTTGGTCCTGTATATGGTGAAGATGAAGCAGCAGATGAATTATTAAGACAATGTTATCAAAATAGTCTTAAATTAGCAGAAGAAAATAAGATAGTGTCGATTGGATTTCCTTCGATTTCTACTGGGAATTCTGGTTATCCTCTTAAGGAAGCTGCTGAAATAGCATTGGAGTCAATTCAGGAATATTTTATTCAATTAGATTACGTAAAACTGATTAGATTTGTTTTATTTAAGCAAGTTCATTTTAACGCCTATCAAAAAGTCGCTCAAAAGATGTTTTCGTAAAGATTTCTTTTAAAAAAACTCCAGTTTATTAAACTGGAGTTTTTTAGTTTGAGGCTATAACATCTCTTTCCTATATAAAAACAGTATGATTATTTACTTTTGATTTTTTAGACTTGTATGAGTAGTGCCATTTTTGAAATTTTTAATATCTTCGATTGTCCAGGTTTTTTCTTGCCAACTTCTATTAGATAGGGTTTTAATGGCGCTTTTAACTTCTTCAGAATAAGAGCCATTAATGTGCAGACTGTCAACTATATGACAATAATTACCAACCGGGATATTAAGCTCATTGGCTACTTGTTTTTGCATTTCAAAAAAAGCCAACATATTAGCAAAAGTGGCTTTAAAAAGATCATTACTGCACATATGGACATTCATATTGAGTCTTCCTTCAACGACTCTAAACCATAATCTTTGCAGATCGGGAGCTTCTTTTTCTGTGTTTATATCTAATTTTGGATTCCAGACAGTTACTTGAGCTCTTTTAGCAGTTGGGGTTTCTTCTAAAGTTTTAACTACGTAATCTAACTGATCTATACCAGAATTATTTAGCTGGTCACTATAATTTCGTATCCTATCATAATAAGTATAACCGATTTCTTTAACAAGATCTTTGTTCTTCCCGGTAATAAAGTCATCAATGTAATTCAATAAGTCTTTAATGCCCATAGGAAAAGCTGCTCTGTGATACTTGGGTTCTTTTTCGGGGGTAGTGACAACTAGCATAGCAGTAATATCTTTAGAAGGTGGATCATCTTCTTTTTCTAAAGAAGTTTTGATTTTAATTCCCTCTTCCCAGCATGTTCGTAATGCTTTTTCCCAGACTTTAGGGAAAGTATCTTCCTGGATTAACTTATATTTCATAATAACCCTCCTGGATAGTAAGATTTGTTTTAATTATAACATAATTCATCAATATTAGTTAATAGTTATAGCACAGCTTGTAATTTTTGAATATCTGTTCTAAAATGACTTTAAGGGGAGAAAGCAACTATTTTAAAGGAGGGAATTTATTGTGGCAGATGTAGAAAGCAAAGTGCCTGAGAACGTAGATGGCCCTTATTACGTGGATGAAACTTGTATTGCTTGTGAAGTTTGTTTAGGAGAAGCACCAGATAATTTTGAAATGAGTGATGATGGCAGTTATGCCTTTGTGGCTAAGCAACCAGAAAATGATGAAGAAAAAGAGCAATGCGATTCTGCTTTAGCTTCTTGTCCTGTTGATGCAATTGGAGATGATGGATAATCCAACTTAGATGATGTACTTTCTCCCCTTTACTAATAAACCCTGGAGGTGCTTCTATGGATTTGAATATAAAGGGCAATGTCGCTTTAGTTACTGCTTCTAGCAGTGGTTTAGGTAAAGCTGCAGCTAAATCTTTGCTTACAGCTGAAGTAAATGTGGTGATTAATGGTCGAGATGAAGATAAATTAGCAGAATCAGTAAATAAATTGAATGAATTAAGTTCAGCCCAGGTTGTAGGAATAGCTGGTGATTTAACCAAAAAGCAAGATATTATAAATTTAGTAGAAAAAACATATGAGAAATTTGATAGGCTTGATCATTTAGTAACTTCTGCTGGCGGGCCGCCTTCTGCTGCGTTTGTAGATACTGAAGAAAAAGATTGGTATCATTCTTTTGATCTGTTAGTTATGAGCGTAGTTAGACTGGTTAAAAGATCATTACCATATCTTCGGGAAGGTAATGGTGGGACTATAGTTAATATTGCTTCTATGAGTACAAAGGAAGCAATAGAGGGTCTTGTATTGTCTAATTCGGTCAGGATGGGGGTAATTGGATTGATGAAGACTTTATCAAAAGAATTAGGACCGAACATTCGGGCTAATGCTATTTTGCCTGGCCCGCATGAAACTTCAAGGATGGAGGATCTAATTCAAGCTGGTATTGAACAAGGTAGATTTAGTTCTTATCAGGAAGGCTTAGATTCCTGGAGTGAGGGTATACCAGTAGGTGAAGTTGGTAATCCTGATAAATTAGGAGATTTAGTAGCCTTCCTATGCTCGCCTAATTCTAATTATATCAATGGTGTTTCTATACCGATCGATGGTGGCAAAAGTAATTCTAATCTTTAAAGTTGTTCATTTCAATCTCCGGGATTCCGGAGATTTTTCTATTATATAGTGTAATATTTCAATTTATCAATTCATTGATAGGTGATAAGGAGGTTTATAAGTGAACTTAATAATAATTTGGTTAGGAATAATACTTTGTTTAACTCAATCAGCCTCTTTGTCGGGATTGAATTTAGCTTGCTTCAGTGTAAGTAAACTACGATTAGAACTTGAGGTTGGGAAGGGGAATGACAATGCCCGGAAGATAATGGAGTTAAGAGAAGACTCTAATTTTCTTTTAGTGACGATCCTTTGGGGTAATGTGGCTGTAAATGTATTATTGGCTTTGCTTTCTAATTCTGTGCTTACAGGAGTATTGGCCTTTCTGTTCTCTACAGTTGTTATCACCATTTTAGGTGAGATTATTCCCCAGGCTTACTTTAGCCGAAACGCTTTAAAGATCGGGGCCAAATTAACCCCTGTATTAAAATTTTATCAAGTTATATTTTACGTAGTTGCTAAGCCTACTGCCTATTTCTTAGACCAATGGCTGGGTAAAGAGGCCATAAGTTATCTGCCTGAAAATGATCTTCAGGAGTTAGTTAGGCTTCATATAGAAGCAACCGAGACTGAAATACAGGAGGTGGAAGGAAGAGGAGCCATGAATTTTCTTAACATGGATGATCTTTATGCAAAAGAAGAGGGTGAACCAGTAGACCCTCAAAGTATTATTCAATTGAATTTTGAACAGGGAAAGCCAGTATTTCCAAATATAAAACCTACTATCTCAGATAAATTTTTGAAAAAGATGCAAGCTTCTCGGAAGAAATGGGTGATCTTAATTGATCAACACAAACAGCCTAAATTAGCAGTTAATGCGGATAAATTTATCAGAGATGCTCTTTTTAATCAAGAATTATTTCAGCCTCTCAATTATTGTCATAGACCAATCATAGTAAGGGATGAAGAAATTTCTTTGGGCCAGCTCATTACAAGATTTAAAGTTAAACCTGAACATAGTGAAGATGATGTTATTGATAGAGACATTATTTTGCTCTGGCATGAAGAGAAAAAAGTAATAACAGGGTCAGATATTTTAGGCCGTCTCCTCAGAGGAATAGTGCAAAACATAGAGTTCAAAAAGTAGGCTTTTGTCCTTTCATTTTCAGTATGTTATAATGAAACGACAATATTTTTGAGATACGGAGGTTAATTTGTGGAAATCATTGATTATGAGAATAGAGAAAATAAAATATTGAAATTAAAATCCGATAGTCCTGCAGAAACTGCTCGGTTAGGAAATTATCTTGCTAAAGAGATCGATTCAGGTCAAATTATTCTCCTTAAAGGAGAGTTGGGCACAGGCAAAACTTTTTTGGCTCAGGAAATAATAAAGGTTTTAACCGGGGACCAGGCTAGAAGTCCCAGTTATTCTTTGATTAATCATTATTCAGGTGAAAATCTTAATGTATATCATATCGATTTATATAGGATCAATCATATTGGTGAGTTAAATGAATTAGGGATTTATGATCTTTTACTTGAAGGTGATATACTTTTGATCGAATGGCCAGAAATAATCATGTCTCAACTTAATGATTATTTGATAATAAAGATAAGTGGATATGCTGATAATAGCCGTATACTTGAGTTGACCGCTAAAGGTGAGAAGGCAAAAAAATTAATAGAAAGAGTGAAACGAAATGTTAACTTTAGGGATTAACACAGCAACCAGTTTTTTAGGTATTGGATTGGCTGAAGATGAAAAAATTTTAGTTGATATCAATCTAGCGGTGGAACAAAGTCATAATAAACATTTGCTGCCAATGATTAGGCAGGCTCTACAGATGAAAAATTATACTTTAAAAGATGTCGATAATATAGGAACAGTTATAGGGCCAGGTTCTTTTACCGGTTTAAGGATTTCTTTAGCTACAGTTAAAGCGTTTGCTTTGACCAATAAATTCAGTTTTATTCCTATTTCAACATTGGATACCTTTGTCCCTACTATTCAGCGGAAAGGTTATTATATGCCTATGCTCAACGCTAGAAGAAAACGGGTTTATACAACTATTTTTAAAGGTGGAGAAGAACTTCCTGTCAAAGCTAAAGAAATAGATGACCAGGCAGTTAAATTATCCGATATTTTAAACTTCGTTCAAGAAACAATACCTGGTCGAAGTCATATAACATTCCTGGGTCCCGCAGTGGTCGACTATCAAAATCAGCTTAAAAAAACATTTAGTTCGAGTAATTATGATTTTTCTCTAATTACCACTATGACCAGTACCGGTCAGGGTGGAGAAATAGCAAGGCTGGCTTATTATTATTGTGATGAAGGTTTAGGAGGAGATATCAAAAATATAACTCCAAAATATTTAAAACAACCTCAAGCAGAGATTACATGGCAGGCGAAACAAAGGGGAGAACAGAGTTGAAAGATAATTTAATTTTAGCAGTAGAAACTTCATGTGATGAATCAGCAGCAGCAGTTATAGGCGATGGCCCCACAATTATTTCAAATGTAGTTGCCTCGCAAATAGACTGGCATAAAAAGTTTGGCGGTGTTGTACCAGAAATTGCTTCTCGAAAACATTTAGAGTTAATTGATACAGTTATTGAAGAAGCTGTGGAAAAAGCGAATATTGATTTTCAAGATCTTACAGCGGTTGCTGCTACCCGGGGGCCGGGTCTGGTTGGCGCATTATTAGTTGGCTTTGCTTCTGCTAAAGCTCTGGCTCTTAGCTTAGACCTTCCTTTTATAGGGGTTAATCATGTAGCAGGTCATATTTATGCTAATTTTCTTATTGATAATGATATACCTTCGCCATTTATTTGCCTGACAGTTTCGGGTGGACATACAGATTTAATGTATTTTACCAGTCCAGATGAATATACTTTTTTAGGGAGAACTAGAGATGATGCAGCTGGAGAGGCTTTTGATAAGATTGCCAGGTTTTTAGAATTAGGATATCCTGGAGGACCAGAAATTGAGAATTTGGCTAAACAGGGGGATTCTAAAGCAGTTAAATTACCTAGAGCCCTTGTAGGGACAGCAGGTTTTGATTTTAGTTTTAGTGGTTTAAAAACAGCGGTTATTAATTATGTTCATAATGCTCGGCAGAGAGGACAGGAAATAAATAAAGCTAATATTGCTGCTTCTTTTCAAGCAGCTGTTGTAGATAGCCTTACGAACAGACTAGAAAAAGCTCTTAAAGAATATCGACCTAAAGCTGTTTTGCTTTCAGGCGGAGTTGCTGCGAACCAGCTTTTGCGCAAACAGGTTGAATCAATCGCAGAGGACCATGATGCAAACTTTTATGTGCCGCCGTTGGAACTCTGTACAGACAATGCGGCTATGATTGGGGCAGCCGCTTACTATCGTTTACAAAAGGGGGATACTGATGAACTAGATTTAGGGGTTGAAGCGACCCTATCTATGTAATCTAGTTTAAGAAAAATGGAAAAAGATTATTACTTAAAGTTAATATATGAGAGTGTACAAGAATATAATATTTTACCCCTAACTTCGGCCTGCCAGCAGGCCTGTATTTTTTGTAGTCATAAATTTAATCCTGAGAGCATCGAGGTGTATCAGGGTGGTCATCTAAATAAAGAAATGATTGCTTCTTTATTTGACTATCTTAATCCAGAAGAACCCGTATATATAGGGGAATCTGCTACTAGGATTATTGAAGGTGAACCATTTTTATATCCTGACTGGCGGCAAATACTTGAGTTGTTTAGAAAAAAATATCCTTTTACTCCTTTACGCATTACCACTTCAGCAGCAGGTTTGGAGGCTGAAGATATAAATTTTTTAAAAAAGTTAGGTAATATTCGGTTAACCGTATCTATTAACATCATCAATGCTCAGGCCAGAAAAAAGTATTTAGGCGGGCAATGTAAGATTGACATACTACCTACCCTTGTGAAGTTAGCAAAAAACAATATACCTATTGAAGTTAGCTTTGTGGCAATGCCGGGACTGACAGGTTGGGAAGAATTAATTGATTCCATTAAAACTGCGGGCAGATTTTCTAATGTTAAAGTTGGCCGGATTATGCAGCCCGGATTTAGTAAGATTGCTTCTCCATCTTTAAAAGCTGGTTTTGCTGTGGATAGAAGAAAACTTACAGATAAAATTGATCAGTTAATTACTAGAATTTCTTTACCATTAACAATCGAACCTGCTATAGTTAAAAGTTTTGATGCTTCTATAAGGGGTATAATTCCTGGGTCCCCTGCTGCTAGAGCTGGTTTGCAAAAAAATGATATTATTACCTCGATTGATGGAGTTATTCCATTTTCTCGGGTTGATGCTTTTCACTTATTTAAAAGCAAGCTATTAGATAAATCATACTTTCAGGTTGAGTTTAAAAGAAATGGCCGAGATAAAAAAAGTAAGATCAAGGCAGTAAATTGGGGCAAACACGATTATAGCGGACTTGTAATGGATTATGATTTTTCTAAAAAAGCTTATCAACAAATACAATCTAAAATAATGAAACAGGCTTCTCTGAATAAAAATTTAAAAGTTTTGTTTTTAACTTCCAGGTTAGCTGAAGATCGCTTAAGTGTAGTTAGTGAAAAAATACAAAAAGATTTATCTGTTCAAGCAAAAGTTATTTCTGTTCCTTCGACTTATTTTGGAGGGAATATAGGTTCCGCTGGGTTGATGGTTATTAAAGACATCCTTAAGATGAAATCGACCATTAGTAAGCATGAACCGGATTTAGTTTTACTTCCTTCGGTTATTTTTGATTCGAGATGGAGAGATTTAACGGGATCTTCTCTTGATCAGCTTATATCAGAATTAAACTTTCCTTTAGAAATAATAAACACTAATTAATAATAATAAAAGAAAATGCGAATATAAGTGAGTTAAACCGCCCTAATCTTCTCTTAAGCTTCTACAAAGAGTTAGAGAGGGGTTGATTTATGTTCAGACCTTTATTATTATAATAAGTGTGGTTATTAGCACTCGGCATAAGTGAGTGCTAACAATATATTATCAATTTAACTTTAAATAATTAAAGGGGGTATATTTAGTGAAACTTAGACCACTCAATGACAGGATTGTTGTCGAATTTATTGAGGAAGAAGAAAAGAAAACCGAAAGTGGTATAGTTCTTCCTGATACCGCTAAGAAAGAAAAACCTCAACAGGGTAAGGTAGTCGCTGTTGGTAAAGGTAGCAAAGACGAAGACCTTGAATCTGTTGAAGTTGGTGATGTTGTTGTATTTGATAAGTTTGCTGGGACTAAAGTAAACTTAGAAGACGATGAGTATATAATACTCAGCCTGGAAGATGTTCTGGCTGTAGTAGAACAAATCCAATAAGGGGGTAATTATTAATGCCTAAAGAATTAAAGTTTGGTGAAGATGCTAGAAGAGCACTAGAGCGTGGTGTCGATTTATTAGCCCGTTCTGTAAAAATAACATTAGGTCCAAAAGGTAGAAATGTTGTTCTAGAAAAAAGTTTTGGAGCACCTACAATTACTAATGATGGTGTAAGTATAGCTAGAGAAATTGAAGTAAAAAATCATTATGAGAATATGGGTGTTCAGGCGGTAAAAGAAGTTGCAACTAAAACTAATGATGTAGCAGGTGATGGTACTACCACAGCTACTGTTCTTGCTGAAGCGATTTTTAAAGAAGGCTTAAAAAATGTTGCAGCTGGTGCAAATCCGATGCTTCTTAAAAAGGGTATTGAAAAAGCAGTGTCCCGCTTAACTGAAGAAATAGCGAACATAAGCGAGCCTGTGGAAGGAAAAGAAGCCGTTTCTCAAATTGCTGCTATATCAGCTGCAGATGAAGAAATTGGCGATCTTATAGCTGAGGCCATGGAAAAAGTTGGCCAAGATGGCGTTATTTCTGTTGAAGAATCAAAGAGTATGGGAACATCTCTTGAAGTAGTTGAAGGCATGCAGTTTGATCGAGGGTATCTATCTCCATATATGGTCACTGATACTGAAACTATGGAGGCTTCTTTAGAAGAACCATATATTTTAATTACTGATAAGAAGATATCTAGTATTCAAGATATCTTACCTTTACTAGAGAAAGTAGCTCAATCTGGCAAAGCTTTATTGATTATTGCCGAAGATGTTGAAGGCGAAGCGCTTGCTACTCTTGTAGTTAATAAAATAAGAGGGACGTTTAACTGTGTAGCTGTTAAGGCTCCTGGTTTCGGCGATAGAAGAAAGCAGCAATTAGAAGACCTAGCCATTTTAACTGGTGGTCAAGTAATTACTGAAGATCTTGGTTTAAAATTAGAGAATGCTGATATTAGCATGCTTGGTCAAGCTAATAAGGTTACAATTACTAAAGATGATACAACTATAGTAGAAGGTCAGGGAAATAAAGAAGATATTAAAAATAGAATTGCTCAGTTAAGGAAGCAAATTGATAATAGCACTTCTGATTTTGATAGAGAGAAATTGGAAGAGCGTCTGGCTAAACTTGCCGGTGGAGTTGCTGTAATTAAAGTTGGAGCTGCGACTGAGACAGAACTCAAAGAGAAGAAGCATAGAATTGAAGATGCTCTCTCTGCAACCAGAGCAGCGGTGGAAGAAGGTCTGGTACCAGGTGGTGGAGCAACATATATCCATGCGCTTAAAGCCTTAGATGATGTTAAATTAGAAGGTGATGAAGCTACCGGTGTTGAATTAGTTAGAAAGGCGCTTGTGGCTCCTGTTCGCCAGATAGCCCATAATGCTGGTTTTGAGGGATCTGTAATAGTTGAAAAACTTAAAGGTACAGAAACTGGTCAAGGATTCAATGTAATGACCGGTGAATTTGTAAATATGATAGAAGCAGGTATTATTGATCCTGCTAAAGTAACTCGTTCTGCACTTCAGAATGCTGCCAGTGCAGCAGCAATGTTATTGACAACTGAGTGCTTAGTCGCCGATAAAGGTGATGACGATGATGAAAATGGCGGCGGTATGCCCGGCGGCATGGGTGGAATGCCCGGCGGCATGGGCGGCATGGGCGGCATGGGCGGAATGATGTAAGCCCTTAGCCCTTCCGCAAAAAAATATAATTTTAAAGTAAAGGCGGTATACCTAACATTAGGTATACCGCTTTTTTGCTTGTAATAATTTTTTATGGTAAAATTTTAAATGGGAAGCAAGTAAAATTAAAATAAATTATTAGTTAGGATTGAGGGATAAAATAATGAAAGAAAAAAAGATCCTCGTGCTTGATTTTGGGGGGCAGTATGCAAAAACTATAACTCGACGGATTAGAGATGCTGGAGTCTATTCTGAATTGGTGCCTGCCTCTGTAAGTTTAGAGAGGTTAAAATCTCAAGAAGTTATCGGTATAATTCTTTCCGGCGGGCCATCTTCAGTAAATGATAAAGATGCTCCTACTATAAGTAAGGAAATTTTTCATTTGGGGAAACCAGTGTTGGGTATTTGTTATGGGATGCAGTTGATGGCAAGTTTGCTTCCTGGGGGGCAGGTAAAGGCTTCTAATAAAAGAGAATATGGTAGAGCAGATATACATGTCCTTAGTCCAGATCATCCTTTGTTTAGTAACACCACTGCCCTTATATCTGAGAATAATGTTTTATCCGGATGGATGTCCCATGGTGATAGTGTGGTTAGTCTTCCTGATGAATTTGAAGTTTTAGCCGAAACAAGCAATACTCCTTATGCAGCGATTGGATCTAAACGGAAAAAATTATATGGACTTCAGTTTCATCCGGAAGTTGATCATACTGTGGGAGGAAGAGAAATTTTAGAACAGTTCATTTTCGATATTTGTCAGGCTGAAGCAAATTGGAGCATTGAACGGTTGGCAGAAGAAAAAGTTGAGTTAATTAACAAATTAATCCCGGATGATTCTCAAGTGGTGCTTGGTCTTTCTGGAGGGGTTGATTCCGCGGTAGCTGCTGTTTTAATTAATAAAGCTATTGGAAATAGACTTCATTGTGTCTTTGTTGATCACGGTTTATTAAGATATAAAGAAAGTCAGGAGGTTATTGAATATTTTTCTCAAAATTTCTCATTGAGCTTACATCCAGTAGATGCAAAAGCAAGATTTCTACAAAGGTTAAAAGGGGTAAGCAGTCCTGAAGAAAAAAGAAAAATCATTGGCGATGAGTTTATTCAGGTCTTTGAAAGTGAATCTTTAGCGATAAGAAATGTTACCCACCTTGCTCAAGGAACTATTTATTCTGATGTGATTGAAAGTGGGGGTAGCGAGGATTCTGTAACGATTAAATCTCATCATAATGTCGGAGGACTACCTGACGAGATGGAATTAAAGTTATTAGAACCATTAAGGGACCTATTTAAGGATGAAGTTAGAAAATTAGGTCTTACGCTGGGTTTGCCAGAAAAATTAGTGTGGCGACAGCCTTTCCCAGGACCGGGCTTAGCTATAAGAATTATTGGTGAAGTTACTGAAATGAAATTAGAAATATTGCGAAAATCTGATCATATTTTTCGCGAGGAATTGAACCGGTCCAGTGTAGCTAATGAAGTTTGGCAGTCTTTTGCTGTTTTACCTGATATCAAATCTGTTGGCGTGATGGGAGATCAAAGGACTTATGGTTACCCGATCATCTTGAGAGCTGTCTCTAGTTTAGATGCGATGACCGCTGATTGGGTTAGGATACCTGCAGAAACACTTGATCTTATCTCAAGGAGAATTGTTAATGAAGTAAATCAAGTGAACAGAGTTGTTTATGATATTACTTCTAAACCACCAGCCACGATTGAATGGGAATAAGATATAATATAAAGGGGGATAACAATGGCTAAAAATATTAAAAATGAGATGACTGAACAATTTTTTAAAGCAGTGATGCAGTTGGAGGATCTGGAAGAATATTATGCTTTCTTTCAAGATGTGGCCACGGTTGGAGAAATTCAGGCTATGGCGCAGAGATTAGAAGTAGCAAGAATGTTAAAAAAAGGTATAACTTATGAAGATATAGTAGAGAAAACAGGAGTTAGTACAGCTACCATAAGTAGAGTAAAAAGATCTCTTGAATATGGTGAAGATGGTTATGAGTTAGTTTTAAAGAGATTGGAGCAATAAAATTTTAAGTAGGTGTATTAATGTTTGTATTTTTAAAAAAGCTGCAAAAATATTTAATAAGAGCTTTAAATGGAATGGCTTTAGGTTTATTCGCTTCTTTAATTATAGGTTTAATAATCAACCAATTGGGAGAGCTGTTATCTCTTAATGTGTTAAGAGAGTTTGGGCAGGTAGCTCAGTTTTTGATGGGCCCTGCTATTGGAGCTGGTATTGCTTATAGTTTAAACATTACTGGGCTGGGCCTGTATTCCTCTCTTGTTACAGGCGCTTTAGGTGCAGGCACAGTTCAGCTTCTAGAGGCAGGGGCAACAATTCAAATAGGTGAGCCTGTCGGTGCTTTAGCAGCAGCAATAATTGGTGTTGAAGCGGCTCGTTTAATAAGCGGCAGGACACCAGTAGATATAGTGCTTGTCCCGGCTGTAACGATAATTAGTGGAGGTATAGCAAGTTATTTTTTGGCTCCCTGGTTAGTGGCTTTCACTAATTGGTTGGGTCAGTCGATCAATCTGGCGACCACCCTCCAGCCTTTTCCGATGGGAATAGCAGTCTCTGTTATAATGGGCATATTTTTAACTTTGCCTGTTTCTAGTGCTGCCCTAGCAATATCATTGGGATTAGAAGGATTAGCAGCTGGGGCAGCCACTGTTGGCTGTGCAGCTCAAATGATCGGGTTTGCTGTAATAAGTTTTAAAGATAACGGTTTAGGAGGGTTTATAGCTCAAGGGCTGGGGACTTCTATGTTACAGATTCCTAATATATTAAGAAAACCTATAATTTGGTTACCGCCGATAATTACTTCCGCAATATTAGGACCTATAACTACTGTTTTATTTCAAATGAAAAATAATAGGATTGGTGCAGGAATGGGGACAAGTGGTCTGGTCGGCCAGGTGGCAACTCTGGAAACAATGGGTTACCAGGCTTTAGCCCCGGTTATTTTGTTGCACTTTTTCTTGCCAGGATTAATTTCATATATAATATATAAGTTTATGCTTGAAAGAAACTTAATTAAACCAGGAGATCTTGAACTACACAGGGAGGCAAATTAATGCAGAATGATTACGATGTAATAATCGTCGGGACTGGTCCAACTGGAATTTTTACAGCTATGAAATTAGTTGAAGAAAAATTAAACTTGAATATCTTAATGATAGAAAAAGGAAAAGATATAACTAATCGGGTGTGTCCAATGAAAGATAAACCTGGAAGTGGTAGAGGATGTCAGGAATGTGTTTCATGTGCAATTGTATCTGGATGGGGCGGTGCCGGGGCTTATAGTGACGGCAAACTCTCTCTTTCAGCTGATATAGGAGGTAATTTAGAAGAATATATTGGCAGGGAATCTTTGGAGCAGATGATTAAAATTGCCGATGATATATATTTAAATTTTGGTGCTCCAGAACGAGTTTTTGGGGCTGAAGATAATGAACTCGAAGATTTTAGGGATAACGCGATTAGAGCTGGACTAAAATTTATTCCCGCTAAACTTCGCCATCTAGGTACCGGTCATACCCGTAAAGTTTTAAAGAAGATGCGTGACTATTTATTGGAGCAGGGAGTTGAAATTCGCTTTCAAACTAGAGTTGTATCTTTATTAGTTGACGATAACAGGAAAGTAGAAGGTGTTGAACTTGATGATGGGACAAAAATAGGGGGTAAATATGTAGCAGTAGCCCCTGGTCGAGAAAATGCTAGCTGGTTGGCAGAAGAGGTTAATAAACTAAATATTGAAACCAGCCTTAACCCAGTGGATATCGGTGTTAGAGTCGAAACACCAGCAGCGATCGCTGAGCCATTAACAGATAAGTTATATGAATCGAAGCTGATCTATCAGACCCCTACTTTTGATGATAAGGTGAGAACTTTTTGCATGTCTCCTTACGGCGAAGTTGTTAGTGAAAATAATCAAGGTTTGATCACGGTAAATGGCCATAGTCATGCTGAAATCAAAACAGACTATACTAATTTTGCCCTTCTTGTTAGTAAAACTTTTACAGAACCCTTTAAAGAGCCGATTACCTACGGGGAGGCGATAGCTAAATTAGCTAATTTGCTAGGCGGGGGTGTTTTGGTCCAGAGATTAGGAGATTTACTTTCAGGTCGACGTTCGACGCCAACTAGAATGAGCAGGGGGTTAGTTGACCCTACTTTAGAAGATGCTACTCCCGGGGATCTAAGTCTTGTATTACCTCATAGGCATTTAACTGGAATAATCGAAATGTTAGAAGCTCTGGATGAATTGGCTCCGGGGATATACTCCAGAGATACTTTACTATATGGGGTCGAAGTCAAGTTTTATTCTTCTCGGCTTGAAGTTAAACCTAATTTAGAAACGAAGATTAGTAATTTATTTGCTGGTGGAGATGGGGCTGGTATTACTAGAGGATTGATGCAAGCTTCGGTAGCTGGTTTAATTATCGGACAGGAGATTGACCAAAGAGAGGGAAATTAAAACTTAAATATAGATGTAATATTATGAAAATGCATCAGTCGTGAGTAAGGACTGATGCATTTTCATTTATTATAACTAAAATTCTTGACAGCTGCGTAAGAGGTATGATATATTCTTTAGTGTAGTAAAGAAATAAAGTAAAGAAAATATTTTTTGGAGGTATATCATGGTATTAAAATTTAATGGTTTACCGGAAGGGATGGCTTTTTATCTTCCTAATAAAGCAAAGTCCTTGAATAATTTAGTGCACCAGGGCAGCAAAATTTTAGAAAATTGGGGCTATCAACCTGTTTATGTCCCGGCTTTATTACCATATAATATGGTTTCTTCGGGGGTAGCCGAAGAAAAAGTTAAAAGTTATTATAAGTTAATAGATTTTCAAGGGGATATCCTGGTATTAAGACCAGAAATGACTTCGGCTATTGCTGGCTTAGTGGCTCGAGAAAGAAGTAATTTAGAGCTTCCAGCCAGATATTTTTATTATTCTTCTGTTTATCGCCATGAAACTACCCAAAGTGGTAAAGATAGAGAAATATATCAGTTAGGAGCAGAACGTTTTGGCGGAAGTAAAACTGCTGATATTGAAATGATCACACTGGTTCAAAAAATAATTAAGAGATCAGGTTTGAATGATTATCATCTTGAATTAGGTCATATTGGCTTTTTAGAACATCTATTTGATTCGCTTAATTTAGAACAAGAATTAATTACTTTATTGAAAGATAAATTAGCCAGCAGGGATTTAGTAGGGTATCGCAACCTTACCAAAAACTTAGATTCTGATACCCGGAAAAGGCTATTAAAACTATTAGAATTAAGAGGTGGTCCAGAGGTCCTTATTAAAGCAGAAAAAATAATCCCAAATGAATCAAGTCGGTCTCTTTCACATTTAAATAGTATATATGAAGCTCTAGAAAGCATCGGATTAGCTGATCAAGTTAATTTTGATCTGGCTTTAATGAGAAACTTAGATTATTATACTGGTATTGTTTTTGAAGTGATGACAAGTAATCTAGGGTATAATATATCCGGGGGCGGGCGGTATGATAAGCTTTTATCTAAATTTGGGGTTGACTCGATTCCAGCGGTAGGTTTTGCCATTGGAATAGATCGTTTGCGACTTGCTATAGAAAAATCACAAGAATTTGAAAACAATTATGATGTAGTAAAAATTCATATAAAAGATAATGCCATGTTGAAGCAAGCATATAATTTGGCTGAGGAGTTACAAAATAAAAATATTAAAGTGGCTTTAGATTATTCTGAAGAGATAGATTTAGGAGATCAAAAAGATAAGATGATTATAGTTCAAGCTGGTCCTGATTATAATTATCAAATTAGAGATAATCAGGAAATCAGAAAGTTCGTTGAGATTAATGAGGTGGTGGATTATGTCAAAAATGAATTTGAGGGTAGCTCTTCCTAAAGGAAGATTGTTTACTCAAGTTATAGATACTTGTAAGAAAACGATTCTATTAGATGAGGAAGATAACGTTTCTAAATTATCTCGGAAATTGGTTCAAGAGTTTTCTAAAACCGGTAATAAATTTATGTTAACAAAGCCGGTAGATGTTCCTGCTTATGTAGAACATGGGGCCGCAGATATTGGCTTCACTGGTAAAGACATTATAGCTGAAAAAGAAAGAAGTATTTATGAAGTATTTGATTTGGGGATTGGAGCCTGTAATTTGGTAGTAGCAGTTCCAGAATGGATGAAGATTGAAAATCCTGCTGATTTATCAGATAATTTTAGAGTTGCAACTTCTTATCCAAATCTGACTTCAAGATATTTTAATGAATTAGGGATAAAAATTGAAGTTATAGAATTGGGCGGTTCAGTGGAGTTAGCTCCCCTGGTAGATTTAGCAGATATTATTGTAGATATAACTTCAACTGGTACTACTTTAAGAAAAAATGGTTTAAAGCCTATTGGGACAATTCTTGAGTCTTCAGTAAGATTGATCGTAAATAGAATTAGTTATCGCACAAATTCTAAAACTATCAATAAAATAGTTGATGATATTAATAAAACCATAGGGAGTAATGCAGATGAAGCAGATTAGATTACCAGAAAATACATCGGAATTAGACAAATATATAGAAAATAAAAAGATTTCTTATTCAGGAGAATTGTTAGAACAGGTAAGTAAAATAATTGCATCTGTTCAAAAAGAAGGGGATAAGGCTTTACTTGATTTTACAGAAGTATATGATCAAGTAAAGTTAGATACAATTGCTGTAGAACAAGCTTATCTCAATACAGCAGAGATGGATTCATCTCTATTAAGTACACTTACCAGGGTTAAAGAGCGAATAGCAGAATTCAGTAGACGGCAGTTAGATCAAAGTTGGTTTAAGCAAACAGAAGGACGCGGCTTTGTAGGAGAACAAGTTACACCATTAGATAGGGTTGGATTATATATACCAGGTGGTCGAGCAGCTTATCCGAGTTCAGTTTTAATGACAGCTGTACCCGCATTGGTGGCTGGAGTTAGGGAGATAGTGGCAGTTACACCTCCGAATTCAAAAGGTGAAATTAATCCAGTTGTGGCTAGAACTTTAAATCTTTGCGGTATAGATGAAGTTTACGCTGTGGGAGGGGCTCATGCAATTGCCGCTCTAGCATGGGGTACAGAAACAATAACTCCTGTTGATAAAGTAGTGGGACCAGGTAATAAGTATGTTACTATGGCTAAAAAACTTGTTTTTGGTCAAGTAGATATTGACATGCTGGCAGGGCCTAGTGAGATTTTGATAGTCGCTGATGGATCAGCTAAACCAGCTTCGGTGGCAGCAGACCTTCTCGCTCAGGCGGAGCATGATCCTGAAGCTAGAGCTGTTTTAATTACGACTGAAGCGAGTTTGATTGTTAAAGTTGAACTCGAATTAGAAAAACAGTTAGAAGATCTAGCAACTGCTGCTACAGCGAGGGCAGCCCTGGAAGAAAATGGGCTTATTATTCATGTTGATAATGTGAGTTCAGCTATAGAGGTTGTGAATAAGATAGCCCCAGAACATTTAGAGTTAATCATAAAGGATCCGCTGAACTATTTAAATAGTATTAGACATGCTGGCTCGATTTTTATGGGGCCATGGACACCTGAGGTTACAGGAGATTATTTGGCCGGACCTAATCATGTTTTACCTACTTCAGGTACAGCTAGATTTTCTTCGCCTTTATCAGTTAATGATTTTATAAAAAAATCTGGACTTATATATTTTACTCGTGCAGAATTAGAAGCTACCTATCAGGATATTAGTACTATTGCTGAAGCAGAACTGCTCCCTGCTCATGCTCAGGCAGCAGCCATCCGCTTGAATGAGTTAGGTGATGGGAATGGTTAAACTAGATCAAAATGAAAACCCATATCCCCTCTCTAAGGAGCTTCGAGAAGAAGTAAATAATCTAGCAGCAGAAGTAGCTTTTAACAGATATCCAGATAAGACATATCCCGATTTAAGAGATGCTCTTAGTAAATATACTAATTACCCTGCAGACAAAATAATCTGTGGAAATGGATCTGATGAATTAATTTTACTCCTTCATCTGGTTTATGGAGGGGGAGATAGTGTAATGATTTCACCTACACCTACATTTGGTATGTATAGCTACTATGCTGAGGTAGTAGGCACTGAAATTATTGAAATATCTTATAGACAGGACGATGGCCGACCAATTTTTCCAGAAGAAGAAATCCTTGAGACTGCTTCTTTATTTACGCAAGGGTTAATATTTATTTGTTCCCCCAATAATCCTACTGGAGAAAAAATATCATTATCCTGGCTAAGTAAGTTACTGGGCAGTACTGATTTGATGGTAGTTGTAGATGAGGCTTATTTTGAGTTTTCAGACCTGACTGCAAAAGATTTAATTAGTAATAATGATAATCTTATTGTTTTAAGAACTTTATCTAAAGCTTTTGGGTTAGCAGGTTTGAGGATAGGATATCTACTTACAAATGATAAAAACATAGAACCTCTGTCTTTTTGTAGGTCTCCTTACAATATCAGCAATTATAGTGCAGAAGTTGCGGTTAAACTTCTCAATAAAAAAAGTTTATTTAGGAAACAGTGGCAAACCATTAAAAAAGAAAGAGCTAAATTAGAAAAGTTTTTTACCGGTTTGCCTGGTTTGAGATATTATCCTTCTGAAGGTAATTATATTATGTTTCAAACAGAAGAGGCAGAAGAAAAAGTTAAGGATAAATTATTAGAAAGAAATGTTAAGATTAGGTTCTGGCCAAATCTACCAGTTTTTGGTTCGACATTACGAGTTAGTGTTGGGCTTCCAGCTGAAAATAATAAATTCAAATTGGAATTGGCTGATATAATTGGAGGTGGAGAAAATGGTTGAAGTGGAAAGAAAAACAAATGAGACAGAAATAAAGTTAAAACTGAATCTTTTTGGTTCAGGCGCTTACAAAATTAACACAGGTATTGGTTTTTTTGATCATATGCTTGAACTTTGGTGTAGACATGGGTTTATAGATCTGGAATTAAAAGCTGAAGGTGATTTAGAGGTTGATAAACATCACACTGTAGAAGATATAGGAATATTGTTAGGCCAGGCAATAAATAAGGAATTAGGTTCGAGAGGTGGTCTAGCACGCTTCGGTGATGTAACTTTACCGATGGATGAGGTTTTAGTCCAGGCGGTGATTGACTTAGGGGGGCGATCTTTTTATCAGGGTAATATTGAAACAAAAAGGGATAATATAAATGGTTTTCCTGTGGAACTAACTGAGGAATTTTTCCGAGCATTAACTTCTAATGGTGCTTTTAATCTTCATTTAAATGTCATTCGCAGCGGGAATGCTCATCATTTAATTGAAGGTTGTTTTAAAGCGTTTGCTCGAGCAATTGATATGGCTTTAAATCAGGATACTCGACTTGAGGGGAAACCTTTATCGACAAAAGGAAGTCTTGGCGAGAGTGGTCGCCATTGATAGGGATAATTGATTACGGTGCAGGTAATATAGGAAATGTTAAAAGAGCTTTTAATTATCTTGGGGTAGAAACTAAGTTAATTGAATCACCCCATAACTTTCATGGTCTTTCTGCTTTGATACTTCCAGGAGTGGGATCATTTGGTGGAGGGATGGAAGGATTAAGAACTCGAAAATTAGTTAAACCAATAAAAAATCATATAAGAGAAGGGCGTCCTTTTCTGGGTATCTGCCTGGGACTGCAGCTTCTATTTGATTCTAGTGAAGAGAATCCTGAAGAAGAAGGATTGGGAATATTACCGGGCGAATGCAAAAGATTTAATTCTACCAGGGTTAAGCGTGTTCCTCAAATTGGATGGAATAATATCCAGTTAAAAAAAAGTGAAAAATTATTAGCGGGATTACCTGATAATTATTTATATTTTGTGCACAGTTATTTTATAGAATTGGATTCAGATTTAACCATAGCTTCTGCGATTTACGGTGATCAAGAATTTACCGCTGTATTGAAACAGGATAATATTTTTGCCATTCAACCTCATCCAGAAAAAAGCGGCAGGACTGGTTTGAAGATATTACAAAATTTTCTCGAGGTGATTGAATGAGAGTTATTCCAGCTATAGATATTAGAGGTGGTAATGCCGTCCGTTTGACTCAAGGAGATTATGGTCAAGAAGAATTAATAGATGACAATCCCGTACAAAGGGCCATCTTTTTTGCCAAACAGGGGGCAGCTGAAATTCATTTAGTTGATCTTGATGGTGCTAGAAAAGGTCGACCGATTAATCAGGACTTATTAAATGATATAATTTCTATTCCTGAATTGGTGTGTCAGATTGGTGGTGGGATTAGAAATATCTCTACCGCTTCCGCTTATTTGGAAATAGCTGATGCGATAGTAATTGGAACTGCGGCGATAGAGGACCCAAATTTTGCTGGTGAATTGGTTGATAAATATAACAGCCAGAAAATAATAGTTGCTCTTGATGCTCGGAATGGTATGCTTTCACTTTCGGGCTGGGAGGAAGAGACAGCCATTAAAGTTGAAGATATGATGGAAGAGTTGATCGGTCAGGGTATAGAGAGGTTTATTTATACCGATATAAACAGGGATGGAATGATGGCAGGACCTAATTTTCAAAAAACCGCTGAATTGAATGAATACGATGTAGAAGTGACTGCCTCAGGGGGGATTGCTTCGGTTGAAGATTTAAAGAAGCTTCAGGTACTAGGTATTAACCGGGCTATAGTTGGACGGGCAATATATAAAGGGAAGATAGATCCAGAGAAAATTTGGAAGGAGGGGATCGAATATGCTAACTAGAAGGCTGATTCCCTGTCTTGATGTCAAAGATGGTCGAGTAGTAAAAGGAGAGCAGTTTGTTGACTTAAAAGATCAAGGCGATCCTGTAGAGATGGCTGAATATTACAACCAGGCTGGAGCGGATGAACTGGTTTTTTTAGATATAACAGCCACCAAAGAAAAGCGAGAAACCATCAAAAAATTGGCTATGAAGGTAGCGGAAAGACTATTTATTCCTTTTACAGTAGGTGGAGGAATAAAAACCATAGAAGATTTTAGAGAATTAATTCAGGCTGGAGCAGATAAAATTTCTATTAATTCTGCGGCTGTTCGATTTCCTGATTTGATCACCCAAGCTGCAGAACAATTTGGCAGCCAGGCGGTAGTAGTAGCCATAGATGCCAGAAAAAAAGCTGCTGAATCCGGATGGGAAGTTTTAATAAGCGGCGGTTCACAAGAAACTGGATTAGATTTGGTCGCCTGGGCTCAGGAAGTAGAGAAAAGGGGAGCAGGGGAGATCCTTCTAACGAGTATCGATGCTGATGGGACCCGAGCAGGTTACGATCTTAAGCAGCTTAAGGCTGTGAGTAGAGCTGTTAATATTCCGTTGATAGCTTCTGGAGGAGCCGGTTCTCCGGCAGATATCTACGACGCCTTTAAAATAGGAGAAGCTGATGCTGCTTTAGCTGCTTCAATATGGCATCAACAAATTCATCCCATCAAAGAATGTAAAGATTATCTGGCTGAACGGGGTATACCTATCCGGCCTGTTAGGAGTTGAAGTGGAATGCTTAATAGTAATATGAAAGCTGATGAACTTATCAAAAAGGTTAAATTTAATGATAAAGGCCTGGTGCCAGCTATTCTTCAGGATGAGGACACAGGAGAGGTTCTCATGCTGGCATATATGAATCCTGATGCTATAAGAAAAACTATTAGTACAGGCAGAGCGTGCTTTTATAGTCGGTCCCGACAGGAACTGTGGTTGAAAGGGGAAACCTCTGGGAATTTTCAAGATGTGAGCTACCTGACTTTAGATTGTGATAACGATACTTTGCTTTTACAGGTTCAGCCGTCAGGTCCAGCCTGTCACACAGGGAGGAAGAGTTGTTTTTATAAGAACTACGAATTAAGAAAAGATGGGTTAAAAGAACAAAATCGAGATAAACTCACTACTATAGCTCAGGTAATAACAAATTTAGAAGAAATTATTGCCTCAAGACAGAAAGAACTGCCGCCGAACTCATATACTACTTCGCTTTTTCAAGCTGGCCCCGGCAGAATAGGACAGAAAGTTGGAGAGGAGGCGGTTGAAACGGTAATCGCCTATCTTAATCAACCTGAAAGATTGCCTGAAGAAGGGGCGGATCTAATTTATCACCTCCTGGTTCTATTAAAAGATGCTGGTTTAAGCATGAAAGATTTAAAAAAAGAATTAAAAAATAGGTTTTAATCAAATTACACCTGTTAAAGCAGGTGTTTTTTTGATATCATTTTTAGTGAGGCAGCAAAATTTTTATATTAAAAGTGGATGTTTCTTAGGAGGATAATATGATGCAAGAATTTAGCTTTGATAGCGGCATATATTTACTTGAATTTTTTCGTCATAAACCTGGGCTAATCGAAGTAGGGGCAAAAGGTAAAATTGCTTTCCCTCCTGGTTATTATTATTACGTAGGTACTGCTCAGAGTAATATGAACTCCAGAATTAGAAGGCACAGAGAAGGTTCGAACAATAAACACTGGCATATAGACTATCTTGCAGCAGAAGCTAGTATGCAAAACGTATATGCATGGCCTTTAGGAAAAGAGTATGAATGTAAGTTAGCTGACGCTTTAAACGAATTAGAAGAGACGGAAATTATAGAATCTGGCTTCGGAGCCAGTGATTGCTCCTGTAATACCCATTTATATTTTGCGGAGAAAGCAGTTAAAAATATTAAAGAATATCTTGAGGAAGAAGTGATAAATTAATGGAATCAGAAGAGGTTTTAAAAGATTTGAATGAGCCTCAGCGCGAGGCTGTTAAACATGATAAAGGACCAGCATTAGTCTTGGCCGGTGCTGGAAGTGGTAAAACCAGGGTTTTAACTCGCAGGGTTGCTTATCTAATTAGTAAATATGGAGTAGCGCCAGAAAATATTCTGGCTATGACCTTCACTAATAAAGCAGCTTCTGAAATGGTTGAACGGGTTAACAGTTTAACTGGTACTCGGGGCAGCTGGATTGGGACTTTTCATTCTTTCGGGGCCAGGCTGCTAAGAAAAGAAGCAAGTAAAATGGGGTATTCTGCTAACTTCTCTATATATGATACTTCAGATCAAAAGCGGATGGTCAAAGATATAATGCAGGAAATGAATTTAGATATTAAAAAGACTAAGCCAGCACTGATTTTAAATAAAATCAGTGAAGCTAAGAATACACTGACAACCCCGGAAAATTTTGTAGTTGAACAGTTTGATTATTTATCTGAATTAACCGCAGAAATATACCCGGTTTACCAGCAAAGGATGAAAGAAAGTAACGCTTTAGATTTTGATGATTTAATTCTTAAACCCTGCCAGCTTTTTAGTAAATATGAAAAAGTTAAAGAATATTATAATGATAAATATCGTTATATACTGGTAGATGAATATCAAGATGTTAATCATGCTCAATATCGGCTCAGTCAATTATTAACTGGCGACTATAAAAATATTTTCGTTGTCGGTGATCCAGACCAATCGATATACGGTTTCAGAGGGGCAGATATTAATAATATCTTGAATTTTGAAAAGGATTATCCTGAGGCTAAAGTTATTAGGTTAGAACAAAATTATCGGTCCAAAGAGAATATTTTAAAAGCAGCTCAGGCAGTTATTCAACACAATACTTCCCGTTTGGAAAAAGATCTCTGGTCAGGCCGAGGTAAAGGGGAAAGAATAGAGTATTATGAAGCGTCTACAGATAAAGAAGAAGCAGCATTTATTTTAGATAAAGCCAGGAAGTTGAAAAATAGCGGGGAATATTCTCTGGGAGATATGGTTGTTCTCTACCGGACTAATGCCCAGTCCAGAAATATTGAGGACATCCTGCGGCGCAATCAACTTCCTTATCAGATTGTGGGAGGACTTAAGTTTTATGATCGTAAGGAAATTAAAGATGTATTAGCATATTTAAGGTTAATAAATAATCCCGATGATACAGCAAGTTTATTGCGGATCATCAACTGCCCGACAAGAGGTATAGGAGCAACAACTATAGATAGGATTCAAGAATATGCATATTCCAATAATATATCTTTGTTCCAGTCTTGTCTTGAAGCAGATAAAAACCCACAATTGACCCCAGCCTATAGCAGCAGGGTCAAGGAATTTACAGAGTTAATCAAACGTTTTAAAGAGATGAGTACGGAAATGACATTAGATAAACTTGTCAATAAAATTATAGCTAAAACAGGCTATGAAAAAGAATTGATCGAAAAGGAAGGGCCAAAGGCTACTGAAAGATTAGAAAATATAGGTGAATTACAATCAGCAATGCGGGAATATCTCCAGGAAAATGAAGCGCCCAGCCTATCGGGATTTCTGGAAGAAGTAGCATTGATTGCAGATATTGATACAATGGAAGAAGAAACTAATTATATTACCCTTATGACTCTACATTCGGCCAAAGGGCTGGAATTTCCTATAGTATTCTTAACAGGTTTGGACGAAGGGTTATTTCCTCATCAGAACTCTTTAGATGATCCGGGAGAAATCGAAGAGGAGAGGCGGCTCTGCTACGTGGGAATGACTAGAGCTATGGATAAGCTTTTTTTACTGCGAGCTCGGACCAGGTTTCGGTATGGAGAAAATAAGTTTTATCCCCCATCTCGATTTTTAGAAGAAATACCTGATGATCTATTAACTGGTGAGGATGAAATGAAAGAATCGATAGAGATAAGGGATAGCCTGGCTAAAACCACTTCTGCTCAGGCCTCTAAATCAATAGGAACAAGCTATAAAGAAGGTCAGGATATTCTACATCCTAGCTGGGGGATCGGTGTGATAGAATCTATTCAGGAAGATAGAGGTACGAAGTTAACTATTCGGTTTAAAGATGGTAAGAAGCGGGAACTGCTGGCAGAATATGCTCCTTTGCAAATCGTGAGGAGGTAAGAGATGAAAAACTTTAGTAAAGAAGAAGCTAGAGATAAAATTCAAGAACTGCGTGAGGAGATACGTTATCACGAGAAGAAATATTACGTAGAGGATAATCCGGTTATTTCCGATAGTGAATATGATGAATTAATGAATCAGCTTATAGAACTTGAAAATGAATTTCCTGAGCTAAAAACTGAGAACTCGCCTTCTGCTCGAGTAGGCGGGACTCCTTTGGATTCTTTTGATAAGGTAAAGCACAGTCAACAGGTTTTGAGTCTGGATAATGCTTTTTCAGCAGAAGAATTGAAAGATTTTTCTAGGCGTATAGAGAAAAAAATATCTTCTCAGGTTAATTATGATTACCTGGTCGAGCATAAGATCGACGGGTTAGCTTTGATCATCACTTATGAGAATGGCAAGTTAATTCAGGCAGCGACTAGAGGTGATGGAATAACAGGTGAGGATGTTACAGCTAATGTAAAAACTATACCTTCTATTCCGTTAAAATTAAACAAAGAGATTAATATTGAAGTGCGGGGAGAAGTTTATATTCCTGTAGAAAAATTTGCTAAGTTAAATGAAACCAGATTGGATAAAGGAAAAGAACCTTTTGCTAATCCGAGGAATGCAGCAGCTGGCTCAATAAGGCAGCTCGACCCCAAAATTGCTGCCCAAAGACCGTTAGCTTTTTTAGCATATGATATAATAACTGTAGAAAATATCGATTTAGATACCCATCAGCAAGAACTAGAACTCATAGAAGAATTAAATTTTAAAACTTGTTGGTACAAAAAGTATGCAAAAATAGATGAGATTATCGACGTTTGTGAAAGCTGGGTTGATAAGCGGGAAGAACTGTCTTATGAAATAGACGGTATGGTGATAAAATTAAACCAGCTTAATTTAAGAAGTGAACTTGGCAGCACCAGCAAATTTCCTCGGTGGGCAGTAGCATATAAGTTTCCTGCTCAACAAAAAACCACCATGGTCAAAGATATTATCATTTCGGTAGGTAGGACCGGTGCTTTAACCCCTAATGCGGTTTTGGAACCAGTGGAAGTGGATGGTTCAACTGTGAGTAGAGCCACGCTTCATAATGAAGATGAAGTGAAAAGAAAAGACGTACGCGTTGGAGATAAAGTACTTATCCAAAAAGCAGGAGATGTAATTCCTGAAATAGTCAAGGTAATTAAGGAAGAACGCTCGGGAGAAGAAGAGGAGTTTGAGATGCCCAAATTTTGCCCTGCTTGCGGATCAGAAGTAGTGAAAGATCCCGCCGAGGCCATACACAGGTGTCCGAATTCTTCCTGTCCTGCTCAACTTCAAGAGAGCATTATTCACTTTGCTTCTCGAGATGCCATGAATATAGACGGGTTGGGACCGGCGGTAATAGATAGGTTATTGTCTGCTGAATTAATTGCCGACTACGGTGATCTGTATTATCTTCATAAAGACGAACTAGTTCAGCTGGAAAGGCTGGGAGATAAGTCAGCAGATAATTTGCTTGCAGCTATTGAAAGCAGCAAAGAGAGATCATTTGACCGGGTGATTTATGCCCTGGGTATCCGGCATGTAGGTTCTCGAACTGCTACTTTGCTTACAGAATTTTTTGAGGACATCGAGGCGATTAAGCAGGCGGAAATTTTAGAACTTATTGAAATAGAGGAGGTTGGTCAGGTTATTGCAAAAAGTTTAGTCAATTTTTTTGATAACGAAGATAATTTAAAAGTTATAGCTAAGCTAGAAGATGCTGGAGTTAGAACCAGAAAAGAAGAAGATACAGCTAAAAACACAGTGTTTTCCGGGTATAATTTTGTTTTAACCGGTAGTTTAGAGAATTATACCCGCAAAGAAGCTGCGGCTGAAATCGAAACTAGAGGAGGTCGGGTAACCTCTGCTGTTAGTACAAATACTGATTTTTTAGTGGTCGGAGCCAATCCTGGTTCTAAATTGGAGCAGGCTCGAGAAAATGAGGTTAAGATTATCGATGAAGAAGATTTTATTAAATTGTTGAAGGAGGAAAAAATAGATGCTATCTAAAGAAGAAGTTAATCATCTTGCTTCGCTCTCTAAACTAGACTTAACAGAAGAAGAAGTTGCAGAATTTACCAATCAGCTGGGGGATGTTTTAGATTATATAAATAAGATAATGGAGATCGATACGGAAGGAGTAAAGCCTACCTATCATCCTCGCGAAGCGGCCAATGTTTTGAGAGAAGATAAGATTACTAATGAAGACAGAAGAGAAGAACTGCTTGAAGCAGCTCCAGATAAGATAGATGATCAGTTTAGGGTTCCAGGACGGAAATAAGACAGGAGGGAGGAATTAATGATGGAAATTTATCAAATGGATCTAGCTCAATTAATTAAAGCTAGAGATAATAAAGAAGTTAGCCCGACAGAAATTTTACAAGCATTTACGCATAGAATTGACGAGGTTGAAGATCGAGTTAAAAGTTTTGTTACATTAGCAGATAAGATGAGTTCTGGTCAAAACAAAAGTTCTAACATCTTGACCGGTATTCCTGTGGCCGTAAAGGATAATATGGCTACCAGTGATCTGCCGACCAGCTGTTCCTCCAAAATATTGGAGGGTTATACCCCGCCTTATGACAGTACGGTAGTTAAAAAATTAAGAGATGCTGGAGCTATTATAGCAGGGAAGACAAATATGGATGAGTTCGCAATGGGATCATCAACTGAACATTCTGGGTTTCACAATACCAGGAATCCCTGGAACCTCGATTACGTTCCAGGAGGTTCTAGTGGAGGCTCTGCAGCAGCTGTTGCAGCCGGCGAAGTGCCAGTAGCTTTAGGCTCCGATACCGGTGGGTCAATTAGACAACCTGCTTCATATACTGGTCTGGTTGGTATAAAACCAACTTATGGCTCTGTTTCCCGTTACGGTTTGGTAGCATTTGCTTCTTCTTTAGATCAGATCGGTCCTTTAACTAGAACTGTTGAAGATGCAGCCATTATGTTAAATATATTAACCGGTAGGGATGAAATGGATTCTACTTCTGCTGATATATCTCACCCTGATTACCATGAGGATTTGCATCAGGATATTTCTAAATTTACATTTGGACTGCCAGTTGAATACCTGGAAATGGATATTGCTCCTTCAGTACGACAGTCTATTCAAGAGGCTGTGGCTAAAATTGAAAAGAACGGGGGCAGAGTGGAAGAGATTAAACTGCCGCCTGCTGATCATGCGCTTGCTATTTATTACGTGATAGCTCCGGCTGAAGCTTCCTCTAATCTGGCTCGCTATGATGGTGTCCGGTACGGAAAACGACGTGGGGATACGGATATAGAGAAGATGTTTAAAGAAACACGGAGTTCAGGATTCGGTTCTGAGGTTAAAAGAAGGATCATGTTAGGAACATATGCACTTTCAGCCGGATATCAGGATGAACTATATAAAACAGCATTAAAAGTTAGAACCTTAATCAGGAAAAGTTATCAAGAAGTTTTTGATCAAGTTGATTTTGTGATCGGACCTACCAGTCCGACACCAGCTTACAAGCTTGGGGAAGATCTTGATCCCATTGAAGTTTACATCAACGATATATTTACTGTTCCAGCAAATATAACAGGTATGCCGGCTATCTCGTTACCTTCAGGTTTTTCACCAGAAGGATTACCGCTAGGTTTACAGGTTATTGGGCCGACCTTTAGTGAAAAAGGTTTGCTTCAGGCAGCTGCTAGCATAGAAAATATACTGGATGTTTCTAATGACGTTCAATTAGTATAAGGAAAGGTGATATTGATATGACAACTAAGTATGAAACTATAATTGGATTGGAAGTACATTTACAGCTTAATACCAATTCAAAATTATTTTGCGGCTGCAGTACCCGATATGGTGCTGAGCCTAATGCAAATACCTGTCCTGTTTGCATAGGGCTTCCTGGAACTCTACCGGTGATCAATGAGAAAGCAGTAGAATATGCTCTGTTGGCCTGTCGGGCTACTGGATGCGAAATAAATCAATATAATAAATTCGATCGCAAAAACTATTATTATCCAGATTTACCTAAAGGTTATCAGATTTCTCAATATGATTTGCCTATTGGATATGGAGGGGCTATCACTATAGAGGTGGATAATAAGCGCAAGGAAATAGGTTTAACCAGGATCCATCTGGAGGAAGATGCAGGCAAGTTGATTCACAAAGGGTCTGTTTCTGAAAGCGATAATAGCCTGGTAGATTATAATAGAGGAGGTATACCTCTTATTGAGATCGTTAGTGAGCCAGATTTGAGAACCCCAGAAGAGGCCAGAGAATATTTGAATTCATTAAAGCAGATAATGCTATATTTAGGTATATCTGATTGTAATATGGAGGAAGGTTCTCTTCGCTGCGATGCTAATGTTTCTTTAAGGCCAGAGGGTCAGCAAGAGTTTGGCGTTAAAGTTGAAGTTAAAAATATGAATAGTTTTAGAGCGGTTGAAAATGCTTTAAGTTTTGAGTTGGAAAGGCAGAAGAAGCTGTTAGATGATTTAGAAGAGGTAGTTATGGAAACTAGAAGTTGGGATGAGGATAAAGGTCGAACGGTTTCTATGCGCGGCAAAGAAGAAGCTGAAGATTATCGTTATTTTCCTGAACCAGATTTAATGCCTTTAGAAATTTCTGATAGCTGGATTAAAAATGTGGATCAAAGCCTGCCTGAATTACCTTTAGCTAAAAAAGATAGATTTAGAGAAGAGTATGAACTCCCAGAATATGATGCCGGTGTGTTGACAGGTGATTTTGAACTGGCTAAATTATTTGAAGAGGCCGTTGCAGCAGATGCTGATCCCAAGGAAGTAAGTAATTGGTTAATGGGAGAATTTCTCAAGTTAATTAAAGAAGAGAATTTAAGCCCAGGTGAAACGCAGATAACCGGTGAAAAACTGGCTTCTCTGCTCGGTTTGATTGAAGACGGCACCATTTCTTCAAAAATTGCAAAAGATGTTTTTACGGAAATGTTTTCTACTGGTAAAGATCCGAAAAAAATTGTGGCAGATCAAGGATTAACTCAGATAAGTGATGAAGATAAATTGTTGGAAATCATTAATAATATTCTTGATGAGAATCTGGAAGTTGTAGATGATGTTAAAAACGGGAAAGACAGAGCAATTGGTTTTCTAGTTGGTCAGGTTATGAAAGAGACCAAAGGCCAGGCCAATCCTCAGCTTGCCAATGAACTAATTCGCCAGGAGATAGAAAAAAGATAGGAGGTGTAACATGCAGGATATGAAGATACTTGCTCATCGAGGAGCTTCAGGCATTGCTCCAGAGAATACACTTCCTGCATTTACCGCTGCTATTGAAGCAGGGGCAGATGGTATAGAATTTGATGTCCAAATGACGAAGGATGGTGTACCGGTGGTTATCCATGATGAATTGGTGGATAGAACCACAGATGGTGAAGGCTTGATTAAAGATCATACTTTAGAAGAAATTAAGCGGTTAAATGCCGGAGGTTCATTTTCTGCCAGGTATGCCCATGTAAAAATACCAACCCTTGAAGAAGTGTTAGACCTAGCTAAAGGGATGGATATTATAAATTTGGAACTTAAAAATGGTATCGTTCGCTATGAAGGTTTAGAAGAAAAAGTCATTAATTTAATCAAGACAAGGGGCTTACTTGATAAAACCATATTTTCTAGTTTTAATCATTATAGCTTAAAAATAATAAGCGAGATTGAACCAGAAGCCCAGACTGGTATTCTCTATATGGCTGGAATTTATCGCCCGTGGGATTACGCAAGAAAGTTAGGTGCTTTTAACATTCATCCTTTTTATGCAGCAGTAAGGCCCGATATTGTTCGAGGAATTCATGAAGTTGGAGGAAGAATTAATGTGTTCGGCACTGAAGAGGTCGAAGTTATAAAAAATCTGGCTTCAATAGGGGTAGATATGATTATTACCGATCATCCTGAGAAAACTAGAAGGATCATATCTTGACTTAGGTTCTTAAGTAGGATTGGATAAAAAATTTCAACATAAATATCATTAAGTATTTAACTCCCGCTGCTGCTTTTTGAGCGGGAGTTTTTATGATATAATAAGGTACTAGAGGTAAGGAGGTAAAATATTGCAAGTTGGAGATGTTCTTGAGATAGAGATAGAAAAAATTGTAGGCGGTGGTGAAGGTCTGGCCAGGCCGGCAGATTTACCTGTTATATTTGTTAAAAATACCCTGCCTGGCGAGGTAGTGGAAGTTAAAATCATAAAAAAGCAGAGCAGTTACGCTCGGGGAGAGGTAAAGAAAATAATTAAAAGTTCTTCTGACCGGATCGAACCTGATTGTCCTGTTTATTATGATTGTGGGGGCTGTCAGCTTCAGCATATGAGTTACGCTGGTCAATTGAAGGTAAAGCAAAATATCATTAAGGAAGCATTGGAAAGAATAGGAAAGCTTGACCATGTCTTTGACTTTAAAGTAGAAGGTATGGATTTCCCCTGGTATTATAGAAATAAAGGTCAGTTTCCGGTAGACCAACGGGAAGATAAGTTGATCTCAGGTTTTTATCGAGCCGGAAGTCACGAAATTGTTGTATTTCCTGAATGTAAAATTCAGGATCAACCGATCAATAGATTGTTAAATAAAATAGTAGATATTTGTAATAGATTTGATATATCAGCTTATGATGAAAGCAGGGGAAGCGGCCTGCTTAGACATATTTTGATCCGCTCAGGAATTTGCACAGGGCAGTTGCAGTTAACTCTAGTTACTACAAATAATATGCCTCAGGAGTTAAAGCTGGAATTAATAAAATTGCCAGAGACCGAGCAAGCTTTGGTCAGTATCTATCAAAATATAAATTCAGAGGTCACTAATAGAATCCTGGGGGATAAATCGAGTTTGATTTATGGCCAGGAGTACATAAGTGATTATATAGGGAAAACAAAATATTTGATTCACCCGGAATCTTTTTTTCAGGTAAATACGGTTCAAACAGAAAAATTATATGAGATAGTACAAAAGTATGCTGGTTTAGTTAGACCTGATAAAATTATTGATGCCTTCTGTGGCGCAGGTACGATTTCGATTTATTTGGCTGATAAATTTACTGGAATAATCGGGATCGATTCGAATTTAGAAGCTATTTCTGCTGCCCGAAAGAATTCAAGTTTAAACCAGATTGAAGAGAAAGTGAGTTTTCGCCATGGTCTGGTGGAGAATCATCTGCGCCATTTATTAACAGAGGATTCTTTAGTTATATTTGATCCTCCCAGGAAAGGGCTGGTAGAAGAAACCGTTGAGTTGATAATGCAGGTCCTCCCTCAGGCAATAATTTATGTTTCCTGTAACCCTTCAACATTAGGACGAGATCTTAATAAATTAAAGACCAGATATAAAATTAGAGAAATTTCGGCAGTTGATCTTTTCCCTCAAACTTATCATGTTGAAACAGTTATATTATTAGAATTAAAAAAATCTTAATCACTTTTAAATTTAAGTTTGTATAGATATAGGAGGGTAAATATATGGACTATATTCTGGCAGTATTATTTGCCATCATCGGAGTTGCAGGGCTTATATATAGTAACGAAATTGGAGTATTTATAGGTCTAAGCTTACTCCCCTGGCAGTTGATAAAGATTAGATTTCCAGCAAAGCCTGTTTTAGTGGTTATTATTATTTCCTTTTTAGTGGGGACCATTTTTCTTTATCAGAGAGCTAATTGGATAATGTTATCAGGTTTTATATTTATAATGATTTATAATTACTGGGGATATAAACAGCAATTATAAGAAACTTAGGGATTTAATCTTGACAAAAGCACTTTTTTGTAATATAAATTATACTAGAGGACAATTTTATAAGCGGGAGTGAGAAGAAATGCCAATGTATTTATATGAATGTGATAGTTGTGGTCGTTTTGAGAAGATGCAGGGTATTAAAGATGAAGCATTACAGGAATGCCCAACCTGCTCGGGCGAAGTAAAACGTATTATCGGTGCACCTGGCATCCGATTTAAAGGATCTGGTTTTTACTGTACCGACAATAAAACTGCTAACAATGTCAGCAATAGTGATGGCGAAGAAAAAGCCTCATAGTGATATAAACTTATACTCCCGGATCAGGCCATTTTCATAGCTTATCCGGGTTTTCTGTTTCTGAATATAAGAAGGTAGAGGTGAGATTATGAAAGTAGGTGTAATATCCGATACGCATGTTCCTGATAGAGCTCCGAGTTTACCAGATTGGCTTTTTTCAGAATTGAAAGACTGTGAATATCTTCTTCATGCTGGAGATGTTACCAATAAAGATACATTAGAGAAACTGGATACAATAGCTCCGGTTAAGGCAGTTTCTGGGAACTGTGACCTTTATATTTCTCAAGATTTACCTGATAGTCGCCAGTTAACCTTAGCTGGGACTGAAATAGCTATTCATCATGGTCACAGGATACGGGGCGAGGTTATTACAGGTCTTCAGTACAAATTTCCCGAAGCGGATATTATCATTTTTGGTCATACTCATGATGCTTTGCATAAAGAGATTGAAGGTCAGCATTTTATCAATCCAGGCTCTCCAACTTCTAGAAAGCATAAGAAGTATTACAGTGCTGTAATTATGGAAATTAAAAACGGTTTAATTAACATCGATTTTATTAAAAAATATAATTAAGCGAGGTGCAATAAATGTCAGTATATAATCTCAGTCATCGCTTGGCTAAAGCTATTAAAGAATCGGAGGAGTATGAGGATTTTCAGAAAGCAAGAAAAGAAATATTGAACAAGGAAAAAAGTATAGAACTGCTCAAAGATTACCAGAACCATGCCTGGAAGATAAATTATCTGGAACAATCAGATCAGGAGATTTCGGAAGAAGATAAAGAAAAATTTGAAAAACTTCAGAATTTAGTTGAAATGAATAAGCCTGTACAGAGGTTTCTGCGGGCAAGAGGAAGGTTTGCTACCATGGTTAATGATATTGAGGATATCATTTTTGGCGATTTAGAATTAGAACTTGAATCTGAAGACGAAAAATAAATGAGCAGAAAAAAACAGCCCCATTTGGGGCTGTTATAATTAATAATAAAAAATTAAACCTGAACTACTTCTTTTACTTCAGGAACATGATCTTTTAAAGCCCGTTCTATACCATTTTTCAATGTCATGGTAGACATTGGGCAGCCAGCACAGGCGCCAGTTAAGCGAACTTTTACAGTACCATCATCTTCAACAGCAACCAGTTCAACATCACCACCATCGGCTTGTAAACCTGGTCTGATTTGATCTAAAACTTCAGATACCTTTTCTTTATCCATTAGACTTCACCTCCTGGATTAAATTCAATCCTCATTTATTATAACATAGAGATTTTAAAAAACCAAGTAAATGGCTTTACATTTTATTTATATTAAAATTTCTTACTAAGAAAGGAAATAGATCCTATGCAAGACTTTGTTCATTTACATAATCATAGTGAATTTAGCCTACTAGATGGGGCGATTAGGCTGGATGAATTAATTGAGCTTACCCAAAAACATGGTCAGAAAGCCTGTGCTTTAACTGATCATGGTAACCTTCATGGTATGGTTAAATTTTATCAGAAAGCCAAAAGGGCAGGTATTAAACCGATTATAGGTTGTGAAGTTTATATAACCCCGGGTAGTAGGCGAGAAAAAAGAGATCGAGAAATTTATCATTTGATATTGTTGGCAGAAAATATACTTGGTTATAAAAATTTAATTAAAATCGTCTCTAAAGCTCATCTAGAAGGATTTTATTACAAGCCGAGGGTTGATAAAGATTTACTCACTCAATATTCACAGGGTTTAATTGCCACTTCTGCCTGTCTCCAGGGGGAGATTCCTCAGAAGATCCTGGCCGGCAATCCAGGCAAAGCAGAAAAATTGATCAATGATTATAAACAATTATTTGGTCAGGATAATTTTTTTCTGGAAATTCAGGATCATGGTCTTGCCGAAGAGAAGCAGGTTAATCCAGTATTACTTGAACTTGCTGGTAAAACTGGCACCCATTTGATTGCTGCCAACGATGCTCACTATTCTGAGCAAGAAGACGCAAAATTTCATGACCTTTTACTAGCTCTGCAAACTGGTAAAAATTTAGATGATGAAGATAGGATGACTTTTCCGAATGATAAATTTTATTTTAAAAGTACAGAAGAGATGGCAGAAAAATTTGCTGGCGTCCCAGAAGCTTTAGATAATACTGCCTGGATAGCAGAAAGATGTAATGTTGATTTGGATTTTTCTCAATTTTATTTGCCTGCTTTCCCAGCTCCTGAAGAACAAGCTCATTTATCATCAGAGGAACTATTAAAGAAATATTGTTATGAAAGTCTAAAAGATAAGTATCCTAATTCACAAGAAGCCAAAGAACGGCTTCGAGAAGAGTTGAATATAATTTGTGAGATGGGCTATGCCCCCTATTTTTTAATTGTTCACGATTTTATCCAGGAAGCTATGCGAAAAAATATTCAGGTGGGACCGGGGAGAGGCTCAGCAGCAGGGAGTTTAGTTTCCTATTTGCTTGATATTACGCGGGTGGATCCTTTGAAATATGGTTTGATCTTTGAAAGGTTTTTAAATCCAGAAAGGGTAAACTTACCGGACATTGATATAGATTTTGATGATAGGCGGGATGAGGTAATTGAATATGTTAGAGATAAGTACGGCAGAGATAAAGTTGCTCAAATCGGCACTTTCGGTACTATGGCGGCCAGAGGGGCTGTAAGAGACGTAGGAAGAGCTTTAAATCTATCTTATGATAAAGTAGATAGGGTGGCTAAGAAAATCTCTTCCAGGCCAGGTATAACCCTTGCAGAAGCTATCCAGAATAGTTCTCAGCTTCAACAGATGGCCCGTCGGGATGAGGAGATAGAACGTTTGCTTGAATTAGCTCAGGCTGTAGAAGGTTTGCCCCGTCATATTTCTACTCATGCTGCTGGAGTAATTATTGGAGCAGATCCTCTCATCGAACAGGTCCCTCTTCAACTGCAGGATGATGTGATAATCACCCAATTAGCTATGGAAGAAGTCGAGGAACTCGGCCTGTTAAAGATGGATTTCCTGGGCTTGAGAAATCTTTCGGTAATTCGAGATAGTCTTGACCTTATTCACAAAAATTATGGTAAAGAGATAGATATTGAAAATATACCTCTGGATGATATGGAAGTTTACGAATTATTAGGCAAGGGGAAAACAGCCGGTGTTTTTCAGATGGAATCTTATTTATTTCAAAATCTCAATAAAAAATTAAAACCAGATCGGTTTGAGGATATTATTGCCCTTTTGGCTTTAGGTCGGCCAGGTCCTTTGGGCAGCAATTTGGTAGATGATTACATCCTTTGTCGACATGGGAAAAAAGAACCGGAATATCTTCACCCTGATTTAGAACCAATTTTAGCAGATACCTATGGTTTGATACTCTACCAGGAACAAGTCATGGAGATAGCAAGTGAAATTGGTAATTTCAGCATGGGCCAGGCTGATATTCTCCGCCGGGGCATGGGGAAAAAGAAAGAAGAGCTGGTTGCAAGTGAGCGGAAGAGATTTATAGCTGGTGCTCAGGAGAACGACATTTCTCCAGATACAGCTGATCAAATTTTTGATCAGATGGAATATTTTTCTGGTTACGGCTTTAATAAATCTCACAGTGCCGCCTATGCCTTAGTAGCTTATCAAACTGCTTATCTTAAAGTTAAGTACCCAGCTGAATTTATGGCGGCTCTTTTAAGTAGTGTTATGACAAATTTAAGTAAGATTGGGGATTATATTTCAGCAGCCCAGGAGATAGATTTACAGGTTTTACCACCTGATTTAAATGAGAGTTTTCATGATTTTGTTAGTATTCCCCCGGATAAAATCCGCTTTGGTTTAAAGGCAGTTAAAAATTTAGGGAGTAAAGCGATTGAAGAAATAATTAAGGAACGAAAAAAAGGCCAATATAAATCTATAGTAGATTTCTTTAAACGTGTAAATCTTTCCGTTGTTAATCAGACAGCCCTGGAATCCCTGGTTTATGCTGGGGCTTTTGAGTCTTTTCCTGAAAATAGGGCTGAATTAATTTCTGCTTTAGATCATTTATGTGATAAATATAAGCAGAAAGAAAGCAGAACTGCAGCAGGACAGCGCTCATTTTTTGATATGGTGAATAAAGAAGAAGAGTTTTATCAGGATGATTTTAACTTTAGAAATTTAGCTGAATACGATCAAAAGACAATTTTGAAGCAGGAAAAAGAGGCTTTAGGCGTTTATTTATCTGGTCACCCCCTGGATCCGTATAATGATATCTTTATAAAATTAGGATTAGAGAATTTGATGATACCTGAAACAAAGCAGGAAGTCATAGTGGGTGGGTTTGTGACCGGAGTGAAGGAGCATATAACTAAAAACCAGAAAAGGATGGCTTTCTTGACTTTAGAAAGTTGGTCAGATATTATAGAAGTAATTATCTTTCCGGAGGCTTATCAAAAATATGGACATATTCTAGAAGAAGATAATATATTATTGATTTCGGGAAAATCTGATGAAGGAAAAGTAATCGCAAATAATATAATCTTATTAGAAGAAAAACCATTACTGGTTGAATTGGAAGATGAAACAGATTTAGAATTTGCGGATATCAAAGAGAAAATGCTTCAGCAGAAAAGTAAGAGGCCGGTGATTTTGGTAGAAAACTCGAATGCAAATAAAGGAATCATAATGCTAACTGAAGAATATTGGGTTGACAATGATTTTGATCAAATATAAGTTTTTACTTTATGGAGGTTAGAAAAAGGTTATGGAAACCAGATTAGAAAAAGACTCTATCGGCAGTAAATCCGTTCCGGCTGAAGCTTATTATGGGATTCAGTCTTTAAGAGCAGCTGAAAATTTTAAAATTACTAACTTAAATATTCATCCTCGTTTAATTAAAGCCTTAGCAATGGTGAAGAAGGCGGCGGCAATAAGTAATAAAAAAATTGGCTTGTTGGCAGAAAAAAAAGCAGATGCAATAATTCAAGCATGTGATGAAGTAGTTAGCGGAAGTTTAAAAGATCAATTTATTGTTGATGCTGTCCAGGGTGGAGCAGGGACCTCTATTAATATGAATATGAACGAAGTTTTAGCTAACCGAGCTACAGAAATATTAGGAGGCAAAAAAGGGGATTATATTGAAGTTCATCCGAATAATCATGTTAATATGGGACAGTCTACTAATGATGTTATTCCTACGGCGGTTCGAGTGGCTGTAATAGGTATGTTAGAAGAATTAATTGATGAAATAGAAAAATTAACTATTTCTTTTGAGGATAAGGCTGAAGAATTTAATGAGGTAATAAAAATGGGTAGAACCCAGCTGCAGGATGCAGTACCGATTAGATTGGGTCAGGAGTTTAATGCTTATGCAACTGCAACTAAAAGGGATAGCAAGAGAATAGCTGGTACGATAGATGATCTCAAAATTATAAACTTAGGGGCAACAGCAATTGGGACCGGTTTAAATGCTGACCTGGAATATGTTAATAACGTAACTGAGATTTTAAATGATATAACTGGTAGGGAATTAGTTCAAGCAGATGACCTTATTGATGCTACTCAGAATGTAGATGCACTGGTAGGTGTTTCTTCAGTACTTAAGACTGCAGCTACAAACCTGTCTAAAATAGCTAATGATCTGCGGCTGATGTCTTCAGGCCCCAGGACCGGTATCAATGAAATAAGTCTGCCTGCAGTTCAGCCGGGGTCTTCGATTATGCCCGGCAAAGTAAATCCGGTTATTCCTGAAGTAATTAATCAAATTGCTTTTCAAATCATAGGCAATGATATGACTATTACCATGGCTGCAGAAGCCGGACAGCTTGAATTGAATGTAATGCAGCCTGTGTTGATTTATGATCTATTTCAGTCTATCGAAATGTTAAAGAACGGTATTATTACTTTTAATAATAACTGTGTTAAAGGAATTGAAGCTAATAAAGCTAGATGTAAAATGTTGGTAGAAAATAGTGTGGGAATTATTACTGCTATAAATCCTCATGTTGGTTATGAGGCGGCAGCCAGGGTGGCCAAAAAAGCTCTAGCTGAAGGGCGGTCAGTCAGAGAAATAATTCTAGAAGAGGGTATCCTTTCTGAAAAAGAATTAGAAGAGATATTAAATCCCTATGAGATGACCGAACCTGGTATAGCGGGAAAAAAGCTTCTCGAAGAATAATAATATAGCAAAGAAAAGAGGGGAGTTAGGTAAATGTGGCAGATAGTTTATATAGCTCACAGTGAAGACGAGGCCAGGGAAATTGATAGTGCTTTATCTGCGCGGGGGTTTTTAATCCAAATAGAAGAGTTAGGAGAAGAGGGCTTTCAAATCAAAACCACTGAGAGCGAAGCAGAGGAAGTATATGAGTTTTTGAACGAGCATTTTTAACGGGAGGAAGATAAGATATGGGGAAATTAGCATTAATGACCAGTGGTGGTGATGCACCTGGGATGAATCCAGCTATTCGATCTGTAGTTAGAACAGCTATTTATTACGATATTGACGTTATCGGAATCAAACATGGATATAGCGGGATGATCGAAGGTAACTTCACCCCCATGTACAGAAGATCTGTAGCGGACATTATTCATAGAGGAGGGACCATTCTCCATTCAGCAAGGTGCCCCGAATTTGAAACAGCTGACGGTCGAAAAAAGGCAATAGCCAATCTAAACAAAGAAGGAATTGAAGGCGTAGTTATAATTGGTGGAGATGGAAGCCTTAAAGGGGCGGAAAAGCTGGCTCAGGAGTCTGAAATAAGGGTGGTTGGATTACCTGCTACAATAGATAATGATCTAGGTGGAACTGATTACTGTCTTGGTTTTGACACCGCAATGAATACAGTTATAGATGGGGTTAATAAGATTAGAGATACTGCGACGTCTCATGAAAGAACATTTATAATAGAAGTAATGGGAAGACACTCAGGAGATCTAACCTTGATGAGTGGTTTGGCTAGTGGAGCTGAATATATTTTAATTCCGGAAGTAGATTTTACCACTGAAGATGTTTGTGATAAGATTGAGCAGGGATATGATCGGGGCAAACTCCATAGTATTATCATGGTTGCCGAAGGAGTTTCTAATAATCTTTATCCAAATAGAAGAAAGTCAGAAAGTCCAGCTTTCGATTTAGGAAATGCCATAAAAGAACAAACTGGTTTAGAAACCAGGGTAATAATTTTAGGTCACCTGCAGCGGGGTGGTTCTCCTACTGCAATGGATAGAATTTTGGCCAGTCGAATGGGAGCAGCAGCAGTAAAATTAATTCGAGATGGGAAAAACAATTTGATGGTAGGTTATAAAGAACATAAAATAGTAAGTACACCTTTATCTGAAGTCCTTGCCGAAGAAGCAGGAATAAATCATGACTTAATAGAACTAGCTCACATTCTTTCATTGTAAAAATCAAGTTGTCTAAAGTTAAAGAATAGAGCAGTGTGTGATAGATTTGAAGGAGGCTAATATTTATGAGGAAAACAAAAATTGTATGTACTTTAGGTCCTGCCAGTAATGATAAAGAGACCTTACTGAAGATGGCAGAAGCAGGTATGAACGTAGCCAGATTCAACTTCTCTCATGGTGATCATCCTGAACATAAAGCTAGAATGGACATAATCAAACAGGTAGAAAAGGAAATGGACCGACCTTTAGGAATAATGCTGGATACCCAGGGCCCTGAAATTAGGACAGGTATATTAAAAGATGACAAAGTTCAGTTAGTAAGAGGAGATAAAATAACGATAACCACCGAAGATATTGAAGGCGATGCAGGCAAAATTTCGGTTAGTTATAAAAATTTGCCTGAAGATTTAGGATCAGGCAGTTTAATCTTAATAGACGATGGTTTAATTGAGCTTAAAGTTATAGAAATAAATGATAACGAGATTACTTGTGAAATTATCAATGGAGGAGAATTAGGTTCTCGCAAAGGAGTTAATCTTCCTGGGGTTAAAGTTAACTTACCTGCCTTAACGGATAAAGATAAGAAAGATATTCTATTTGGGATAAATGAAGGTATTCATTTTATAGCTGCTTCCTTTGTGAGAAAAGCAGAAGATGTTATTGAAATAAGGAAATTACTTGAAGAGAAGAATGCTGAAAAAATAAATATAGTCCCCAAAATAGAGAATCAAGAAGGCGTCGATAATATAGATCAGATTATTGAAGTTTCAGATGGAATTATGGTTGCAAGAGGAGATTTAGGGGTAGAAATTCCTCCAGAAAAGGTGCCTGTGATTCAAAAGATTATCATTGATAAGTGTAATGAAGCAGCTATTCCGGTAATAACTGCTACGCAAATGCTTGACTCAATGATTAGAAACCCTCGACCTACTCGAGCAGAAGCTTCTGATGTTGCTAATGCTATCGTGGACGGTACTGATGCGATTATGCTTTCTGGAGAATCTGCTGCAGGTAAATATCCTTTACAATCAGTTCAGACTATGGCAAGAATAGCTGAAGAAATTGAGGCTTCTTTAATATTTAGAAATAGGATGTCTAATCGAAAACCTACCAGTCATTCTACCACAGAATCTATTAGTTTTGCTGCTTGCGAAACAGCAATTAATTTAGAAGCTGATGCTCTTTTAACTGCTACTGGTTCAGGGCTGACAGCAAGAGTAGTTTCGAAATTTAGACCGTTTATTAAGATAATAGCAGCAACTCCCAGTAAAGATGTACAACATTTCCTTACCTTAAGTTGGGGTGTTTATCCCCTGATGGCGGATTTTGCAGATTCAACTGATAAAATGATAGATAATGCTATTAAGGCGGCTTTAGATTATGGGTTAATAAAAACCGGTGATCTTTTGACTATTACAGCAGGTGCTCCTACTGGCATGCCCGGTACCACTAACTTGATTAAAGTGGATGTAGTAGGCAAACCTCTGATCGAGGGCATTGGAGTAGGTAGAGGAGTTATTACAGGAACGATCAGGATCGTTCATTCAGCGGAAGAAGCTAACGAAAAAATTTCAGAGGGAGATATTTTGGTTACTCAGATGACCGATAAAGAATTTGTGCCTGCGATGAAAAAAGCTGCAGCGGTGGTTACTGCTGAAGGAGGCCTTACTTCTCATCCGGCAATTGTAGGTTTGAATGTTGGTATTCCTGTAGTAGTGGGAGTTGGAAGTGATATTAATAGCCTGGAAGATGGTGAAGAAGTTACTTTAGATGGAATAAGAGGATTGATTTATCGTGGTAAAGCTCACCTGAGATAACTTTTTTAAATGGCATAAGGCAAATAAGCCTGGGACATATTTGTTCCAGGCCTTTTCTTTGTTTAGCAGGAAAAAGTAAAGATATAGAGAAAGTTATAGTTAGGAGTGTTAATTTTATTATTACTAAACTATAGTTATTATGAGGTGATTTGGTTGGTTTTCAGGGACTCAAAAAGAAACCCACAATTTTATTTTGAACTTTATAATATAATGTTTAAAAAAGCTGATATGCATGCATGGTATTGTGAACATCCCGAACGATATAATCGCATTAATCAACCTCATGCTGACTTTTTAAATATTAGCTCTATTGATGGAGAAGGCAAAGATATTTTAGACGTCTTAACCAAACCAGAAGAAGCTCGTTCATTTATTTCTGATAATAAGGTTGTTTTTCAGCAAGGACGAAAAATGAAAAATGAACAAAGCCTGACTGGAGCAGACCGAAGAAAGCATATTTTAAAGATTGTTAGATATCCTATTTTTGCTAACGACGATCAAGTTAAAGGGGTTTTTGCTTTAGCTGAAGATATTACTGAAAAACGAAAGGCTGAAAAAGAACTTTATGAAAGGGAAGAACTTTTTCATTCTATAATAGCTACTTTGCCTGATCTACTTTTATTTTTAGATGAAGAAGGAAGATATTTAAGGATTTGGACGGGCCAGAATGCGAATTTATATGAAGAACGCGAAAAATTATTAGGCAAAAAGATTATTAATGTTTTACCTGAACAGCAGGCTCAGATAATCATGAAAAATATTGAAAAAGCTTTGCAAGAAATAGAAACTCAAGTTTTTGAGTATGAACTTGAAGTAATCGGGGGCAAAAAATGGTTTGAAGCTCGGATGATAGCATCAGGAAACAATAGGGTAGTTATGGTGGTTAGAGATATTACAGATAGAAAAATGGCTCATTATAAAATAGAAGAATTACATAAAGTAGCGGTAGAATTAGCTTCGGCAGAAAAGGAAGAAAAAGTTTATCAGCTAACCGTGGAAGCTGCTGAACGGATATTTGAGTTTGATGTTTGTACCCTTGACATAGTTGAAGATGATATGTTCGTTGTAAAAGCGACTTCTTCAGGAGTTACCGAAGGTGGTTCAGTTTCCATGCCTATTGAGGGAGTAGCGGGGAGACAGTATAGAAAACAAGAGGCGCTAATAACTCCAGATATCACTGCAGATAAAGATTCTCAACCAGCTAAAGATGAATATCGCTCGGCAATGACCGTTCCAATTGATGAGTACGGGATATTTCAAGTTATTTCTACTGAAGTAAACAATTTTAATGAACAGGATTTAAAGTTGACAGAATTATTAATATCCCATACTTCTACAGCAATTAAAAGGTTGAGAGCAGAACAGGAAATTCGTTTTCTTGGTTTTCATGATAAACTTACAGGTTTATATAATAGAATGTTTGTGGAAGAAGAATTAAAAAGGTTAGATAGTAACCGCAAATTACCTATTTCAATAATTGCTGGAGATGTAAATAGTCTTAAATTAGTTAATGATGCTTTTGGGCATAAGACAGGAGATAATCTTCTTAAAAAAGTTGCTAAAATCTTGCAAAACTCCTGCCGCAAGGAGGATATCATTGGACGTTTTGGCGGTGATGAATTTACGATAATTTTACCTAATACCGATGAAGCTATGTCCCGTAAAATTATAAAAAGGATAAATTATAATTGTTCTAAGGCTACAGATGGAGTGGTTCCTATAAGCATAGCTTTGGGAGTTTCTACGAAAAATGAATCAGATCAAAATATTGACGAAGTAGTTAAAGAAGCTGATGCTAATATGTATGAAAATAAAATAAAAAACAGTCAAGAAGTTAAAGAACTGGTTCTGGATAGGTTAATGAAAAAGCTAGGAGAAAAAAGATTTGAATCAAAAGAACATTGTTTTAGGCTGAAAGAAATGGCAAAAAGGTTCGGTAAGTTATTAAACTTACCTGAAAAACAATTAGATAAATTAACTCAGGCTGCTTATATTCACGATATTGGGATGATCTCTACTCCTCAGGAGATACTTCTGAAAAAGGATGAGTTAACCCGAGAAGAATGGCGGGAGATAAAAAAGCATCCAGAAACTGGATATAGAATAGCCCGCTCATCTGATCAACTGACAGAACTAGCTAGCATTATTTTACATCATCATGAGCGTTGGGATGGTCAGGGTTATCCTCGGGGGTTAAAAAAGGAGGAGATACCTCTAGAAGCGAGGATAATTACTTTAATAGATGCCTATGATTCAATGCTGCATAAATCTATTTATAAAAATACTCTTGATCCTGAGGAAGCTAAATCTGAGTTAGTAAAAAACAAAGGAAAGCAGTTTGATCCGGCGTTAGTTGATAAATTTATATCTAATTTTTAATATATATGAGATTTTTAGTGAGGACAACTTTCGAAAAGATATGATCTATGATTATCATTTCATCGGTTAATTTGTTATATTATTACTTATTACTTTTATGTGTTTGAATTATTATCAAAACAATCCTGAAGAGATAGAACATTTAAGGCATAAAGAGCGATCTAAGCCAGCGAGAATAGTTAAAAAAATGCCTTCGATTTCATATAGATATTTATTTTCAGATTAAATGATAGAATTAATTTTGTTGATTAAACCATTAAAGTTTGTTATAATATTAACAGATCTTTTATAATCAAACAAATGAGGAGGAGATTGTGAATGAGTAGAAACTGTTTGAAAATGTTGGTTGTTGTTCTAGGTTTAGCACTGGTTGTGAGTGGATCAGTCGCTGCCCAGGAATACATTTCCATTGCAACAGGTGGGACAGCGGGAACATATTATCCTCTTGGTGGCGGCATGGCAGAACTTATTAACGAGCATGTTGAAGACGTCAATGCTACTGCTGAAGTAAGTGGAGCTTCTATCGAAAATGTAAGATTAATAAATCAGCAGGAAGTAGAATTTGCGTTAGTGCAAAATGATGTTACCTATTATGCTAAAAATGGGGTAGAGATGTTTGACGGAGAGCCTTTAGAAAAATTACGTGGAGTAGCCCTGTTATATCCTGAAATAATTCAGATCGTTACAGTTGAAGACTCAGATATTGATTCGGTCGAAGATTTTGAAGGTAAAAGAATAGCAGTTGGTGCTCCTGGTAGTGGGACAGAAGCTAATGCTCGCCAGATTATCAATGCTCATGGTTTGACTTACGATGATATGTCCATTGATTATTTATCCTTTGCTGAAGCAGTAGACCAATTGAAAGATGGCCATGTTGATGCAGCTTTTATAACTGCAGGTACACCGACCTCTGCGGTAATTGACTTATCAGCGACAAAAGATGTTAAAATTTTAGAAGTTGAAGATGAGATAATTGCTGAACTGCAGTCTGAGTATCCATTCTATACTTCCTATGATATTCCCGGGGGGACATATAGTAATATTGAAGAAGATGTAACGACTGTTACCGTATTAGCTATGATTATTACCAATGAAGATGCAGATGAAGATATGGTTTATGATGTTACTTCTGCTATATTTAATAATCTGGATTCGTTGGCCGAAACCCATGATCGTGGTGCTGATGTAGGACATGTCTCAGCTTTAAGCGGTATGCCTATCGAAATGCATCCTGGAGCCCAGCGTTATTTCGAAGAACATTTCAGCCAATTATTAGATGCTCTAGGGTATTAGGTTGAAGTTTTTGGTTAGATAATTTAAAAGCATGGGAATTAGTACACTAATTCCCATGCTTTTTATGTAATTAAATTTTGCCTTCACTTAAAAAACAACATTATGAAAATTTGGATTAAAAGGAGGTTTCAGTTGTGGATGAAACTAAGCAAAAACAAGATTTAGAACAAAAAAACCCTGAAGATATTGAAAAATCACTAGGATTAACTAGAAATATCGCAGGTTTTTGGGCCTTGGCAGCAACAATTTTAGCTGTATCTGTTTCGATTTTTCATTTCTATACAAGTGGTTTTGGTCTTTTGATTTCGTTTCAACAAAGGTCACTTCATGTTGCTTTTTTAATGGTATTATCATTTATATTATATCCGATGAAAGATGAAGATAATGAAAGAGTACCCTGGTATGATATATTATTAGCTGTTGCTGGAGCAACTACTTCTTTATATATTTTCTTTAATCATTACGAACTGGCTTTTAGAGCAGGTGTACCTGAAACCCTCGACTTAATTATGGGGGGCATAGCGATCCTGTTAGTCCTAGAAGCAACAAGACGTTCTATCGGTAAAGCTTTACCTATAATTGCCTCAGTGTTTCTAGTTTATGCTTATTTTGGTCCGTATATGCCTGGTTTATTAGCCCACAGAGGTTTTTCTTTACAAAGGATAATAGCTCACCTTTACTTAACTACTGAGGGTATTTTCGGTATTCCAATTGGAGTATCCGCTACTTTTGTTTTTATGTTCGTTTTGTTTGGAGCGGTCATGGAACAGAGTGGGATCGGAGCATACATTATTAGAGTGGTATTTTCGGGACTAGGTCATCAGCAGGGCGGCCCTGCTAAAGCGGCTGTAGTAACAAGCGGATTAATGGGTATGATTTCTGGTAGTTCCATTGCTAATACAGTTACAACAGGATCTTTTACCATCCCTGTAATGAAAAAGATGGGTTTTAAGCCAGAAGTAGCGGGTGGTATCGAGGTAGCTGCTTCTACTAATGGACAATTCTTACCTCCTATAATGGGGGCCGCTGCTTTTATTATGATAGAATTTACTGGTCTGCCTTATGTAGAAATTATCAAAGCAGCATTTATTCCAGCTATTTTAAGTTATGTAGCTATTTTTGGGATAGTTCATTTGCAGGCAGCTAAAACCGGATTAAAAGGATTACCTAAAAGTGAACTAAAACCATTTTTTCCAACCTTAATTAAAGGTATTTATTTTATAATACCGATCATTGGCCTGGTTTATTTGTTAGTTGTGCGGAGAATTACGCCGCTTGGGTCAGCTTATTGGGCCATTATAATGGCGATTATAGTCAGTTTGGGAGCTAAACTAGTTATTTATTATTGGTGTAATAAATATAATAAAGTGGCTGGTACTGTTGAACAAGACGATCTCCCTATAGATCCGACCAAAGAAAGTAAGCAGGGTTTGTTTTCGAAAAAGGAAATAGGCACCAGCTTTTTTAAAGAATTATTTTCTGCATTTGAAATTGGAGCAAAGAATATGATCGGGATCGCGATGGCCTGTGCCTGTGCTGGAATTATTATTGGGGTTGTAACTCTTAGTGGCTTAGGCTTAAGAATGACGAGTTTAATTCTAACATTGTCCCGAGGTAATCTGTTTATAACTTTGGTTTTAACGATGCTTGCTTCCTTATTATTGGGTCTGGGGCTCCCTACTACAGCTAAATACATAATTGTAGCTACTTTGACTGCTCCAGCTTTAACCAGGTTAGGGGTTCCAATTATAGCTGCTCACTTGTTTATACTGTATTTTGGAGTGCTGGCAGATGATACTCCTCCAGTTGGGTTAGCGGCTTATGCAGCTGCGGCGGTGGCAGGTTCTGATCCGGTCAAGACGGGCTTGCTTGGGTTTAAGTTCGATTTAGCAGCGTTTATTCTGCCGTTTATTTTCGTATATTCTCCGATGATGCTTATGATCGATGTAACCTGGTATAAGTTGATTTGGATAGTTATAACTGCTTTGATTGGGATGTATGCCTGGTCAGCTGGTATTCAGAACTATTTATTCACCAGGACAAGATGGTGGGAAAGAATCGGACTGCTTGGGTTTGCTATTCTTTCTACCGTTCCCAATATTCAATTTGATTTGATCGGACTGGCAGGAATCTTCTTGATTTATGTAACTCAAAAGAAAAAAGCTGAACTTCCTTTAAAGCCCAGCTTTTTAAGATGATATAGAAGATGAAAAAGAAATGGTTGATCTTCATAATTGTGGGTTTAGTCGTATTGTTTTTAAGTAATTATTTCTTTAATGTGTTTTTCTTAACTTCAGAAGAAGGAATTTTAGCAGTCAAGGTTTATATAAATCATTATCATCAACTGGAATTTTCATATTTGCATTCAGTTGCTCGAACCCCGGTTCAAGAAGTATTTGCTTTAAAAAATAATAAATTCATCTTAAAAAGAACTGTTTTTCAATCCTATGGGGCTGGGTTACCTCTTGATGGAGGGGATTTTAGTAAAGAGAAAGATAAATTTATTCGTTCAGGTCAGGATACTGAGTTTGCAGAAATTTTGTTTAGAGTTTCTAGAACACCTGAACAAAAACTAAAAATTGCCGGTGCTAGCTACGAACTTCAAGAACTCGAGCAGCCAGGCCGGCAGGTAAAAATTAATTCTTATTCGATTATACCGGCTCTATTGAAGCTAATATGAGCCGGTTTACTTTTTAATGTCTTCTCCCATGGGGATTATAGTTGATTTTATCAGCATATTTAGGGCCGATATAAGGCATTAGAATAATAATGGACTGGATTAAGCCCGGTTTACCGGACCCATCATCTAAAGCCAGAGTTAAAATAAATTGTTGAAAGGCCCCATAAAATAAAATTCCTACTAATGTTCCAGCCCCCCATACACCGATCCTAAAAAGATACCAGAGAGATAACGGCATCTTTGCTTTATATCTTTGAAACCAGCGATTTAATTTATACACTCCCCAGAAACTAGACATTCCTAAATAACCGGCAAAAAGAGCAAAAAAGACTATCCCAGGGGTGCTATAATTCCATAAAACTGATAACATAATACCAACTACAATTCCAATTAGACCACAGCCGTTAGCTATCCGGCCAAGTCTTAATAAATAATCATCTTCATTGTAACGATTATACATTAAAATAATCCTCCTCAGGCTTTAGTTGTTAATTTAATCGTATTTATTATAACATAAACTTTACTATCTTGCTAATAAATAAAGTTGCAACTTACCAATAGAAATGATATATTAATAATGGAAATAAAAAGTTAAATAAGTAAAACAAAATCATAAGGGGGTTATTTAATTGAGTAAAAAACTAATTAGTTTAGTAGTAATCTTCAGTTTTGTTTTCATGGCCGCATTTGTTGGATTTGGTCAGGTAGTAGAAGCAGACAGCCATGGTTCTGATGCAAGAGTCGGAATAGTATTTTCAACTGGTGGATTAGGAGACCTTTCCTTTAATGATTCTGCCTATCGTGGCCTGCAGCGGGCTGAAGAAGAACTAGGCATTACCTTTGACTATATTGAACCAGCAGATACAGCGGAGGATGAAACTGCTCTTCGCCGTTTTGCCGAGCAGAACTACGATTTAGTTATCGGTGTTGGTTTTCAGATGGCCGATAGTTTAAGAATAGTTGCTGAGGATTATCCTCATATTAATTTTGCTCATGTAGATCAAGCTTTTGAAGATGTTCCCGAGAATGTAGTTACTCTTAACTTTAAAGAGCATGAAGGTTCATTCCTGGTTGGTGCTCTAGCAGCTTTAGTTACTGAAACCGATAACATTGGTTATGTAGGTGGAGTTGATTTTGCTCTTATTCATCGCTTTGAAGGTGGATATTATCAGGGTGCCAAATATATAAATGAAGATATTGAAATTCAACGAAGATATGCTGATGATTTTGGTGATCCTGCTAGAGGTAGAGAAATAGCTCTTGGTATGGTTGACGATGGTGCCGATGTAATATATCACGCCGCCGGTGGTACTGGCACAGGTGTATTTGAAGCTGCCGAAGAAGAAGAAATTTATGCAATCGGCGTAGATGCTAACCAGAACTTTGTTGCTCCAGGTAGAATTATTGCCAGTATGTTAAAAAGAGTAGATAATGCTGTCTTTAGTGCAGTAGAATCGATCGTTGATGGAACCTACGAAGGTGGAGAGAACTTGTATTTCGGTCTGGCTGATGGTGGTATTGATGTAACTCCTTTAACTGGTGTTGGGGTTGAAGTAGAAGATGCTTATGAGCAGGGCGAAATTTCAGAAGAAGAACTAGAAACGATAAGAGAAATGAAAGAAAATGTTACTGCAGAACATGCTGATAGAATTGAAGAATTAGAAAAGATGATTGTTGATGGCGAAATTGAAGTTGAAAATTGGGGAGAAACTGGTAGACCTGAGTAATGATTAGAATTTAAGCATAGCTATTACAGGACTCTGCCTGCCAGGCAGAGTCCTGATTAACTTAATAGTTACAATTTTTGTTTTCCAGGGAGGAAAAACCATGGCAAGGGAACATGATTATCTGCTTGATATGAGAGATATAACCAAAGTTTTTCCTGGCGTCAAAGCCAACGATAAAGTTAATTTTTCAGTTAAAAAAGGTGAAATACATGCTTTAGTTGGAGAGAATGGTGCCGGTAAAACTACTTTGATGAATATTTTATATGGTCTCTACTATCAAGACGGTGGAGATATTTATTTTAAAGGCGACAAAGTTAAGTTGAGAGAACCCCAGGATGCTATAAAACTGGGGATCGGCATGGTCCATCAGCATTTTAAATTAGTAGAACCCCTAACAGTTACCGAAAATATAGTATTAGGTTCAGAACCTCGTAATGGTATCATTATGAATTATAAGAAAGCAAAAAAAGAAGTTACTGAAATTTCACAAAGGTATGGCTTAATGATAGATCCTGATGCTAAAATAAGAGATATATCTGTTGGCATGCAGCAGCGGGTAGAAATAATCAAGACGATATACCGAGGTGCTGAATTATTAATTTTTGATGAACCTACTGCAGTTTTAACTCCACAGGAAATAGAAGAACTTTTTGAGATTTTTAAGTCTTTAAAAGAGCAGGGTAAGACCATTATTTTCATTACCCATAAGTTGAAGGAAGTTGAAGCTATATCTGATCGGATTACTGTTTTAAGAGGCGGGAAAAGTATTGATACCGTCAATACTGAAGATGTATCTGAATCTGATGTCGCGGAGCTTATGGTCGGTCGTCAAGTGCTTTTGGAGGTTGAAAAAACTGAAGCTAAACCAGGCAAAGAGATATTTAGTATTGATGATTTAAGAGTTAGAGATAACAGAGATATTCCTGCTGTTAAAGGTGTTTCCTTACAAGTACATAAAGGTGAAATTCTTGGGATAGCAGGAGTAGAAGGAAACGGGCAGTCAGAACTAGTAGAAGCAATTACTGGATTGAGAGATATTGAATCAGGAAAAGTTAAATTAAGGGGTAAAGATATAACGAAGTATAATGCAAAAGAGATCAAACAGGAAAAAGTTGCTCATATCCCTGAAGACAGACAAAAGAGAGGGTTAATTTTAGATTTTGCCTTGAATGAAAATATGATTTTAGGCTATCACCATCTTGAACCATTTTCTAAAAATGGAATCATGAACTATGATAGTATAAATAAATATACCAATGATTTAATTGATGAGTATGACATTCGGACCAGAGGCTTAGAAGCTCTGGCTAAGAATTTATCCGGGGGTAATCAACAGAAGGTAATCGTAGCTAGAGAATTTGCCCGGGACCCTGAATTTTTAGTGGCTTCCCAGCCTACTCGCGGTGTTGATGTTGGTTCAATTGAATTTATCCATAAACAAATTATTGATAGAAGAGATGCCGGGGCTGGTGTTTTGTTGTTTTCAGCAGAATTAAGTGAAATTCTTTCCCTAAGTGATAGGATCGCAGTTATATTTGAAGGTGAAATTATGGCAGTATTAGATGCTGCAGAAACAGATGAAATGCAATTAGGTAAATTAATGACAGGTTCTAAGTTAGAAGCAGGAGGTGGCAGCAGTGAATGAGAGGGCAGGTCAAATCAAGGGGATTCTTATTAATATTAGCATCTCTGTTTTTTCGATCATAATCGCTCTAATCGTTGGGTCTTTCTTCATCCTTTTAACAGAATCGTCACCAATAACAGCATATGCTGCCCTGTATCAAGGAGCATTTGGGAATTTTAGGGCGATTTTAAATACTTTATGGCGTTCTACACCTCTAATATTAACCGGATTGGCAGTAGCTTTACCTTTTCGGGCCGGACTTTTCAATATAGGAGCAGAAGGTCAGTTGTTAGTGGGAGGATTTACTGCTGGACTTGTAGGGTTCTACTTTACCGGTCTACCAGGTTTTGTTCATCTTCCTATGGCGGTTATAGCAGGTATGTTGGCCGGTGGCCTTTGGGGCGGTCTTCCTGGATTGCTCAAAGCTAAGGCAGGAGTTCACGAGGTTATTGCTACTATTATGCTTAACTATATCGCTCTGGCTTTGACGATAAATTATGGCATCAATCAGTTTAGACAGACTGGTCGTCAAGCAACACCACGGATCATGGAAACTGCCGAACTATTACGCTTTAATGATATGGGCGATCACTGGTTTTTTGGTAAAATTCCTTTTGTGGATATTTTTGCCCAACCTGGAATCAGGCTTCATTTTAATTTCGTCTTAGCAATTATTGCTGCAGTTATATTATGGTATATGTTATGGAAAACAACTATGGGTTTTGAATTGCGCGGAGTTGGCTTTAATCCTGATGGGGCAGAATATGGGGGCATTAATGTTGATAAAAACATGATCATTGCTATGTTTATCGGTGGTGCTGTAGCCGGTTTAGCGGGTACTGGTGAGGCTTTAGGGACCCACTTGAGTTTTATGGCTGGAATGGATGCTGGTCATGGCTTTACCGGAATAGCAGTTGCTTTAATAGGTCAAACGCATCCATTTGGAGTGATTTTAGGCGGCTTATTATTTGGCTCCCTGGCTCAAGGTGGTCTTGAGATGCAATTTGCTGGAGTGCCATCTGATATAGTTCGAATAATCCAGGCTCTTGTAATATTTTTTGTAGCAAGCCTCCAGATACTAAAATTATATATAAGTAGAAGATCAGCTAAGAAGGAGGCTGAATAATGGATATTATTAGACAGATGTTATCTATATCATTAATACTTGCTAGTTTTCGCTTTGCTACTCCCTTAATATTGGCCGCTCTGGGCGGGATATTTTCTGAACGTTCTGGTGTAATCAATATCGCTCTGGAAGGGATGATATTGGTTGGGGCCTTTGCTGCCGTTTTTGGTAGCGCATATACTGGTAACCCCTGGATGGGACTAGTCTACGCTATGATCGCTGGAGGTATGCTGGCTTTAATACACGCGACAGTATGTGTAACCTTAAAGGCTAATCAAATAGTCGTAGGTACCGGTATTAACATCTTTGCCTCTGGAATTACAATTTTTTTGTTACAGGTTTTCTTTGGGGTAGCAGGAACTTCCCCTCGAGTCACTCGATTACCTGCTTATAGACTCTTGGATGTTCGCTTTAATCCTGTAACTTATATTGCTTTGGTTATGGTTCCTATAGTTTGGTTTATTTTATATAAAACTCACTGGGGCTTGCGTATTCGGGCAATTGGTGAGCATCCAAGTGCAGCAGATACATTAGGAGTTAATGTGAATAGATGGAGATTTATCTGTGTTGTTATTAGTGGTGTTTTAGCTGGCTTAGCTGGAGCTCATTTATCTATTGGCGACGGAAGTGCTTTTGTTCGAGAAATGTCCGCAGGTAGAGGGTTTATAGCCCTGGCGGCTATGATTTTTGGTAAATGGCATCCAGTTGGAGCATTAGGAGCTGCAATGTTATTTGGTTATGCCGAAGCAGTTGCTGTTAGAGTTGAATTTGCTTTTATTCCCTCGGAATTGATAAGTTCAATCCCATATGTATTAACGATCGTAGTCTTAGCTGGATTTATTGGGAAAGCAATTCCACCAAAAGCTTCGGGAGAACCATACTATAAGGGCGGCAAATAAACAATAAAATATTATCTTGTATTTACCAGAGTAGCCGGCGGTTTTTGTCGGCTGCTTTCTTCTATATTAGAGGAGGTCATTTTATGCTCCCCCTATTAGGGATTTTATTTTCATTCATTTTAGTAATAGTTCTTTTAACCAGGCAGTACAATCTAGGGGTTGCAATGTTACTAGGGGCTATTGTAGTAGGCTTTACTTCAACTCCAGATATCTCAAATAATTTAAGATCTTTTTTTTCTACACTTTTAGAATCTGTTACAGATTTTTAATAATTACAGCAATACCTTCAGTCATAGGTGTTTTACCTATGCCGGGAGGAGCAGTTTTTTCGGCCCCGATTATTGAACCCATTGGAAAAGAAATTAGTATGTCCAGAGAGAGATTAACCTCTTTAAACATATATTATCGGCATCTCTGGTATTTTGTTTCCCCTTATATGCCAAGTTTAATGATTGCTTCATCTTTGTCACGGCAGTAGGTATATTAGCTTTAACCGGTATCTATTATTTCACAATCATATAATCAGTTAAGCAGTTGTGGGAAAGAGGTATTAAAATGTCTAAAACCCGAAAATTAAAGATTCAATGGAATTACTTGTTATTATTATCTTCAGCTTATTTTGCCACATCTATTAATATTCAGGGTATTCTAGCTCTTATGCCGTTTATTCAAGCTGATTTTAATTTAAGTCGAACTCAAGCAGGTTTTTATACAACATTTTTCTTTATTTCTGCTACTGGAGCAGCTGTATTTAGTGGTAATATAGTAGATAATTATGGTGCTAGAAAAGGTATGCTTCTTGGAGTTTTTAGTGTTGGGGTTATGATGATTTTTCATAGTTTTGCTCCAGTTTATACAATTTTGTTGCTATTTGCTTTAATCTGTGGTTTTGGCTTTAGTATAATAACTCCATCTGTTAATAAAGCAATTATTGAAGGTGTTGATGAATCAAAAAGAGCTATTTCTATGGGGATAATGCAATCTGGTGGGGGTATTGGTGGTTTTGTTGGAGCCAGTTTACTACCCTTATTTGCTGAAAATTTCGGCTGGAGAAAGGCTATAGCTATCTCTGGAATTTTAGCTATAGTGGTTGGAGGTATAATCATTATATTTTTAAAGGATCGAAACACTTCCTCCTTAACCAAAAACGATCAACCAATTTTTTCGAGATTAAAAAATTTGTTAGCCAATAAAGAACTTTTTTTGCTGTGTTTGTTAGGCCTGGGCTTTGGTACAGCGATTGGAGCTATTCCAGCGCATTTTGCTCTTTTTCTTACTTTAGATTTAGGGTTTAGTGCTGCTATTGCTGGTTTATCTTTAGGAGTTTTACAAGTTGGGGGAATTGTTGGCCGTCCTTTTTGGGGGATAGTAAGTGATAAAGCCTTTTCTGGTGAGAGGGATCCTGCTTTGAAATTTCTTCTTGCCGCTACTATTACAATGTTGATTATATTTGGCCTGTTCGTTTGGAGACTGCCTGAGTATTTGGGACTGATATTTTTATTTTCTTTTCTGCTGGGCATGACTGGTATGGGCTGGATGGGTCTTTATTTTACTTTTATTGGTGAATGCGTTGGTTCGGAAAAGACAGGTATTGCAACAGGACTTGCTTTAATATTTTTGCGTACAGGTGTTATAGTTAGTCCCCCTATCTTTGGCTTGATTGCTGATCTGTCCGGCAACTATAATTTAAGCTGGTTAGTTCTGGCTTTTAGTATTTTCTTAATTGGGTTGATTTATTTTCATCAGAAAAAGCATTTGCAGTAAAGATGAAATTAACATATTATTTATAAAGCAAGAAGGGATGAGTATAAATGGATTTTCAGTTAGATAAGCCAGTTTTTTTCCCGGAATCTCCTGTTGATTTACTTGCTGTAGGCGAAGTTTTAATTGACTTAATCACAGAAGAAAAAGTAACATCTCTTGCAGAAGCAGAAAAATATAAACGTCATTTTGGTGGATCTCCTGCAAATATTGCTATGAATCTGGCAGCCCTAGGTAAAAAATCAGCTTTAATTAGTAGAGTAGGGTTCGATGGTATCGGTGAGTATTTAATCACTACCCTAAAAAAGCGGGGTGTTTTGATTGATGGTGTGAAAGTAGATAGCGAAAATAATACAACGATAGTTCTGGTTACGAGTGGGAAAGATTCTCCTAGATTTATTGCTTATAGAGGTGCTGATAAGTATATTGAAAGTAATGATATAGAGCCTGCGGATATTCAAAAAACAAAAATAGTTCATCTTTCTACTTTTGCTTTATCTGCTTCCACAAGCAGACGAGCGATAGAAAAAATTATTCGAATTGCTAAAGATAAAAATAAGCTTATTGCTCTAGATCCTAATTATAGAGCAAAACTCTGGGAAGGTGAAGGTCATGGTATAGGATATATTCAAGATCTTTTTAGTAAAATAGATGTTATAAAACCCTCTTTGGACGATGCTAAAGCCATTTTTGGAACTGCAACTAAAGAAGAATATATTAAATTTTTTCATGAAGCAGGATGTAAATTAGTGATTCTGACTTTAGGGGAAAAAGGCGTGATAATTTCAGACAATAAAAATATGAGGAAATTTAACACCGAAGCAGCCAGGGTTGTAGATACTACGGGAGCAGGAGACGCATTCTGGTCTGGATTTTACACGGGGCTTTTATCTGGTTATACTATAAATAAGTCAGTTAAAATAGGGAATGCTGTGGCGGCTGAAGTGATCAAAGCGGTCGGAGCAATCATAGATCTACCAAATATAGCTGTAATAATTGAGAAATATAATCTTAATGGATAGAGGTGAGCTATAGTGAAAATCAGACGGATTGCTTTTTTTAATCCCCAGGGTAATTTTGACTCCCAGGATAGTTATTGGACGGAACATCCCGATTTTGGAGGGCAGCTGGTATATGTTAAAGAACTAGCTTTAGCTATAGTTAAAAAATTTGATTTAAAAGTGGATATTTTGACAAGAAAGATTGATGATCCTAATTGGCCTGAATTTTCTAGCAAGGTAGCTAGCTATCCAGGTGAAGATAGGGTTAAAATAATTAGGCTTCCTTTTGGAGGATCTGAATTTTTAAATAAAGAAAAATTATGGCCTCATTTGTATGATTATGTTCAGGCGATCAAAAAATATTATCATGATTTAGGGGAGTTTCCTGAAATTATTACCACTCATTACGGAGATGGTGGATTATCAGGTGCCATGTTTGAGGCTGAAACTTCTATACCCTTTACTTTTACTGCCCATTCTTTAGGTGCCCAGAAGATGGATAAATTAAATGTAAATCACAATAATCTGTCTGAAATGCTGGGAAAATATAAATTTCATTTCAGAATTGCCGCTGAAAGGATCAGCATGAATAACTCTGCTACCAATTTTGTTTCTACCTCTCAAGAAAAAGAGAGCCAGTATAGCCATCCCGCTTATCGGGGCGCTGCCCCTTTAGATGATTCTTTAGGATTTACAGTGGTGCCTCCAGGTGTAAATACTGATATTTTTTATCGTGAATCAGGTCCTGAAGATAAGGAGATCAGAGCTAAAATTGATGATATGTTAAAAAGGGATATCGAACCTCCCAGAAGAGATAAACCTGCAGTAATAGCAGCCAGTCGTCTTGATCCCAAAAAGAATCATCTGGGTTTAGTAAAAGCCTTTGCAGGTAATCAAAACCTGCAAAATAAAGTGAATCTTGTCATTACATTAAGAGGAATAGATAACCCTTTCGAAGATTATTCTAAAGCAAGCGGTTATGAAAAAGAAATTTTGGATGAGATCATGCAAATAGTTCAGGAGAACAATCTGAAGGGTAAAGTGAGCATGTTTTCTTTGAGCAGTCAGAAGGAACTTGCCTCCACTTATAGAGTTCTAGCTGAGAAAAAATCAGTATTTGCATTAACTGCTTTTTATGAACCCTTTGGGCTTGCTCCTATAGAAGCTATGGCCTCGGGTCTGCCCGTAGTAGCAACTGAAAACGGTGGCCCAAAAGAAATCATGCGGGACGATGGGGAGGATTTTGGGATTTTGATCGATCCAGCAGATCCTCAGGACATAGCTCAGGGGATTTTAGAGCTTTATAGGACAGCAGGTCTCTGGAAGAAATATCATCAAGCAGGCTTAAAGAGGGTTAAAGCTAAGTATACATGGGGAAAAACCGCTGAAGGTTATTATCGAAAACTAGAAGATATCTTAACTGATTTAGATAAATATCAAGGAGATAAAATTAAAATACCTGAATATTTTTATTCTGGCCGTGATGAAGGAACTTTAAGAAAAAAATTAGATGAGTGGTATTTTGCTTAGGAAGTTGGTAGGAAAAATAATTAGAAGAATCGAAGAAGTGGATTTGAGCATAGAAGAATTAAAGATGAAGCAGTACAGCAGTCGGATCATGTCTGAATTGTACCGTAAACATGAAAGTAAAGATTTTTTTTCGAGTTTAATAAAGCATATGGCTTCGGTTCCGATAATAGCTTTAAAATTATCAGGTCCAGAAGGAACTATTAAAAAGATGAGAAAAATAATTGGGAGTACAAACCCACTAGAAGCAGATGCCGGTACCATAAGAGGGGATTTATCCTGTACAATGGTGCCTGATAATTTAGTTCATGCTTCAGATTCTAAAGAAAATTCTGAGAGAGAACTAGCTTTATTTTTTTAGAGCATGAAATATATCTCCAGCAAGTTCGATTAAATTTGCTGTAAACAGGGCGGTAAAGCCCCATATTATTTTATCTTCATATCGATAAAACAAGATTGAATATTTACCTTCTCTCCATTGGTAGTTCTGACCTTCCTGAATCAAGTGAAAGGGGAACTCAGTATTTTCAGTTGGCTTAGTTATCACATCAACTTCATAACTTTCTGGTGCATTATTTAAGAAGTAATCTATCGGCACCGTGAATACCTTTTCTATTTCATCCAAATCTTCCCTTTCATTAATATTGGCAGCAGAAGTGCTTTTTAGATACCCCACATAAGGATAGATTGCAAAATTATAAGGGGTGATTAAATAGTCTAACTTACCTAATGGACTTATTTGGTTAAGTTTAATTCCCAGTTCTTCGCAGGTTTCTCTTATGGCTGCTTGAGCTGGGACTTCACCTTTTTCAACTCTCCCTCCTGGAAAAGAAATTTCCCCAGGTTGAGTGGAAAGATTTCTTGCCCTTACTTCATAAAGCAAGGCCAAATTATCATTTTCATCATAGACAAGAGGTAAAAAGACTGCATAATTATCCCAAACATTGATAGGCTTTTCCTGGCGGGAATTTAATAATTCGGCTATTTCCTTAAAGATATCATTTTTATACATTTTTCTGCTCCTTAAAAAATGGTTTTCAATCTATAATTATTGTTTGATCAGGGGCGGTTAAAGAGAGCAAATAAAACTAACTCAGCTATGAGCAGTCCAGGAATAAAGCAGCCAAATTTATAACCAAAGTTTCCAATAAATACTAGGCCCCGGATATTTTAGTATAAATTGAGCGGGATGACGGATCTGGCCATGATTTTCCTCTCAGCCTTCCTTGAGCCTTCCCTAATATTTTCCTTTATGTTAGCAAGTATAATATATATAATACGGCCAGTCAACCCAAATATTTATTGAAGGCGATCCTTGACATTAAGTGGTTAGTGTGCTAATATTATTATGGTTTTCAGTTCTAAAAGCGAGTTGATTTTTAGGCGGAAGTGGCGGAATTGGCAGACGCGCTAGATTTAGGATCTAGTGGGCATAGCCTGTGGGGGTTCGAGTCCCCCCTTCCGCACCATTTTATTTTTGTGATTATTAGACCCCCGTTTTGGCATGCTGCCGATACGGGGATTATTAAAATATAGATTTGTTAATATTTTTCAGGATAAAAGAGAAAATGAAAACAGAAAGGAAAGGGGATCATCTGATTATGGAATTTGAAATTGAAAAGTTAGAAGGAAACAAAATAAAGTTAGAGGTTACTGTAGACATAGATGAGACTAATGAAGCTTTAGAAAAGGCATATAGAGAAGTGAGAAAGGAAGTATCTTTACCCGGCTTTAGAAAGGGGAAAGTACCCAGGAAAGTTTTGGAAGCAAAATACGGCAAAGAGGTTTTGCATAAAGATGCTCTTGATATAATTATACCTGCTAATTATACTAAAGCTGTTGAAAAAGCGGATATAGAGCCGATTTCTCAACCGGACATCGAAGACTTTTATATCGCCGAAGATGAACCTGCTAAGTTCACAGCTATAGTTGAAGTTAAACCTGAAGTAGACCTGGGAGAGTATTCGGGTTTTGATCTGGAAAGAGAAGAAGTAGAAGTTAATGAAGAGGATATAATGTCGGTATTAAGAAAACAACAAGAACAACAGGCTCAACTTGTTTCGGTAGATCGAGATACTGTACAGGAGGGCGATCAGGTTGTTATTGATTTTGAAGGATTTGTAGATGGAGAACCTTTTCCCGGCGGGTCGGCCGAAGAATTCACTTTAGAAATTGGCTCAGGTCAATTTATCCCGGGTTTTGAGGACCAACTTATCGGCAAAAAAGTAAGCGATGAACCTTATGATATTGAAGTTACCTTTCCTGAAGAATATCAGGCTGAAGATTTAGCCGGTAAGGATGCGATCTTTAAAGTTACAATTAAAGAAATTAAGGTTAAAGAATTGCCGGAGATCGACGATGAGTTTGCAAAAGATGTGAGTGAGTTTGATGAGATTGAAAAATATAAACAAGATATTAGAGATAGATTAACTGAGCAAAAAGAATCGGATGTTCAAAGAAAACTGGAAAATGAAGTTGTTGAGAAAGTTTCAGAAGAAGCAGAAGTAGAAGTACCAGAAACTTTAGTAGAACAAGAATTAGATATGATGATGCAGCAAATGGCTCAAAATTTACAATCACAGGGGATTGATTTAGAAGACTATTTTAAATATATGGGTAGTTCTCAAGATGAGTGGCGAGAAGATAATAAAGAACAGGCTGCAAAAAGAGCAAAAAACAATCTGGTCCTGGAGGCAATTGCTGATCAAGAAAACATTGAAATAACTGATGAAGAAGTAGATGAAAAAATAAAAGAAATTGCCGAAGCACATGAGCAGGATTTTGAACAGATAAAAGCCTTTATGCAGATGCAGGGGCAGTTAGATACCTTAAAAGATGGTCTTCGTATGGAAAAAACTATTGATTTCTTGTTAGAAAACAATTAAAATGATATTAGTAGCTTGAATAATAAGAGTTCAGGAGGTTTAGAATATATGAGTTTGATACCTATGGTAGTTGAACAGACAAACCGCGGCGAAAGATCATATGATATTTATTCTCGCCTGCTAAAAGACAGAATCGTTTTTCTTGGTTCAACAGTTGAGGATAATATGGCTAATGTAATCATCGCTCAATTACTGTTTTTAGAAGCAGAAGATCCGGATAAAGATATTTATCTTTATATTAACAGCCCTGGTGGTAGCGTTACAGCAGCACTAGCTATATATGATACAATGCAGTATATTAAGCCGGATGTTGTTACAATTTGTATGGGGCAGGCAGCAAGTGCAGGTGCCTTGTTACTGGCTGCTGGTGCAGAAAATAAAAGGTATTCCCTTCCTTATAGTCGGATTATGATCCATCAACCTATGGGAGGCGCTCGAGGCAAAGCAAGTGATGCCGAGGTTCAGATCAACGAGTTATTGAATATGCGCAAGATATTAAATGACATTTTGAGTAAACACACAGGCAAGTCTGCAGAAAAAATTGATAAAGATATAGAGAAAGATTACTTTATGTCTTCTGAAGATGCGAAAGACTATGGTATTATTGATGAGGTTATATCGAGAAATGAATTACAGGAGAAAGATAATAATTAATTTCTCCAGTGAGGTGATTTAATGTTTAAATTTGGTGATGAAAAAGGACAACTAAAATGTTCATTCTGTGGTAAATCGCAGGAACAGGTAAAAAAACTGGTGGCAGGTCCCGGAGTATATATCTGTGATGAATGTATCGACCTGTGCAATGATATTATTGAAGAGGAATTAGGACAGGAACAAAGCTTTACTTTTGAGACAGTTCCAAAACCAAAGGAAATTAAAGAGATATTAGATGAGTATGTAATAGGTCAAAATAGAGCAAAAAAGTCTCTGGCAGTAGCGGTTTATAATCATTATAAAAGAGTAAACTCTGACATGAAGATTGATGATGTTGAACTGCAAAAGAGTAACATCATGTTAATAGGTCCGACCGGCTGTGGTAAGACTCTATTGGCTCAAACTTTGGCCAGGATATTAGATGTACCTTTTGCTATTACAGATGCTACTTCCTTAACAGAGGCTGGTTACGTTGGTGAAGACGTAGAAAATATTCTGCTAAAACTTATTCAAGCTGCTGATTATGATATAGAAAAAGCAGAGAAGGGTATTATCTATGTAGATGAGATAGATAAGATTGCCCGCAAATCAGAGAATCCTTCCATAACCAGGGATGTTTCTGGCGAAGGCGTTCAGCAGGCTCTGCTTAAAATATTAGAAGGCACTGTAGCTTCAGTACCTCCTCAAGGAGGGCGCAAGCATCCTCATCAGGAGTTTATTCAAATTGATACTTCAAATATACTATTTATTGCAGGTGGCGCTTTTGACGGCCTGGACAAGATGATCGAGAATAGAGTATCAAATAAAAATCTAGGTTTCGGAGCCGATATTAAACAGAAAGCAGAGAAAGAAAATCTTGGGGAAACTTTGAAAGAGATACTACCTCAGGACCTGTTACATTACGGCTTAATTCCAGAGTTTATTGGGAGAATGCCTATTTTAGTAACCTTAGATCAACTGGAAGAAGAGGATCTGGTAAGAATTCTTACAGAGCCAAGAAATGCTTTAGTAAGACAGTATAAAAAGTTCTTTGCCATGGATGATATTGAACTTGAATTTACTGAAGAAGCGTTAAAAGCAATATCTAATAAAGCTCTGTCCCGAAATACTGGAGCTAGAGGTCTAAGGTCTGAAGTTGAGTCAGCAATATTAGATATAATGTATGACTTACCCTCAGAAGAGAATGTTATAAAATGTATTATAAATAAAGAAGTTGTAGAAGATGGTGTTCTTCCTAAATTGATTCGGCATGAGGATAATAGGGAAGAAAGTGCCTAGTAGTTAAATTTATCTATCAGGAGATAATACCAAAGGGGAGACCTGAGTAGTATTATCTCTTTTTAAATTAGGGGGTGTTTTTAAATGGCAGCAAAAGTAGAATTTATAACAAGTGTTTTTGAACCAGGTGAATATCCGCGCCATCAGTTTCCAGAGATAGCTTTTTCAGGACGTTCGAATGTGGGGAAATCTACCCTGATAAACCTGGTGTTAGGAAGAAAGAAGGTTGCAAGAACAAGTTCAACTCCAGGGAGGACCAGGTCGATAAACTTTTTTAATATTGATGATAGATACTGCCTGGTTGATTTGCCTGGGTATGGTTATGCTAAAGTGCCCAAGCAGGTAAAAGCTAATTGGAATGAGTTGATAGATCATTACTTAAATTATCGATCCAATTTAAAGGCAGTGGTCCAAATAATAGATGCCAGGCATGATCCCAGCGATGAAGATATGATGATGATTAACTGGCTGAAAGCTAGCAATATAGCCTATATTATAGCAGCTACTAAAACAGATAAACTTAAGAGAAAAGATTTTGAAGCCCAGAAAAAGAGACTTCCAGATCTTTTGGATATTTCTCAAGATAAACTTATTTTTACTTCAATAAAAGATAAAAAAGGGAAGAGTATTATTAAAAACTTTATTGAAGATGTTATCTAATTTAGATTTTGATTGAGGTGAAATTCTATGTCAGCTCAAACTCAGAGTTATAAGGAATCATTTGCCCGGATATATGATAAAGTCATGTCTCCGATTCCTTACCGTCTCTGGTATAGTTACATCCATTTATTATTGGATTATCATAATTTTAAAACCCCGGGCTCAGTTTTGGAGTTGGCCTGCGGTACAGGGAACATGATGGTCCACTTCATAAAAGATGAAATACCAGTAGATGGTCTCGATGCATCTGAAGAAATGTTAAAAATTGCCCGAAATAAATTAAATGGTTTTGAACTGGAACCTGAATTTTATCATAGGGATTTTTTGAATATTCCTGAGCATAAAAGTTATGATCTAGTTTACTCGATATTTGATAGTTTAAATTATGTTTTAGATACTAATGAACTTAAAGAAGTGTTCATCCAGGTTAAAAAGGTGCTCCAACCCCATGGCTGTTTTATTTTTGATTTAAACACAAGAGAGAGATTAATTTCTATCGAACCTGGAACGACAAAGTTTTTTGAAGATGATTTTGTATGTTATTGGCAGGATATTGTATATCCAGAAGAAGGAATCTGGCAGGCCAGGTTATCAATCCAGTTCGATGGTGAGGGCGATAAATATGAGGAGATTCATACTGAAAAGGGATATCATCCGGAAGAAGTTAAGCGGGCTTTGTTGGCAGCAGGATATACTTCTGTGTACTGTTATCGGTCTACTTCTTTTTCTAGATGTAGTTACGATGACGACAGGGTTTACTTTGTAGCATCCTTGATAAAGACTAATAAGAGTATTTTTTTGAAAAGAATCTTTAATAGATTAAAACTTTTTTTATACAAGTTTTACAAGTAAGAGGAGGACCGGTGTAAATGAACAGTAAAGTGATGACTATAGTTTCGGTAGGAATAATTTTAGTAATTGTAGGTGTTGGTTTTTTTCTCCAGCAGGATGAAAATAAAGCAGTGGAAGATCTGGAAGAATATCAAGATACTGAAATGATTCTAGATACGATTAATACTATTCGGATTTATGATTCTGATAAAAAAGAAGCGGTGGATGCTGCCTTTGATGAAGTAAAAGAGATCGATGAATTATTCAATATTTATAATGAGGAAAGTGAAATAGCTCAGATTAATGAAACTGCAGATGAAGAACCTGCTCAATTAGGGACACATACTTATGAAGTATTAGTACAGGCTCTTGAACATGCTGAAATTACCGAGGGAGCTTTTGATCCTACTATTGGTTCTTTAATTAAGCTCTGGGGCTGGGGGAGTGATGACGGGCCTTCAGTACCTACCAATGATGAAATTGAAGAGATTCTTCCCCTGGTTAATCATAAAGAATTAAATATTGATCATTCAAATAAAACTGTTTTCTTTAATAAATCAGGAATGATGATCGATTTGGGTGCTATTGCTAAGGGTTACGCTGCTGAACTGGCTGCGGAGTCTCTGCAGGATAATGGGGTTGAAACTGCTTTTGTAAATTTAGGTGGTAATATCGTTTTGATTGGGACTAAACCAGATCAGTCCCCCTGGAAAATTGGAGTGCAAAATCCCAGTTCAGATAGAGGAGCCTTAATGGGAGTAATAACTGCGGAATCTAATTATTTTTCTGATAAACTTGCTATAACTACTTCAGGTGATTATGAAAGATATTTTGAAGAAGATGGTAAAACTTATCATCATATAATCAGTCCCTTTACCGGGAAAAATGTAGATAATGGAATAGCCAGCACAACAATAGTTTCTCAGGATCCAGTTGAAGCCGACGCCCTTTCAACCGGTATATTTGTCATGGGATTAGAAGCAGGGATGGAATTAATTGAATCACTTGAAGAGGTAGAGATCGTATTTGTCACTAATGATCAAGATGTTTATGTAAGTTCAGGTTTAACAGATATTTTTGAAATAATTGATGATGATTTTACTCTGCAGGATTTTTAAGATCGATCTGGAAG